>JBEPWQ010000017.1:0-27872 GCA_041642315.1 Desulfobacteraceae bacterium | reverse complement strand
CCTTGGCCAGCTCGGTAACCGACTTGCGGTCGACATCCCGGATCACCGGCACCAGCAGCCCCCGGTCGGTATCCACCGCCGCCCCGATGTGGTAGTAATGCTTGAGGATGATCTCCTCCTGATCCATATCGAGGCTGGCGTTGAACCGGGGATGGGCCTTGAGGGCGGCCACCGCCGCCTTGAGGGCGAAAATGGTCAGGGTAAGGGCCCCGCCTTCTTCCTCGATTTCGCCTTTGTGCTTTTGGCGAAAGGCCTCCAGATCGGTGATGTCGGCCACATCCTCATGGGTGACATGCGGGATCTGAGACCAGGACAGCCGCATCCGCTTGGCCGTGGTCCGCCGGACGGATCGAAGCGGCACCCGCTCCACCTCTCCCCACTGGCTGAAGTCGGGCAGTTCGGGTCTCTCCGGTGGGGCCGGCGCCGGTTTCTTCTTTCTTTCCTTTTCCTTCTCGGCCGGTTTTTCTTTTTTCTCTTTGGAGGGCTTCTTTTCCGGCTTTTCTTCGGGCTTTTCCTCCCCGCCTTCGGCAAACGCCTTCACATCCTCGGTAGTGACCCGCCCGCCCGGGCCGCTGGGTTCCACTTCGTGAAGATCCACCCCGAGCTCCCGCGCCACCCGGCGGGTGGAGGGGGCCGCCGGTACCGGTTTTTCTTCGTCCGATACCTTTTCAGGCGGTTTCTTCTCCTTCTCCTTTTTTTTCGGCGCCTTTTCTTTTTCGCCTTCCTCGGCTTTTTCTTTTTTCTTTTCTTCCTTTTCAGGTTCTTCGGCTGTTTCTTTTTCTTTCTCCGCCTCTTCTTTCTGCTTTTCCTCGGCTACCTCCGCCTCTTCTTCCTCTTTCTTCTCCGTCTCTTCCGCTTCGGCCTCTTCTTTCTCCTCTTCTTCCGCCTCCGCCTCGGCTTCCGCTTCCGTTTCTTCAGGCGCTTCTTCTTCCGCCGCTTCCTCTTCCACCTCAAAGATCATCAGGACGTCTCCGACCTCGACCATGTCGCCTTCCGACACCTTGATTTCTTTGATCGTGCCGGTCATGGGCGAGGGGACTTCGGTGGTGGCCTTGTCGGTTTCGATCACCAGGACCGAATCTTCTTCTTCCACCTGGTCGCCTTCAGACACCAGAACTTCGATGATTTCCGCTTCGTGAATGCCTTCGCCGGGGTCGGCCAGTGTAAATTCTTTTTCCATCGCTGTAATATCCTCCCTCCTGAAATAGCGGTCTTTTAGAATTCGAGGGTTTCCCTTGCCCCGTGAAGGATGCGTTTCACGTCGGGAATATAGTCTTTTTCCCGCTGATAGAGCGGAATCACCACGTCATACCCGGTGACCCGGCGGATCGGCGCTTCCAGATAGAGGAAAGATTTCTCCACCAGCCGGGCCACCATTTCCGCACCCGGTCCGAAGCTGCGGTGGGCCTCATGGACGATGACCACATGGCCGGTCTTTCGAACCGATTCGGTAAATTTTTTGTCGTCCAGGGGGGAGACGGTCAGCAGGTCGATGACCTCAGCCTCCACCCCGTCCTCCTCCTGAAGGGTGTCGGCGGCATCCAGGGTGCGCTGGAGCATGGCGCCATAGGTGATGAAGGTGAGATCTTTGCCCTCCCGCACGATCTCCGACCGGCCGATGGGGAAGGTCTCCTCGTCTTCGGGTACTTCCTCGCGAAAGGCCCGGTAGGCCGCCTTCGGCTCATAGAAAATCACCGGATCGGGGTCCCGAATGGCGCTGACCAGAAGGGCCCGGGCCTTGCGGGGTCCGGAGGGGATCACCGTCTTGAGCCCGGGGGTGTGGGCATAATAGGCCTCCCGGCTCTCGGAATGGTGCTCCAGGGCCCGCACCCCGCCGCCGTAAGGGCAGCGAAGCACCATCTGAATGCCGAACCGGCCCTGGGACCGGGCCCGGTACCGGGCCGCGTGGGCCTCCATCTGGTGAAAGGAGATGTAGCTGAATCCGGAAAACTGAATTTCACAGACCGGTTTGAGGCCGTGAAGGGCCATCCCCACCGAGGCGCCGGCGATCATCGATTCGGCCAGCGGGGTATCGATCACCCGCTCCTCGCCGTAGGCGTCGAGCAGCCCTTCGGTCACCCGGAAGACCCCGCCGTCCACCCCGACATCCTCGCCGAGCACGATGACATCCTCATCCTTTTCCATTTCCTGTTTCAGGGCCAGGTTGATGGCCTCGACCATATTCATTTTACCCATGGATGCGCCTCACTTTCCTTATTCCTTTTCGGACAGCATCGCCTCAAATTCTTCTTTCTGGGCCACCAGATGCGGCGGCAGTTCGGCATACTGGTGCGTGAACATATCGGTCGGATCGCCAAGATCCTCCATCTTCTTTTCCCAGGATTGGATCACGTCCTTGATGTCCGATTTGATCTCCGCCTCCAGGTTCTCGATGTCGTCGTCCGAGAGCAGATCCTTGCCCTTGAGGTACTTTTGAAATCGGGTGATCGGGTCCCGCTGTTCCCATTCCTTGACCTCCTCTTCGCTCCGGTATTTGGAAGGGTCATCCGCCGTGGTGTGGACCGACATGCGGTAGGTGACGCACTCGATCAGCGTCGGTCCTTCGCCGGACCGGGCCCGCTCCACCGCATCCTTGGCCGCCGAGTAGACCGCCAGCACATCATTGCCGTCCACCTGTATCCCAGGCATGCCGTAGGCCAGGGCCTTTTGGGCCAATGTCTTGGAATAGGTCTGCTTTGATCGGGGAATGGAGATGGCCCACTGGTTGTTCTGACAGACGAACACCGTGGGGGTCTGAAACACGGCGGCGAAATTGAGTCCTTCGTGGAAATCGCCTTCCGAGGTGGCCCCGTCTCCGTGAAAGACCATGACCACGTCCTCTTCCTTCTTGAACTTGACCGCATAGGCCAGCCCGGCGGCATGGGGAATCTGGGTGGCGACCGGAATGCAGACCGGCAGGGTACGGCTCTCTTCGGGGATGAGCCCGCCTTCATTGAAACCGGCATAGACCAGCAGGATATTCTCCATCGACTTGCCCCGCCAGACCTCGGCGGCCATCTCCCGAAAAGAAGGCACCAGCCAGTCCTTTTCTTTCAGCACCGCCGCCGCGCCGATCTGGGAGGCCTCCTGGCCCTTGATGGGACCGAAGGTTCCCATCTTGCCCTGGCGCTGAAGCTTGAGCATCCGCTCGTCGAACCGGCGGGTGAGCAGCATGGTCCGATGCATTTTGACCAGCAGGTCGTCGGAAATGTCCGGCTCCAGGTCCGCGTCCAGCTCTCCATCCTCATTCAGAACGGAGAGGTGTTCAATTTTATACTCCAGATCGATCTCTTTTTTCGGCATTGGATAATCCCCCTGTTTTCCGGAACGGGTTCGATCGGTGTTTACCAAAAATGGTTGTTTGGTGGATATTGGCTTTCAGGGTAAGGTGATTTCGCCGGGAATGGAAATAGGGGAAAATGCGTATTTAATTGAGGGGCAGGCCGTATTCAAAGCTCAATTATCCCCGGAATATTCGCAAAGACATTCCTTTTCCAGGCACAGAATATCCTTGACAGGGCACTCCAATAAGGTAACTAATTTCTTCTGGGGAAGGACGCGCATCCAAAGCTGTCATAAAGAATCCAATCCATAGTTTGTGAAACCAAAAATCCAGACAATGCCGAACTATAGCGTGTACCGGATTTCATGATACTCAAATAGACGGATTTTTGCTTGATTAGCGATGCCCTTCATCCACTTGTTGAGTATCAACTCTTGCGGTACACGCAATAGTACAAAAGGGCAAATAGGAGCCTGAAAATGGAACAAATCACTGAAAAGATATACGAACAAGCTCTTGACCTTCCTATAGAGGACCGCTTGATCCTGATAGACAAACTCCTCATGAGCACGAATTTACCGACCCAAGAGGATATTGACCAAGCATGGTCAAAAGAAGTCGAACGTCGATCTCAGGAATTGGATAATGGGAAATCAAAACTTATTCCAGGGAAAGAGGTCTTTCGAAAAATCAGAAATCGCTTTGCTAAATGAACTACAGTTTTCATGAAGCCGCTGAAACCACCGTCGCTCCAATTCATTAGTACCGGGTTTTCTCTGCCGCCGCGGAGTGAACATATGAAGAAAACCAACCGAATATGACAGACACCTTCATGCCCCAAAAACCCACCTACGAAGAATTGCAAAACCGGGTCGCAGCCCTCGAGGCCCAAAACCGCCGTTTGGCCGAGGCGCAGGGCAAACGCGGGCAAAGCAAGATCTGGGATACCCATTCGGAGCAGCAGACCCTTTTTTCCATGTCCCTGGACATGATCTGCATCGCCGACATCAACACCGCCACCTTTCTCAAGGTCAATCCGGCGTTTACGACCACGCTCGGTTACAGCGAGGCCGAACTCCTTTCGGTGCCGTTCACCGATTTCATCCATCCCGAGGATATCGACCCCACCCGGCAGGCTGTGGCGGAAAACCTGCGGAAGGGCAAAAAGGTCATCAATTTCAAAAACCGGTACCGCTGCAAAAACGGGGAATACCGATGGCTCAACTGGGTCTCCCATCCGGCCCCTGAAAAAGGGGTGACCTATGCCGTGGCTCACGACATCACCGATGAAATCGATGCCTATGAAACCCTGCTGAGTCAGCGGGATCTTCTCAACAGCCTTTTCGACAACCTGCCGATGGGAATTACGGTCTGGGCCGGCGACGGGCGCCTGCTGATGATCAACCGGGGATTTACCGCTATTACCGGGTACACCCGGGCGGACATCGGAAACCTCGAAGACTGGTTTGCCAGGGCCTACCCGGACCCGGAATACCGCCGCCTTGCGATGGAAAACCGGCGGCCGGCCGCCAAGGAATCCGCCGGCGGCGCCCGGGAGTTCAAAATCACCTGCCGGGACGGCAGCCCCAAGGAGATCGAATTTCACGAGAGTCTTCTGAAAGACGGCCGCTCCTTGGTCACCATGGCGGATATCACCGACCGCCGGCAGGCGCAGGACGAGATCCGCCGGCGCCGGCAGTTTCTGGAGTCGGTGCTCTATCACGCGCCCGACGCCATCATCACCCTCGATGAACGGCACCGGGTGCTCGACTGGAATCCCGGCGCGGTCAGGATGTTCGGATACACCCCCGAAGAGGCGATCGGCGCTCCGCTCGACGATTTGGTGGCGCGGGACCGGCACTTTCCGGAAGCCAGCGCCAAAACCGCCCAGGTGATGGCCGGCCGTCGCGTGGAGGCCTTTGAGACCATCCGATACCGAAAGGACGGGACCCCCATTCACGTCATCGCCGCCGGCTCACCCATGATGATCGAAGGGATTCTGAGGGGGGTCGTCGCGGTCTACACGGATATCACCGATCGGGTGCGCCATGAAGAAGCCCTGCGAATATCCCATCGGCGCTTCATCACGGTCCTGAACAGCGTGGAAGCCATGATCTACGTCGCCGATATGAAAACCCATGAAATTCTTTTCACGAACCGGCACATGATCGAAGTTTACGGCCGCGACCTGACCGGAAAGATCTGCTGGGAGGTCTTCCGGAAGAAACCGGGCCCCTGCCCGGACTGCACCAATGACCGTCTGGTGGACCCCGGCGGAAATCCCACCGGCCTCATCGTCTGGCAGGGACAAAATCCGGTCTGCGGCAAATGGTTCATCAATTACGACCGTGCCATCGAATGGACCGACGGCCGGATCGTTCGGCTCCAGATCGCCATCGACATCACCGATTACAAAAAGATGGAAGAGGCCCTTCGACGCTCCCAGAAGATAGAGGCGATCGGCACACTGGCCGGCGGCATCGCGCATGATTTCAACAACCTGCTGATGGGTATCCAGGGGCGTACCTCTCTGATCGCCGTGGATCTGGACCCGGCGCATCCCCACGCGGAACACACCGCCGCCATCCAGGAATACATCCAAAGCGCCGCGAATCTGACCAAGCAACTGCTCGGATTCGTTCGGGGCGGCAAATACGAAGTCAAGCCCTTCGATATTCATGCCCTGGCTGAATCCAGCGCGGCCATGTTCGGCCGCACCCGCAAGGAAATCCGGATTCGGATCAAACCGTCTTCGGAACCCCTGGTGGTCGAAGCCGACAAGCGGCAGATCGAGCAGGTGCTGCTGAACATCTATATCAATGCCTGGCAGGCCATGCCCGAGGGCGGCGATCTTACCCTTCAAACCGAAAGAGTTGATCTGGACCCGGAGACCTGCATGGGCCACGAGATTCCGCCGGGCCGTTATGTGAAGATTTCGCTGACCGACACCGGGGTCGGCATGACCGAGGCGGTTCGTCAGAAGGTCTTCGACCCCTTTTTCACGACCAAGGACAAAGGCCGCGGGACCGGGCTGGGGCTGGCCTCCGCCTACGGTATCATCAAGAATCACGGCGGCATGATGACGGTGTACAGCGAGGTAGGCCATGGAAGCACCTTTTGCATCTACCTGCCTGTCAGCCCGAGCGAAGCGTTACCGGAAATGCCGGCCCGAAAGAAACCGGTCGGTGGAAAGGAAACCGTTCTTCTGGTGGACGACGAGGCGATGATCATCGAGGTAGGCAAGACCATGCTGGAACGGCTGGGCTACCGGGCAGTCACCGCCGATACCGGTGCGGCGGCGGTTGCATGCCTGACGGAAAAAGGCGGCGACATCGATCTGGTGATTCTCGACCTCATCATGCCGGGCATGGACGGCGGCGAAACCTTCGACCGAATCCGCCGGGCGCGGCCCACGGTGCCTGTGATTCTGTCGAGCGGCTATTCCATCAACGGCCAGGCCACCTCCATCATAGAACGAGGCTGCAACGGTTTCATCCAGAAACCGTTCACGATTTCCACGCTTGCTCGGAAAATCAGGAAAGTTTTGGAAAAAAGAAAAAACCCCGAAACAGATTAACCCGCCGCATTTTCCAAAGAAGATTATTATCATAAGAGATGTGATTTCCAAAACACCCTGCCTACCTGCGGGTGGAACGGTAGTTCCATCCGAGAGAACACTCGCCATCGAAATCTTAGATTTATGGACGAACGGAGGGACGGTTTTCCGGAAAAATAGATACCGAGGCAGGGTCCAATCACGTCGTCACAATCCGCTCCCCCCACCCGTGGATCAGCGCCACCATAGCGGTCATGTATCCTCTCAGCTGCCGGGTGAGGAGAAAATTTTCCCGCACGAAATCCCGAGCCTTTCGCCCCATATGGGTCATTTTATCCGGGTTTTCCAATAGGTAGCGCAGCCGCAGGGCCGCGCCTTCCGGGGAGTTGACCAGAAAACCGGTGTGATGGTTGACCACCTGCAGGCGGATGCCGCCGGTATTGCCGCCGATGACCGGTTTGCCTTTCCAGAGCCCCTCGGTGACCGTGAGCCCGAACCCCTCCTTGACCGATTTCTGGATCACCACATCCGAGGCCCGCTGCAGGGCGTTGATGATGCGGTGGGCATCGGCCGGAAGCATCAGGACGTGGATGTTCGAATCATTCTCCGCCGCCGCTTTGACCTCCTCCAGAACCGCCGCCCCTTCCGGGTCGTCGGAAGCCCCGCCGCCGGCCAGCACCAGTTGAAGGCCCGGCTTGAACCGCCGGGCCAGGTGAAAGGCGGTGATCACGCCGATCGGGTCCTTGAACCGGTCGAACCGGGAGATCTGGGTCACCAAAGGCCGGGCGGTATCCAACCCGAATTCTTCGCTCACCCGCTGGACCTCGTCCACCGACAGATCCACATTCTTTTCGCTCAGGGGATCGATGCTGGGCGGAATCAGATAGAGCGGATGGTGCAGGGTCTGGGCGAAATCCGACAGGGAGAAGATGCTGGCGTCGTAGCCCTCCACAAACGCGCGCAGGTATTTCCAGACCGGCCGGTAGGGATGGCTCAGGTCGATGTGGCACCGCCAGATCCACTTGCCCTTTCGGTTGGGCATGTACTTCAGCAGGGGCGCGGGCTGTGGATCATGGATCAGCACGATGTCGGCATCCTCCAGCAGCGGCCGCAGCTCCTCCGCCCGGACCCGGTTGGTCTCTTCGAACGTATCCAACAGATGTCCGGGAATATCGATGGGGTTGCCCTGAAGGGCGTTGTGGAAACTTTTGGTGCACTGGTAGAATTCCTCATCCCCGGTAATAATCTCCCAGTGGGTTTCGATCCCGAGTGCCTCCATGAGCGGCACCATCTTGTTCAGGATCTCGGCCACCCCACCCCCTTCCCGGGTGGAATTGACATGCACCACCCGGCGTCCCCGCAGGTTTTCGGTGAGCTGCTGCAGGTGATGAATCACATCTTCGCCGGCCACCGCGGCATATTCGTCGAGAATCGAGGTCATGACTGTCTCCGGAAATGGTTTTCAAAAAGGGCCGCATATTCGGTGCGAAGCCGGGCCAGGCCGCCAAAAAAGGGGTCGATTCGGCCGATCTCCCGGCAAAGATCGTCGCACTGGCCCGGGAAGGAGCCCTCGAGCCATGCCTGGAAATCATCCCTTCCTTCCCGGGATCGCCGACGGGCGTCGATGACGTGAAAAAAGATGCTGCCCAAAGACAGGGTGGGCAGTACATCCGCCAGATCTTCCGGTTTTTCCACGATCCGGCCGGTGTCGAAAACCACGATCTGCGACCGGATGAAATGGAACTGGTTGTCGATCTTGGCCGACGGAACGGTTTCGAGGTCATCCAGATGCGCCTCGATGATCTCGAGCAGCGCCTCCCGCAGGTCCTCCAGATGATCGTAATCGGCCGGATCGATAATCCCCAGTTTTTCCGCCAGCACCGCATCATGAAGCCCGTACCAGGCCCAGGCGGCAAAGTCGTTGTGGTGCTCCGGGTCATCGAAGGTGGCCTTCAAAAGACTGCCCCAGAAATGGAAATAAAGGCTGTCCACCCGAATGTTGCTCAAAATCTCCCGCATTTCCCGCAGATTCTGGGCCTTGCGGCCGGTGGCCAGGGCCGCCAGGTCGCAGTCCTTGATTCGGAACCGCAGGTCTCCGTCGATGATCCCGGACAGTCCGCCGGATGGTTCGATAAAATGGTGATTGTTTTTCGTACGTTCAGCGGTGCTCATGGCTCCCCCCCAGGTCCATGTGGAATTTGAAATTCCGGTGAATGGTTCGACACCCTTCCGAACTTATCGGCCGGTCGGACGGTTGTAAATCCATTTTTCACATTTTCCGCCTGTCGGGCCGATCCTACCAAAAGCAAAGGGACACAATACAGGATTACCCCTATTTACATTCCAAGCCCCGGTGTGGGACTATCGGTGTGAAACTATAACACTTGTCACTTGCCTGAACACTGCCGAAGAAGCGGAGGAGATATCGCCCCCGACAAGATGCCGGGCATATGCCGATGGCCAGCCAAGGGCGGATACCATGGAAATAGCCGCGACCGGATTCAGATATAAACATCGAAAAAATTAAAAACCAGGTTTGATATGGATTTACACCACGAAATAGGGGCCCGCTGGCTGGGATCCGGCCGATGCCGGTTCCGCGTCTGGGCGCCAAAGCAGGAACGGGTGAGTGTACGAATTCTCCCCCCGGATGAACGAACCCTTGCCATGGAAGAAGAGGCGGGCGGTTATTTTACCGTCATCGCCGAGGATGTGGCCGAGGATGCGCAATACCGCTACCTCCTGAACGACGAAACCGAGCGGCCCGACCCGGTCTCCCGGTACCAGCCGGAGGGGGTTCACGGCCCGTCTCAGATTGTACCCCCCGACTTCGACTGGACCGACAATGGCTGGTCCGGAATTCCCCTGGCCGATTATATCTTCTATGAGCTTCATGTGGGCACCTTCACTGAAGCGGGAACCTTTGAGGCGATCATTCCCCACCTCGACGATCTCGTCGACCTGGGGATCACCGCCGTCGAACTGATGCCGGTAGCCCAGTTTCCGGGCGATCGCAACTGGGGTTATGACGGGGTCTATCCCTTTGCGGTTCAGGATTCCTACGGCGGCCCCCTGGGATTAAAGCGGCTGGTGAACGCCTGTCACGAAAAGGGGCTGGCGGTGGTGCTGGACGTGGTCTACAACCATTTCGGACCCGAAGGCAATTATCTCTGGGATTACGGCCCCTATTTTACCGACACCTACCAGACCCCCTGGGGATACGCGGTCAATTTCGACGGGCCGGGGAGCGACGCGGTCCGCACCTATTTTCTGACCAATGTGCGGGACTGGTTCCGGGAGTTTCATATCGACGCCCTGCGGCTGGACGCCGTCCACGCCATCTATGATTTTTCGGCCAAACCGTTTCTGGAGAAGATGGCCCTTCTGGCGAAAGAAGAGAGAAGAAATCTCAACCGAAATCTTCACCTCATCGCCGAAAGCGCCCTCAATGACACCCGAATCATTCGGCCCCGGGGGTTGGGCGGGTTCGAACTCGACAGCCAGTGGAACGACGACTTTCATCATGCCCTGCATTGCCTGCTCACCGGAGAACAGGAGGGATACTACATCGATTTCGGAGCCCTCGGCGATCTGGCCAAGGCCATGACCGAGGGGTACGTCTATTCCGGTCAATACTCGGCCTTTCGGGAGCGAAGACACGGCAACTCCTCCCGCAATATCCCCGCAAAGCAGCTGGTGGTCTTCGCTCAGAACCACGACCAGATCGGCAACCGAATGGTCGGCGACCGCCTGTCCACCATGATCTCGTTCGAGCAGCAGAAACTGGCGGCCGGGGTGCTGCTGCTCTCCCCCTTTCCGCCCCTGCTTTTTATGGGGGAGGAATACGGCGACACCGCCCCCTTCCCATACTTCATCAGCCATGAGGACCCCGACCTGGTGGAAGCGGTCCGCAAAGGCCGGCGGGAGGAATTCGCCGCCTTCGCCTGGAACCGGGAACCTCCCGATCCTCAGAGCGAGACCACGTTTGCCCAGGCCCGGCCGAACCGAAATCTGCGGCAGGAAGAAACCCATGGTCTGCTTCTGAAATTGCACCGGGACCTGATTCGACTGCGGCGGGACCTCCCCGCGCTGCGGAATCTGAGCAAAAAAAACCTCTCCGCCCAGTGCGTCGAGGCCGCCGGTACACTGGCCCTTCATCGCTGGAAAGGAACCGAGGCGATTCTGGCGATTTTCCATTTCGGAGACGCCCCGGCCGCCCCTTCCCTGGATCTGCCGGTAGGCATCTGGCACAAACGGCTCGATTCGGCGGACACGGTATGGAACGGGCCGGGCAGCAATGTTCCGGATGAAATCCCCTCCACCGGACGGGTGGAAGTTTCTCTGCAGCCCCACTCCTTCGTGCTTCTGCAAAAACAGATTCTTCACCTCTGATTCCACCGCCAAAGGAGAGACGCTTCATGAAAAAATACATCTGCATACACGGACACTTTTATCAGCCCCCCCGGGAAAACGCCTGGCTCGAATCGATCGAGCTTCAGGATTCGGCCTATCCCTATCATGACTGGAACGAGCGGATCACCGCGGAATGCTACGCCAGCAACGCCTTCTCCCGCATCCTGGACGATCAGGGGTGGATCGAACGAATCGTCAACAACTACGCCAAGATCAATTTCAATTTCGGCCCCACCCTGCTGGCATGGATGGAGGCCAAGGCCCCCAACATCTATGCGGCCATTCTGGAGGCGGACCGGCAGAGCATCGACCGCTACGGCGGCCACGGTTCGGCCATCGCTCAGGCCTACAACCACATGATCATGCCCCTGGCCAACCGCCGGGATAAGGAAACCCAGGTGATCTGGGGAATTCGGGATTTCGAAACGCGGTTCAACCGCTTTCCCGAAGGGATGTGGCTGCCGGAAACCGCCGTGGATCTGGAAAGCCTCGAGGTTCTCGCAAAGCACGGGATTCAGTACACCATTCTGGCCCCTTACCAGGCCGGACGGATTCGCCCCCTGGACGGGAAGGAGGAGGACTGGCTGAATATCGAGGGCGGGGATATCGATATTTCCCGGCCCTACCTTCAAAAACTCCCCTCGGGCCGGGAAATCGTCCTTTTTTTCTATGACGGCCCCATCTCCCGGGCGGTGGCCTTCGAGGGCATCCTGAGCAGCGGAGAGACCTTTGCCGGACGGATCATGGACGGCTTTTCCGAAGAGCGGGAAGGTCCGCAGCTGGCCCACATCGCCACCGACGGAGAGAGCTACGGACATCACCACGCCCACGGGGACATGGCTTTGGCCTATGCCCTGCACCACATTGAGGAACAAAACCTGGCGACCCTCACCAATTACGGCGCCTTTTTGGCAAAACACCCCCCCACCGACGAGGTGGAAATCCATGAAAACACCGCCTGGAGCTGCGCCCACGGGATCGAACGGTGGCGAAGCGACTGCGGATGCAGTTCCGGCGGAAACCCGGGATGGAATCAGGCCTGGCGGGCGCCCCTTCGGGAGGCACTCGACTGGCTGCGGGATGTGCTGTCCGATGGTTTCGAGAAAAAATCCGAATCCCTGCTGAAGGATGCCTGGGCAGCCCGAAATGCCTATATCGACCTCATCCTGGACCGGTCCTCGAAAACCCTGGACCGGTTCCTGAAAGACCATGCCGTCTCTCCGGTAACCGAAGCGGAAAAAATCGACATCCTCAAACTCCTGGAGATTCAACGGCAGACCCTGCTCATGTATACCAGCTGCGGATGGTTTTTCGATGAAATATCCGGCATCGAAACGGTTCAGGTCATACAATACGCCGGCCGGGCCATTCAACTGGGGGAGCAGTTTTACGGTGAAGCCCTCAAGCCCGGTTTTTTAAAGATCCTGGAAAAAGCCGACAGCAACATCCCCGATCACCGGAACGGAAAAATCATTTTTGAAAAATTCGTCGAACCGGCCATGGTGGATCTCAAAAAGGTGGGGGCCCACTATGCCATCAGCTCCCTGTTCGAAGATTACGCCGAACATCCGGCGGTGTTCTGCTACCGGGTCGACCGGCAGGAATATCAGACCGCGGAAGCCGGTCTGGCCAAGCTGGCCGCCGGTGTGGTCACCATCACCTCTGAGATCACCCGGGAATCGGAGCAGATCGATTTCGGGGTGCTTCATTTGGGGGATCACAATGTCAGCTGCGGCATTCGAAATCATCAGGGCGACGAGCATTACCGGCAGTTCAAGGATGAGGTATTCGGGATTTTTGAACGGGCCGATTTTCCCTCGACCTTTCGGGCGCTGGACAAACACCTGCCCGCCCATAAATTTTCTCTGACCTCGCTGTTTCACGACGAGCAGCGCAAAGTACTCGACATGGTCCTCGCCTCGAACCTGGAGACCACCGAATCCACCTATCGCCAGATCTACAATGCCAACGCACCCCTGATGCGGTTTCTGACACTTTCTCACAGCCCCATCCCCAAAGCCCTCTATACCGCCGGCGAAGTGGCCGTCAACGCCGACCTGCGCCGGTCCCTGGCGGAGCCCCAAATCGATGCCGACCACATCCGAAACCTTCTGATCGATGCCCGGCACACCGGCCTTGCCCTGGATGAAAAGACCCTGGAGTTCACTTTCCGGAAAAACCTGGAGGACACGGCCCACCGGATTAAGGCATCTCCCGAAGAGACCGAACTCATCCGCACCCTGGAGGAATCGGTGGCCCTGACCTCGGTGCTCCCCTTCCGGACCGAATTGCGCAAAGTCCAGAATCTGATGAACCGGGTTCGGGATCGGCTCTATGAAAAAATGCGCCGCAGGGCCCAGGCCGGCGATCCCAAGGCCGCCGCCTGGAGCGAGGCTTTCAAATCCCTGTGCGAAATGCTTACCCTTCGACTGGAGTAAGAACCCATGAGACCACCCACTGCAACCTATCGGATACAGTTCAATTCCGGCTTCGATTTTCGCGCCGCCCGCAGCATAGTGGATTACCTGGCCGATCTCGGCATTTCGGACCTGTATGCCTCCCCCATTTTCGAGGCCCGGACCGGCAGCCCCCACGGCTATGACGTCACCGACCCCAACCGGTTCAATCCGGAACTGGGGGGCGAGACCGAATTCAACGCCTTGAGCGCCGATCTGCAAAAAAAGGGGATGGGATGGCTTCAGGACATCGTCCCCAATCACATGGCCTTCAGCCACGGGAACCGGATGCTGATGGATGTTTTGGAAAGCGGGCCCGCCTCCGCCTATTACCGCTTCTTCGATATCGACTGGAACCATTTTTATCCGGGCCTTCGAGGCCGGCTGATGACCCCGTTTCTCGGAGGACCCTACGGTGAAACCCTCTCGGACGGATTGATCCGCCTGACCTACGGCGAAACCGGCTTTTCATTCCACTATTATGACTGGGTTTTTCCTCTGAGCCTGGACACCTATCCGGATCTGCTGGAACCGGGCGCCGAGGGATCCCCCATCCTCAAGATTCTGAGGCAGCTGAAATCGGCCCGGGAAGGCGGCGACGGATCCGAAGCCGTATTCCAAGCCAAGAGAGAACTTTGGCATCTGTATCAGGAAGACGCCGGGGTTCGGGAGGCGATCCACCAGGCGGTCCGAAGCCATTCCCCCGAGCCGGGGGAGCCGGAAAACCTGCGGCGGCTGGACCGGCTCTTGTCCCGCCAGTACTTCAGGCCGGCATTCTGGAAGCGGGCCGGAGAAGAAATCAACTACCGCCGTTTTTTCCAGATCAACGACCTGATCTGCCTGCGGGCCGAAGACGAGGCGGTTTTCGCGCATACCCACACCCTGCCGCTCAACCTGGTGCGGGAGGGGAAAATCACCGGTCTGCGGATCGATCATGTAGACGGGCTGGCCGATCCCGCCGGATATTTGCGGCGGCTTCGCTCAGAAGCGGAAGAGGCCTTTCTGGTGGTGGAAAAGATCCTGGAAAGAAAGGAGGATCTTCCCGAGTCCTGGCCGATACAGGGGACCACCGGGTATGAGTTTCTGAACCAGGTCAACGGCGTGCTCTGCCGCCGCGAAAACGGGGAACGCTTTGAACGCATCTACCGTGAGTTCACCGGGGAGGGGGAACCGCTCGAAAAGATGGTGCTTCGGCACCGGATCCGTGTGCTCGAAGATCATCTGGCCGGCGAGGTCGACAACCTCGCCTTTCGCTTCAAGGGGGTGACCGCCCGAAACCGCTTCGGCAGCGATTTTTCCTGCCGGCGACTGAGACAGGCCCTGTCGACGATCATCGCCCGTTTTCCGGTCTACCGCAGCTACCTCAACCCGGGCCCCGTTCGGGAGACCGACCGGCGGCGAATCGAAACCACCATCGACCAGGCAAAAACCGATGCGCCCGATCTGGCCCCCGAGATCGATTTCATCCAACGGGTGCTGCTCCGGGAATTCGATGATCCGTCCCTGTCATCCCCGGACCGGGAGTGGCAGGAGCTGGTCGCCAAATTTCAGCAGCTGACCGCCCCCCTGGCGGCCAAAGGCTTTGAAGATACCACCCTGTATGTGTACAACCGACTGCTCTCTTTGAATGACGTGGGCGGTGATCCCGGAGAATTCGGCTGGACTTCGGCCGATTTTCACGAATGCAACCGCCGAAAAAAGACGGCCTGGCCCCACGGAATGAACGCCACCGCCACCCATGACACCAAACGGGGGGAGGATGTCCGGGCCCGCATCACCGTCTTGTCGGAAATTCCCGGCCGGTGGGAAGAACACCTGCACCGGTGGCGGGAAATGAACCGCCCTCTGAAATCGATCATCGACGGTCGGGAAACTCCCGATGCCAATGAAACCTATTTTGTCTATCAGACCCTTCTCGGCGCCTATCCTTTCGAAGAGGTCGAGGTATCCGAATTCGTCGTCCGGATTCAGGACTATTTCATCAAATCCCTGCGTGAAGGAGAACGCCATACCTCATGGATCGACCCGGATGAAAATTATGAACAGGCCTGCACCGGGTTTGTGGCGCGGCTGCTGGAGCAATCGGAGGACAATCCCTTCCTGAACGATTTTCTTCCCTTTCAAAACAAGATCGCCTTCTACGGCATGATCAACAGCCTGTCCCAGACGGTGATCAAGATGTCCGCCCCCGGTGTTCCCGATTTTTATCAGGGCACCGAACTCTGGGATCTCAGTCTGGTGGATCCGGACAACCGCCGCCCGGTCGATTTCGCCAAACGGCGCATCTATCTGGAAGAGATTCAACACGGCGGTGACGGCGACCTTCTCGGGCTGATCCGGCTGCTCCTGTCCTCCCCTCAAGACGGACGCATCAAACTGTTTCTCATCCACCAGATCCTGAAAACCCGAAAAGCCGACCCCGAACTCTTCGCAAACGGCGGTTACCTCCCCCTCGAAGTCCGGGGCAGCCTCAAACATCATCTCATCGCCTTTGCCCGCACCAGTGAAACCCGGTGGGCCATGACGGTGGCACCCCGGTTCAACACCGATCTGACGCCCGAAGGAGAATTCCCCCTGGGCCCGGAGGTATGGCGGGACACGGAAATCATCCTGCCCATCGACTCCCCTTTGCGATGGAAAAACGTTCTGACCGATGAACACATGGAAGACGGCGCACCGATCCCGGCCGGCGTCATGCTCAAACATTTTCCGGTGGCATTCTGCATCAGCGAGGACAATTTATGACCATTCGATCCAGCGGCATTCTGCTGCACATCACTTCCCTGCCCTCTCCCTACGGTATCGGGGATATGGGACCCGAGGCCTATCGGTTCGCCGATTTTCTTGCCCAAAGCGGCCAGCGCTACTGGCAGGTGCTGCCCCTCAATCCGGTGGACCCGGTTCACAGCGGCTCTCCCTACCACAGCCATTCGGCCTTTGCGGGAAACCCGCTGCTCATCAGCCCGGAGTTTCTGGTTCAGGAGGATCTGCTGAAAGCCGAAGACCTCAAAGACCTGCCCCGGTTCTCGGATCAGACTGTCGATTTCCAGGCGGTGTTCGATTGCCGGGAGACGCTCTTTGAACGCGCATTTGCCCGATTTCAGGAGAAGCCCCATTCTCCGGAATATGACCGATTCCGGCAAACCCACGGCCACTGGCTGGACGATTATGCCCTCTTCGAGGCGTTGAAAACCCGGTACCCGAACCAGTCCTGGCGGGAATGGCCCCAACCCCTTCGGGATCGAGAGACGTCGGCCATGGAATCGGCCCGGCAGGAACTGGCCGACCTTGTCGGACGGGAAATGTTTCTACAATTTACATTCCTGGAACAGTGGAATCGCCTCAAGGCCTATTGCAACCAAAGAAACATTCACCTGTTCGGCGACATGCCGATCTACCTCCCCTTTGACAGTGTCGATGTCTGGGCCCATCCCGATCAGTTTCAACTGGATGAGAACCGAAAGCCGTATGCCGTCTCGGGGGTTCCGCCCGATTACTTCAGCGAAACCGGCCAGCTCTGGGGCCATCCCCTCTACCGGTGGGATGCCATGCGAAACAAAGGCTATGACTGGTGGATGCGGCGGGTTCGCCACAATCTGATCCTGTTCGATCTCGTCCGGATCGATCATTTTCGGGGGCTGGCCGCCTACTGGTCGGTGCGGGCGGATGAAAAAACCGCGATGAACGGCAGCTGGGTTCAGGGACCCGGCGACGACCTCTTTCGGCAGCTGTCCCGAAAATTCCCCTCCCTGCCCATTGTGGCCGAGGATCTGGGCACCATTACCGCGGATGTGCGGGAGTTAATCCATAAGTTTCACCTGCCGGGGATGCGGCTGCTGCTGTTCGCCTTCGGAGACGACTTCCCGAACGGGGCCTATCTGCCCCACAACCTGGAGCGAAACTGCATCATCTACACCGGCACCCACGACAACAACACCGCCCGGGGCTGGTACGAAGAGGAAGCCTCCGATTCCGACAAGCACCACCTCTTTCAATACCTGGGGCGGCACATCTCGGCCGATGAGATCGCCTGGGAACTGATCCGGCTGGCCATGATGTCTTCGGCGAATACGGCGATTCTGCCGGTGCAGGACATCCTCGGGCTACCCGGCGAGGCCCGAATGAACCAACCGGCCGGAGGCGGGGTCAACTGGGGATGGCGCATGGCGCCCGGTGCCCTGACGCATGAGGTGGTCCAGCGGCTTCACACCGCCACCTGGACCTACGGGCGGTTGTAAGAAGGGAAAGGAAGAGGTGGACGGCCCCCTTACAGCCGGGCCGGCGCTGAATCGGATCGGTAGAGCAGATCGGTATAATTGCGGGCGGTATCCGCCCAGGAGAAGACCGCCTGTTCGGCGCCGCGGCGGATTCGATCCCAGGCATCCGGATGGTTCATCTTGAGATCCACGGCCCGGCGGCAGGTATCCACGAACCCGTTGACCTGTTCATCGGTAGTATCTCCGGAAAACGTGAATCCGTTGGCGCCGTCCAGGACGGTATCCTTCAACCCCCCGACCGCATGGGCCACACAGGGCTGGCCTTCCCGCATCGCCAGCATCTGGCCGACCCCGCAGGGTTCGAAAGAACTGGGCATCAGAAAAAGGTCGCCGGACCGGTACAGGGCATCGGCGGCCGTTTCGGAGTAGCCGCTGAGAAACAGAAAGTTGTCACAGCATGCGCTCATCCGGATCAGGAACTGCTCATAAGCCTCTTCTCCGATTCCCAGCATGATGAAAACACCCCGGTCTCCCAGACAATCCAGGACGCCCTGAAGACCCGATGCATACCGATCGCTTCCCTCCCGCATCAGCCGCATTTTCTGGTCGGAAATCCGGCCGACGCTGGTCACAACGATGTCGGGGCGGAGGTCCCTGATCTCCAGGTCCTGCAATCCGGAATATGCCAGAAAATGGGATGTCGGGACTGTATCCCGGGTTCCCGCCCATCTTCTCGCCCGCGATTTCAACATGTGCAGAAACTCGGAAAAGCCCGGCCGGGCTTGAAGGGTTTCCGGATAGTCGCAACCGTTGAGGATTCCGAAAAAGCGGCCTTCTGCCTGCGCCGCCGCGATATCCCGATCCAGTCCTTCACCGCCGTAGAAGACGCGGGAGTCTTCATGAACGCTGGGCCGGGCGATCTCCTCGGCATAAGAGGGAGAAACGGTGTTGACCGCATCGGCCAGGCGAATTCCGGCCGCCATCGGGTTGAACGAATCGGCCCACCGGGGATCGACCAGCACGTCATAATCGAAGACCATGTCCGGATACCATGCGGCCAATGAGGAAGGATGGTCGGAAAACGGCCGGACCCCCTGGTACGCCAGGTTGTGAATGGAAAAGACCGTTCGCAGGTTTTTCAACACGGTGTAGGCGCCGTTATATTCCCGCAGGATCACCAGAAAGGCGGCATGCCAGTCGTGAAGGTGCAGTATGTCCAGGTCGCCGAACACCTTCCATTTGATCGCTTCCGCTACGGCGGTGTTGAAACAGGCGAACTTGATGGCGTCCGCCGCAAAAGGAAGGTGGGGCGGATCCGCGCTGTAGATCCGGGGGGGATCGTCCTCGAAATAGGGCGCATCGAAGACCATGTGGGTGACATTTTCCTGCTTTCGTTTCCCCGACACCTCGAAAATGTCGGTCCGATGCTGGCGTCCCCTGAAATGGAACAGAATCGAGATGTTGCCGACAATCGGATTGTTCCGATGCAGAAATCCGTAAGAGGGAGTCACCACCGTCACACGGTGTCCCTGCTCCGCCAGTGCTGAGGGAAGGTCCCGAAGCACATCGCCGATGACCCCGACCTTGCCCCCCCGAATCCCGTCATTTTCCGATGCCACCATCAGAATGCGCATACAAGCCGTGTCTCCTTTCTGGTACCATTCCGAACCCGGATTCGTCTGATGATTCTGATCGGCTTTGATTGCCCCTGGCAGCAGCCGCCGGCGTCGTCGAACTGAATCAGCAGAGCCCGATCAGATTGTCCTGAATATTGCCGAAAAGCCTATCAGAAAAATCCACCCACATGAATAACGGATATCCCGTATTTCGGTTCCTTTTTATGGGTAAATTGGATTGTCCGCAAGATATTTTCATCGAGAATTCCGGTAAAAACGGAGAAAACGGGACAATCCGCTCATTCCCTATGGCGAATATAGGGATTTTACCCTATTTTCTCGAAGCGAAAGGAAGGTGCAGACTGGGGTGTGATTCGTAGCCTATCGATTTCATCCAAAGCGGAGAACGGAGGGACCCATGTCAAACCAGGAAATTCGTCAGGACAAAGCGACCCGTCAGTGGGTGGTCTTCTCTCCTGCACGGAATCAGAAGCCCAAAGATTATGAAGCACACCCTGAAGGATTCAAGGCGGCGCCTGCCCATGATGATGGCTGTCCTTTTTGCCCGGGCAATCAGGATCTTTCTTCCGATCTTCTGTTCGAGCACACCGATCCCGCTTCCGGCCGGTGGCGGACCCGGGTGATCATCAACAAGTTCCCGGCCCTGGTTCCCGAAGGCGGCCTTGAGCGCAGAAAAGCAGGCATCTACCTGCACATGAACGGCTACGGCCGTCATGAGGTGATCATCGAAAGCCCGATCCACAATCAGCAGATCGCGACCATGGACCCGGACCAGGTGGCGCTGGTGATCGACACCTATCACCACCGTTACCTGGAGAACAAGCGGGAACACCCGAACCTGATGACCATCCTTTTCCGAAATCACGGCCGACAGGCGGGCACCTCTCTGGCCCATCCCCATTCCCAGCTCATCCTCACCAGCGTTCTCCCCAACCACATCCGGTGGCGGGAACACGAGGCCGATCGGTACTTCGAGGAACAGGGGCGGTGCGTCTACTGCGATATTCTGGAGTTTGAAAGCCTGGAGCGGCGGCGGATAGTTTATGAAAACGAACACTTTCTGGCATTTGTCCCTTATGCCGCCGAAGAGTCTTTTCAGATTCAGATCATGCCCAAGATCCATCGGGCCGACTTCGGAGACATCACGGAAGCGGAAAAAAAACACCTGGCGGAGGCGCTCAAAAACATTCTGTTCCGCCTGTACCAAAAGCTGGACGACCCGGACTACAACTACATCATCAACACCGCGGCACACTCCAATACAAACGATCCCCGGCTCCACTGGTTTATGGACATACGGCCCCGGCTGATCTCCCCCGCCGGGTTTCAGATCGGCTCGGGGATTTGCATCAATCCGTCTTTTCCCGAACAAGATGCTGATCGCCTGAATGCATCGGGTGATGAATAGCTACTCTTGATTCAATATACCTGCAGCAGACCTAATCCGCATCTATTCCGGGACTAATAAAAAAATCTTCTTATTTTCTCAAAATCTTCATCACGAGAAGAGCGAATACTACTGCTGAGCCGGCATGGCGCGCCCAAAGGAGTTAGCGATTAAAGGGGTATTATAGCGTATATCGTTGGACGGCAGGGACACGGTCGAAATCGTCGTCATGACTCAGCAAATTAGAACATCTGCATTTCCGCATGGCTGCCAGGTGCAGTGCGTCCCGGGGCTTGATATGATACTGCAATATCCCATCATTCATTGCCTGGATATCGGAGTTCGTCAATTCCACGATCGATAGATTCGGAAAATGTTCAAGCCGCATCAGTTGAGGCGCGATTACCGGATAAAACCGCCGGATCATCTCCTCTTCCTCGTCCCGCAATTTTTCAAGGGGCGACCCGCCATATTGATCTTTGATGAGCGCCAACATCAGCCGATACGCCAACTCATCAAAGGTCAATACGGAAGTATAGGCTTTCAGCTCCCCCTTCTGGATACGATCGAACACGGACTTCGCTTCCGGGTTGATCCCGCGCAGCAGCGCGTAAGGGATCATCGTATCCAGGTACACGAAATCGCCGCTAAAATCGGCGATATGCCGGCTCATATATTAAACCTCTTCCAGTCCAAGTCGGAATCATATTCCGCCCATGAGCCATTGCCCAGGGAACCGAACAATTCATCAGCCCAATGGGTTTCGCTCTTTTCCGACTGCCGTTTCACCACCATCTCACGCAGCAATTGAAGCTCCCGGATCATCGCGTCAATGCGGCGGACGATCTCCGGTTCGCTCCAGATTTGGCCCGCCGGAGTCGCACATTCCTGCTTATCCAAATTTTGTTCCTCTGAGAGTTGCCTTGTCGCCATTTCTCCTCGGTTCGGGGTACCACCTTCAGGCGGCTTTTGACTACTAAAAAAAATGCCGGATTTCTTCATCAGTTGCAAAATCTCCATTATCAGCCGCTTCTAATCCTTTTTGAATCGCGGCTACCTGCCATTCCTGATTTTCCAAATACGCCTGAACCGCCTCCGCAACTATCAGTGATTTGGGTTGCTTCGTCGCCTTGGATAATCGCTCAAGCTTTTCCCCGACGGAGTCGTTTAGTCGGGCGGTTACAATGGATGTCATTCTCTCACCTCCTTGTGTGTGACGCAATGATGTTAGCTTATGCATTCCACAAAATAAAGACAAGGAAATATAATCGCCAATTCGCTTTTTTCACTTAAGAAAACCACAACCTATGGAAGCCTAAAATGATTTTTTTTATCAGAATCTTAGGTCAATCACATGAGTCGAACAGGAAATGCACGGATCATAGGCCCGAACCAGCATCTCCAGCCGGTGGGTGATGGTCTCTTTCGACTCCCCGGCGATGGCCGGCACATAGGCACGCATGTCCGCCTCCAGATTGGCCAGGTTCTGGGCGGTGGGGATGACCATGTTGGCGGACAGGCATTTGCCTTCCTCATCGTATTCGTATTCGTGAAAGAGAATCCCCCGGGGCGCCTCCACCGCGCCGACCCCCGATCCGGCCCGATCTTTCACATTTTCATGTTCCCGGTCGGGTCGAATCCCCCCATTCAATAGAGTATCGATAAGATCCCGGGCGTCCTCCAGGCAGTGGACGCATTCCACCACCTGGGCGATGGTGTTCGCAAAGGGCTTGTGGCAGGGGTTCGTCAGCCCCAGATCCTCGGCGGCGGTTTTGGCGCCGTCGGTGAGCTGCTCGTAATTGTTGTTGAACCGGGCCAGGGCCCCGGTCATGTATTCGGGCCGGTTCCACCGGGCATACTTGGCGGTGGAATAATCCACGACATATTCCTCGATCACCTCCCGGTACCGGTCGGGAGACACCGGCTCATCCCGGTCGCTGGAGAGAATCTCCCCCTCATAGAAGGCATATCGGTCCGGATGGGTCAGGGAGACATATTCGGTCTCCCGCTCCAGGTCCGGAAGGTCGATTCCCTGAAGCGTCCGAATGGTGTCTTGAAGATCATTCAGTCCTTCGGCGATCCGGTCCTTCATGGCTTCCAGGTTTTCGGCCTGATGCACAAACGTGAATCCACCCGCCACCATGGCGATGGGATGGGTGTGGCGGCCGGCCACCACTTTGCTCAGGTCATATCCCAGGTTTTTGAGCCGCATGGCCCGCCGGACCATTTCCCGGTCCCGTTCCACCAGAAGAAAGACGCTGGGAAGATCGAAAAAATCGGGGCCCGCCAGAAAATAGATGTGCAGAATATGGCTGCTCAGCACCTCCCCGTGGTAGGCGAGCCGCCGCAACAGACGGGTCTGATCGCTGATGTCCACCTCCAGGGCCGCTTCCGTGGCCTTCAGTGCCGCACACTTGTGGCTCACCGCGCAGATGCCGCAGATCCGCGAGGCCATGTGGGTCACCTCATGGTGGTGATGTCCCCGAAGAAAGGCCTCGAAAAACCGGGGGGCCTCCACCACGGAGAACCGAACCTGTTCCAGAGCCCCGTCCTTGATTTCCGCGGTGATGCTTCCGTGCCCTTCGATTCGGGTGACGTGGTGGACTGCGATCGAGTTATGCGTTGTCATCGGATGATTCTCCCTCTTCGTCGGGTTCGGAGGTGTCGTTGTATATGCTGAATTTGGCCAGGATTTCCTCCCGGGTCAGCGGATTTTTCCGGGCGACCTCCGCCATGATCGGGTGGAGGTCCTCCCGAAAGAGCACCCGGGCCGACGCCTCGGTATTGGCCTCGTCGATCAGCCCCCGGCATCCCTGGCAGGCGTCGCCGTAGGCGGTGCAGATGGCGTTGCATCCGCACCGGGTCACCGGCCCCAGGCAGACCATTCCCTTTTCATAGACGCAGAGGGTGTCGTTCAGTTTGCACTCCACACAGACCGGCTGATTGGGCGGGTCATAGGACTGGCCGGTCAGGATATGTGTAAAGACCGTTTCAAATTCCGGCAGGCTCACCGGGCAGCCTCGAATCTGATAATCGACCGCGACCACATCCGAAACGGGCCGGGCGGGGATGGTGTCGATGTGGCCCCCCGAATCGCCGTAGACCAGTTCCAGGACTTCCTTCATGGGCCACCGGTTCTTGAGCGCGTTATGGCAGCTGATGGAAGCGCAGGTACCCAGAGAGACCAGCGTCTCCGCCCGGTCCCGAATCGATTCGATCCGCTCCACGTCCCGTTTGCGGGTGATCGACCCTTCGCAAAAGGCGATCTCGTATTCGTCGCTTTTTCCGGACATCACCTCCCGCCATTCGACCACCTCCACATGGGAAAGCAGGTCCAGGAGTTTTTCTTCCATCTCGAGAACCGACAGCTGACACCCTTCGCAGCAGGCGAAATCGAAAAAGGCGACCCGCGGCTTCTTTTTTAAATGTATCATGCCTCTCCTTGGTGAATTCTTTTCAGGCGGTGTCCTGATCCTTTTCCGGCACCCAGACCTCGCCGGCCTCGGTCCGCTTCAGAAGATCGGCATACCGAAACACCGGCCCGTCCTGACAGACATAGAGATCATTGAGCTGGCAATGGCCGCATTTGCCGATGCCGCATTTGAAACGCCGCTCCAGTGAAAAATAGATCCGCTCCTCCGGTAATTTCTTTTTCAGCAGTTCCATGGCGATGAATCGAAACATCACCGGCGGTCCGCAGGCGGCTGCGACGGTATTTTCAGGGTCGATGTCGATCTCCTTGAGCGGTTCGGTCACGACCCCGGTGCGGCCTTCCCATTCATCGTCGGCCTCATCCACCGTCAGGTAAAAATCGAGGTCCGGATTCTCGGTCCATTGTCGGGTCTCTTCCCGGAACAGGATATCCGACGGGGTTTTGGCCCCGTAGACCACCATGAACCGTCCGTAATCGTCGCGGTTGTCGCAGATGAACTGGATCAGGCCGCGCAGGGGCGCCATCCCGATGCCCCCGGCGATCAGAAGGAGATCCTTTTTCTTCATCCGGTCGACCGGGAAACAGCCCCGTCCGTAGGGTCCGCGAATCCCCACCCAGTCACCGGGGGAGAGGCCGCTGATCGCCCCGCTGACATTGCCCATGGGCGCAACGCAGAGATCGAAGCTCTCGGGCCGGGTGGGCGATGAGCAGACCGAAATCGGGGCCTCGCCGTATCCGAAGACCGAGACCTGAACGAACTGGCCGGGGTGGTGGTTGAGCGGCCGCCCGTCTTCAAACCCCAGCTCGACAAATGTGGCGGAAGGCTCCCGGCGGGTGGTCATCACCCTGGCCCGTTCCGGAACATAGAAAATATGGGTACGGTCGACGGCCTGGTTTTTAGCCGGCTCAGCCATTTATGCCTCCTTTTGCGCCGCGGCGATTAACCGGTTGGTGACATCCACGATATTGATATCGGCGGTGCAGGCGCGGCTGCAACGGCCGCAGCCGGTGCAGTACGGCCGGTCGAACTGCCGGTAGAGGTAGAGGAATTTTCGCTGCCATCGGTGCCGGACCCGCTGCCACCGTTCGCCGCGAAAATTGTGTCCGCTTGCGACCAGGGCGAAATCGAGAAGCTGGCACGAATCCCAGGTGCGGTACCGGGCGCCGCCGCGCATATCCGGCTCGATGTCATCCACCATATCAAAGCAGAAACAGGTCGGGCAGGTGGTATTGCAGGAGCCGCAGCTGTAGCACCGATCGGCGGTCTCCTTCCAGACCGGGGTCAGCCCCCCGGCTTCCAGAATATCGGCGATCTTCTCCACCGGGGCGTCGAATTCCGGAATGATTTCCTCGGTCTTTTTCCGGCGCCACTGCTCGGCCGCGGCCTCGTCTTCTTCACCGGCTTTGCGGGTACCGGCCTTTTCCAGAAGCGCTGCCCCGGCATCGGAATGGACCTCCACCAGGTAGCCGTCTTTCATGGGGGTAAGGAAAAGATCGCAGGGATTCCGGTTCGATTCGGTACCCACCTGTGTGCAAAAGCAATACGAATCGGGGCGGCAGTCGAGCCCGATGATCGTGGCCCGCTGTCGATTGGCGGTCCAGCGGACTTCGGCCGGGGGCTGGGAATAGGCATGATCCAACGCGTCGATGCCGGCCAGATCGCAGGGATGGACCCCGAGCAGGACAAATGGGGACGAATCGAAATGCAGATCGAGTTTGGGAGGTGAATCCAGGGTGAAGGTAAAGAGCTTTTCCCGAAGCGCCGCAAAGGTTTTTTTGGGCGGAACGGTGGTGGTTCCGTAGTCGGGGGCGAAATCCTCGGCCTGCGCCAATCGGCCGAACCGGTAAAATCCCGGCTGGTCCGGCCGTTCCCGGGGGCCGATGACCGGCTGTTCCGCCAGGATCGCCTCCAGAAATCGGGTGAAATTCGATGCGGAAACAACGCTGTTTTCTGTGGCCGTCATTTTTCCGACATCTCCTTTCGAAGCGATTCCAGCCGCTTTTTATGGGCCTCCTCTTGAAAGATGACCCCATCGATCGCCTCCCGTTCCGATTTCGGCACCACCCCTTTTATGTTCTGATAAAAATCGATGGATCGGTTTTCGATTTTCAGCCCGTATTCGATCGCTTCAGAGGCATCCGTGATCCCCGCCGCCTTTTCGGCCGCTTCGTTCGGGGATTTAAATACCTCGTCTTTGACGAAACTTTGCATATAGCTTTCGGTTTCGCCGGCATAACTCTCGGGGAGTTCATGATCGGAGAGGTCCTGGCGCATCTCCCGGAAGGTTTGAATATGCTGGTGTTCCTGATCCAGAAGGAACTGAAACACCTGCTTCACTTTCGAGGGCAATTCCGTCTTCAGGCAGGACTCGTAAAACGTTACTCCCTGACGTTCGATTTGGACCGCCATGTCCAGCACCTCGCCGGCCCGAAAGGTCGATTGGGTCATGATGGACTCCTTTTTTTTATCGTGCCGTATACCCGCCGTCGATCACCAGTTCACTGCCGGTGACGAATTTGGCTTCATCCGATGCCAGGTAGAGAATTCCGTAGGCGATATCCTCGGGTTGGCCTACATGGCCGACCGGATGCTTTTTGGCGAGCTTTTCACGAAACGCATCGACCCCCTCCTCGGATCGGGAGGCGAGTTCTTCCACCAGCGGGGTCCAGATATAGCCGGGATGGACCGAATTGACCCGAATCCCCTCTTTGGCATACAAAAGCGCATCGGTCTTGGACATCAGCCGCACCGCCCCTTTGGAGGCATGGTAGGCGGGCAGGTCCGGTGCACTGATGATCCCGTAGATAGACGACAGATTGATGATCGAGCCGCCGCCGGATTGCTCCTTCATGTACGGGACGGCGTGCTTGGTGCAGAGAAAGACGCCTTTGACATTGATATCGATCACCTTTTGCCAGTCGGCTTCGGAAATCTCGTGGGTCGGTGCATTGGTTCCTGAAATTCCGGCATTGTTGACCAGGATATCGATGGCGCCGAATCGATCCTTGACCTGTCGAAACACAGTGGAGACCGCCTCTTCATCCGAGGTGTCGAGATGCCAGAATTCGGCTTCTCCGCCGTTTTTCCGTATCTCTTCGACCACCTGACCGCCTTCATCATCGATGATATCGGTTACCGCGGTTTTGGCTCCCTCTTGGGCCAATATCTTACAGGTCGATTGGCCGATCCCTCGGGCACCGCCGGTGATAAAGGCTGTTTTATTTTCTAAACGTCTCATCATATCTCCTTTTTTACATAGATTGCCGTTCTCAGGATTTTCCCAGTGTAAATGAAATTTTCTTCTCCAATCAATAGGGTCAAACCTGTATTATTCTCTTTTTTTTCGGCTGATCCGCAGAAATCCACCGTATCCGGTTTTTGGGGGTATCACCCCATAGGCAAATCTTTTTCCATTTCTTATCGTACGAGTTATTTCCGTACGGGCATACCGAAAAGGAATTCACTCTTGGGTTCAGTTGGAATATCAAA
>JBEPWQ010000016.1:0-27970 GCA_041642315.1 Desulfobacteraceae bacterium | reverse complement strand
CAGCCGGGGAAGTTTTCCGTCAGCCTTCAAAAGGGGGATATCGTTCGAATGGAAACCCCGGGGGGCGGCGGTTTCGGCAGTACCGGACCGCCATTTCCACCAAACTCCTCAATGGTCTAGTGCCGTGGCTGACCCGCATCCCGGGCCGCCTGCTCCACATCAACGCCCTTCGGGCCACCGTCCCATTCTTTCTCATTATGATTCTGATGGTGGTACTGGTCACCGCCTTTCCGGAGATCGTCTTCTATCTGCCGCGGATGATGGTGGAGTAGAAAAAGAAAATCCCTTCACCCCTCTTGCCATTTCATTCATCTTATGGGAAAAGAAAAGTTTTACGGATACGAATGCTTTTGACGTCCGCCGCGACATAGATTCTGGAGGAATGATCGACCATGGATGAACGATACGACCCCAAAGCCATTGAACCCAGATGGCAGAAATACTGGGATGAATCCGGCCTGTTCAAGGTGGCGGAGGACCCGGATACGCCCAAATACTATTTGCTGGAGATGTTTCCCTATCCCTCGGGAAAGATTCATATGGGCCATGTTCGCAACTACACCATCGGCGACGTGGTGGGGCGGTACAAAAGGATGCGCGGGTTCAATGTGCTTCACCCCATGGGCTGGGACGCCTTCGGCATGCCGGCGGAAAACGCCGCGATTCAGAACAACTCCCATCCGGCACGGTGGACCTACGAGAACATCGACGCCATGCGGGCGCAGTTGAAGCAGATGGGTTTTTCCTACGACTGGGACCGGGAAATCGCCACCTGCCATCCCAGATACTACCATTGGGAGCAGTGGCTCTTTCTCAAGATGTATGAAAAGGAGATGGTCTACCGCAAGGAATCCTTTGTGAACTGGTGCAAAACCTGCCAGACGGTCTTGGCCAACGAACAGGTGGAGCAGGGAGCCTGCTGGCGGTGCGGCAAGACGGTACGGCAGAAAAAACTGGCCCAGTGGTTTTTCCGGATCACCGATTATGCCGACGACCTCCTGGAATACTGCGACAAACTGGACGGGTGGCCCGAAAAGGTGACCACCATGCAGAAAAACTGGATCGGAAAAAGTTTCGGCGCCGAGATCCGGTTTCCCATCGAGGATTCCGAAACGCGGATCTCGGTCTTCACCACCCGGCAGGATACCGTTTTCGGGGCCACGTTCATGTGCCTGGCGCCGGAGCATCCGCTGGTCACCGAGCTGTCTCAGTCCACCGAGCAGGAATCGGCCGTGGCCGAATTCGTGGACCGGATGGCGCTTTTAGACCGCTCCGACCGGGCCATGGAGACCTATGAAAAAGAGGGGGTGTTTGTCGGGGCCTACTGCATCAACCCGATGAGCGGACGGCGAATGCCGATCTACACCGCCAATTTCGCCCTGATGGAGTACGGCACCGGTGCGGTCATGTCGGTGCCGGCCCACGATCAGCGGGATTTCGACTTCGCCCGAAAATACGGTCTGGAAGTCATCGTGGTGGTCCGGCCCGAAGGGAAACCCCTGGACGGCGCTTCCATGGACGAGGCCTATACCGGGGAAGGGGTCATGCTCAACTCCGGGCAATTCGACGGCATGTCCAATGAAGATGCCAAAGAGGCCATCGCCGCCCATATGGACAAAGAGGGGATCGGCAAAAAGACGGTCAGCTACCGGCTTCGGGACTGGGGCATCTCCCGCCAGCGGTACTGGGGCGCGCCCATCCCCATGATCCACTGCGACCGGTGCGGGGTGGTGCCGGCCCCCGAATCGGATTTGCCCATTGAGTTGCCCGAGGAGGCCGACCTGCTGGAAGGGGGCAAGTCCCCGCTGCCGACCCTCGAGTCATTTACCCGGACCACCTGCCCGAAGTGCGGAGGCGCGGAGGCGCGGCGGGAGACGGATACCATGGATACCTTCGTGGAGTCCTCCTGGTATTTCGACCGGTACTGCAGCCCGGACTGCGACACCGCTATGTTCGACCGAGAGGCTGTGGACTACTGGATGCCGGTGGACCAGTATATCGGCGGGGTGGAGCACGCCATCCTTCATCTGCTCTATTCCCGGTATTTCACCCGGGTGCTCCACGATCTGGGATTGATCGACTGCAAGGAGCCCTTTACCCGACTGCTGACCCAGGGAATGGTCTGCAAAGAGACCACCGCCTGCCCGGAGCACGGGTTTCTCTTCCCGACTCAGGTGGACTGGTCCGAGGAAACACCGAACTGTTCCATCTGCCGAAACGCTGTCACCGTGGGTCGGGTGGAAAAGATGTCCAAGTCCAAGCGGAACGTCATCGACCCGAATACCCTGCTGGAGGCTTACGGCGCCGATACTACTCGCCTTTTCTGCCTGTTTGCGGCCCCGCCGGAACGGGACCTGGAGTGGAGCGAACAGGGAGTGGAAGGGGGGTATCGGTTCCTGAACCGGGTCTGGCGTCTGGCCCTGGACTGGATGGAGCCGATTCAACCGGTCACCGCCTATTCCGGTTCACCGGATGCATTGGACGGAAATCTTCGGGATTTATACCGAAAAATTCACGAAACCATTCGGCGGGTCACCGGAGACATAGAAGACCGGTTTCACTTCAACACCGCCATCAGTGCGGTGATGGAGCTGGTGAACGCCATGTACGGCATCGATCGGTCAAAACCGGTGGAAGCATCCACAGCCGGTGTCATGCGCCTGGGCCTGGAAACGGCGGTTCTGCTGCTCTCTCCCATGGTGCCCCATTTTTCCGAGGAGATCTGGTCGACTCTGGGCCATGAAAAGAGCGTCCTTCTGGCACCCTGGCCCGAGTACCGCAAGGATGCCCTCCAAAAAGAAGAAATCACGATTGTAGTCCAGGTCAACGGCAAACTGCGAAGTCGATTCGATATCTCGGCGGATGCCGACGACGACACCCTCAAGGAAACGGCCCTGGCGGACGAGCGGGTACAAAAATTCGTGGCCGGCAAGCCGATCCGCAAAATAATCGTCGTTAAAAAGAAGCTGGTCAATATTGTTGTGTAGGAGATCTGGAAATTTTCACCTGACAAACGGGCGGGTAGCGAACAGAAGGCGATGATGAGAATGTTTCAGAAGAAAGTTCGGAAGCTGCCGGTCGCCCGGCTGATTACCGCGGTGCTGGTATTGACCGCCTGCGGTTACCGGTTTGCAGAAAGAGGAAATCTTCCTGGAGATACCCGTACGGTTTTTGTATCCATCTTCGTCAACCGGACTCTCGAAACCGGCATTGAGCACATCTTTACCAATGATTTGATTTTCGAATTTACGCGTCACGGTCAGGCGGTGGTCCGCCCCGAAAAAGCCGACGCGGTCCTGGAGGGCGTCATTCAGTCGATGCGGCTTGAAACCGTCTCTTACCGGGGGGAGCTTACAGCCCTGGAGCGGCGAATCGTGGCCACTCTCAGCCTGCGGCTTCGGGGACGGGACGGGGATATTCTCTGGTCCTTACCCGCCGCTTCCGAGGAGGAGACATACGGGGTTATGGAAGAAAAAGCAGCGACCGATTACAACAAGCGGCGGGCGATTCAGGCCATTTCGGAGCGCTTGGCCGAAAATATCTACAGACAAATGACCGGCGAGTTTTAGAACGAAAAAAAATGGCGCCGAACTGAAAGGCAAAGCGCCATTTTCTTGTTTACGCGGGGTGATCCCATCGATTTTACGGGATATGTTCCAAAGTCGAAGCCGGCAAAAAAGCCGGATTTTCAAGGGGTGCTCTTACATGAGGATAAATCAGGCCGACATGGAATTGATCTGTTTGGACAAGCGGGAAATTTTTCGGGCGGCGGTCCTCTTGTGAATGATCCCCTTTTTTGCGGCCTTGTCGATCACCGATTTCGCATGGTTGATCTGGGCGGCTGCGGTTTCGCTTGCGTTTTCGGAGACCGTCTGGCGCACCTCTTTGACCACATTCTTCACGCGGGTTCTCACCGCTTTGTTCCGCACCCGCCGAATTTCATTCTGCCGGGCCCGTTTCTTTGCTGATTTATGATTTGCCAAATCGTACTCCTTTCGAAATTGTGTTAAATTTTCATAGATAATTGAAAATCCTTCTCATATAAAACTCCATAGTCTATGTCAAGACCTAAAACGCAAATTTCACCATGCAACAGATGAAAACCATCGAATCGGAAGTAAAGCGGTGCACTCGGGCGGCCGGTGTGGTTGGGGGCGCCACTCTGATGAGCCGAATCCTCGGGTTTGTCCGGGATATGGTGATCGCCGGATTTTTCGGGGCCGGCCTGCGTTCCGACGCCTTTTTCGTCGCCTTCCGCATCCCCAACCTGATGCGGCGTTTGTTTGCCGAGGGCACCCTGAGCATCGCTTTCATTCCGGTTTTTACGGAGTACCTTTCTGTAAAGGGGAAGCCCGAGGCGGTTCGACTGGCCTGCTCCGCGCTTCGGTTCACCTCGGCTCTTCTGGCGCTCGCAGTGGTTCTGGGGGTATTGGCATCCCCGCTTCTGGTGCGTGTCTTTGCTCCGGGATTTGCCGACAATCCGGTTCAGTTCGAGCTGACAGTGAGAATGACCCGTCTCATGTTTCCATATCTCTTTTTCATTTGCCTGACCGCTCTGTGCATGTCCATTCTCAACAGCCTGGGCCACTTTGCGGGGCCGGCGCTGGCCCCGGTCCTTCTCAATATCGCCATCATCTTCTCCGCATTCATCATATCTCCGGGTCTGGCGGAACCGATCACCGGCCTGGCCTGGGGGGTTCTGATCGGCGGTCTGCTCCAACTCGCATTTCAGTTTCCCTTTCTCCTTCGACACGGTGTGCACCTCTTCCAAAGGGCGCGTTTTTTTCATCCCGCCCTGTTACGCGTCGGAAGCACCCTGCTTCCGGCGGTGCTCGGGGCGGCGGTTTATCAAGTCAACGTGCTGGTGGGGACACTGCTTGCATCCTTGCTTCCCCAGGGAAGCGTCTCCTATCTCTATTATGCCGACCGGCTGGTACAGTTTCCACTCGGCATTTTTGCCGGCGCCATGGGTACCGCCGTATTGCCGAGCCTCTCCCGCATGGCGTCCGCCGGGGATATGGCGGGTCTGCGGGATACCTATTCCCATGCGCTTGGGCTGGTTTTTTTTATTACCTTGCCGGCCATGACCGGCCTGATCCTTCTGCGGGAACCGATCATCGGTTTGCTCTTTCAACGGGGCGCTTTTGATGCCTCGGCCGTCCGGTCCACCGCCGAATCCCTTCTTTTTTTCAGCCTGGGGCTCCCCGCGTTTTCGGGGATGCGGATCGTCGTCTCCACCTTTTATGCCCTTCAGGATACCCGAACCCCCCTGAAAACCGCCGTGATCGCCATATTGTTCAACCTGGTTCTCGGCCTAATTCTGATGGTCCCCATGAATCACGGGGGGCTGGCCCTGGCGACTTCATCGGCGTCTATTTTGAACCTGATTCTTCTGATGTGGGCACTGAGGCGAAGACTCGGTGGACCTGACTGGGCAGAAATATTGAATTCCGCTTGCAAATCCTTGATATGTTCGTTAATAATGGGATGTTTCATATGGAAAATCGCCCATTGGACGATTTCATGGGAGGGCGGCACATCAACCCGTCTTTTTTCCGGACTTTTTCTGTGCATCACCACCGGATGCACTCTGTACGGCGGCATCGCCTTCCTGATGAAGAGTCCGGAGATAAAGACAGTCTTGGCGGCAGCCGGAAAGGGAGTGAGGAGATGATGAATTCTAAACACAATTTTTGCGTTTCCGTAGTGATTCTGGCGATGTTTTCTCTTTTTCTGTTTATCCTCTTCGGGGACAACGGCCTGGCCGACCTGAAGGTGATGGAAAGAGGGCGCGACAGTCTGGTCCAGAAAAATGAAGCCTTGATTCGAAAAAACTTTTCTCTCTATCGTTCCATTCAGCGTATGAAAAAAGATCCGGCTTACATCGAAAATGTAGCCAGAGAAGAACTCGGGGTCATCGGCCAAAAAGAGATCGTCTTCAAACTGGCCCGACTGAATGCGGGGGGATTGGAACAGTAATGAACGGTCATTTCGAAAAACGGATTCTGTGTATCGGTGCGGGCTATGTGGGCGGCCCCACCATGGCGGTGATCGCTCATAAATGCCCGCAATACAAGATGACCGTAGTCGACATCAATCCCGACCGTATCGCCCGATGGAATTCCGAAAAGCTGCCCATCTATGAACCGGGCCTGGATAAAGTGGTCCGCGAAGCCCGGGGCCGGAATCTTTTCTTCAGCACCGATATCGAAGCGGGGATTCGGGAATCGGAAATCATTTTCGTGAGCGTCAACACGCCGACCAAAACCTTCGGTGCCGGCGCCGGCATGGCTGCCGATCTTCAATACTGGGAGAAAACCGCCCGACAGATTCGAAAATGCTCCGGTTCGCCCAAAATCATCGTGGAAAAAAGCACCCTGCCGGTCAAGACCGCCCAGGCCATGAAACGGATTCTGCTTGCATCCGACAAAAAGAACCATTTCGAGGTGCTGTCCAACCCCGAGTTTCTGGCGGAGGGGACCGCTATTTCGGACCTGGAGAAGCCGGACCGGGTGCTGATCGGCTCCGATGAAACGGTCAGCGGCCTCAGAGCCAGAAACGAACTGGTGGAGATTTACGCCAACTGGGTGGACCGGGATCGGATCCTCACGACCAATATCTGGAGCAGCGAGTTGTCCAAACTCGTCTCCAATGCCTTTCTTGCCCAGAAGATCTCCTCCATCAACGCCATTTCGGCTTTGTGTGAAAAAACCGATGCGGATGTGGGTGAAGTCGCCGGCGCGGTGGGCATGGACAGCAGACTGGGACCCCGTTTTCTCAACGCCAGCGTCGGGTTCGGCGGGTCCTGCTTCAAAAAAGACATCCTCAACCTGGTCTATCTCTGCCGGTACTATGGGCTTTACGAGGTGGCTGATTACTGGGAAAGCGTGGTTCATATCAATGAGTATCAGAAGAACCGGTTTGTCTTCAACATGCTGGCCTGCATGTTCAATACCCTGGCGACCAAGAAGATCTGCCTTTTCGGGTTCGCCTTCAAGGCCGATACCGGCGATACCCGGGAAAGTCCGGCCATTTTCATCTCCCGGAAATTGATGGAGGAAAAGGCCGAGCTGATCATCACCGATCCCCAGGCCCTGGAAAACGCCAAAAAGGATTTAGAAAACCTCGACGGGAAGATTCGATATGAATCCGATCCTTATGCCGCGGCAGAAGGATGTGACGCGATAGCGGTCATGACCGAATGGAAGCTCTATTCGAATCTCGATTATGAACAAATTTACCGATCCATGGTCAAACCGGCCTTCATTTTTGACGGACGAAATATTCTGGACCACCGCCGATTGTTCGACATCGGGTTCAATGTCTATCCGATCGGCAAGCCGCCCCTGACCCACTTTCATGATGAACCCGACATATGCCAGGAATAAGATCCCATGCAGTTTATCGACTTGGCCGCCCAGCAGCGGCGGATACGGCAGACAATAGAAAAGAATATTCTCACGGTCCTGGACCATGGCATATACATCATGGGGCCGGAAATCACCGAACTGGAAAAGCGGTTGGGCGCGTATACCGGGGTTCGCCATGCCCTCGGGTGTTCTTCAGGCACCGACGCCCTGTTGATGGCCCTGATGGCTTACGAGGTCGGTCCGGGAGACGCGGTATTGACCACCCCGTTCACTTTTATCGCCACCGCCGAAGTGATCCGGCTGCTGGGCGCCACTCCGGTCTTTGTGGACATCGATCCGGCCACCTTCAACATGGATCCGGGCCGGCTGAGAACGGCCATTGAGGCGCTGAAAACAGATGCCGCCCAAAATCATCCGCTGCCGTCGAATGCCGGCGGAGGCAAACTCACGCCCCGGGGGATCATTCCTGTGGATCTTTTCGGACTTCCGGCCGACTACGACGCCATCAGTAAGGTAGCGGAAAAATACGGGCTGTTCGTCATCGAAGATGCGGCCCAGTCCTTCGGGGCGGAATACCACGGCCGGAAGACGTGTTCACTGGCGCCGGTGGGCTGCACCTCTTTTTTTCCGGCCAAGCCGTTGGGGTGCTACGGAGACGGCGGGGCGGTATTCACCGATGACGAGGATCTGCTCGACAAAATGCTCTCGGTGCGGGTGCACGGGCAGGGTCAAGACAGATACGACAATATCCGCATCGGGATCAACGGCCGTCTGGACGCCATCCAGGCCGCCGTTTTGCTGGCCAAGCTCGACATCTTTCCCGAAGAGGTGGTGCTTCGGCAGCAGGCCGCCGATCGGTACGGGGCACTTTTGGCCGGGATTTCAGACCTCACCCTCCCGGCCGTTCCGGAAAATTACACCAGTGTGTGGGCCCAGTATTCGATCTTGGCAAAAGACGAAACACATCGATCGCACCTGCTGGCCGGGCTGAAGGCGGCCGACATCCCCACCGCCGTTTATTATCCCAAACCGCTCCACATGCAGACCGCGTTTACCGGGCTCGGTTATCAGCCCGGGGATTTCCCGGCCAGCGAGGACTGCGCTCGACGGATCTTCAGCCTTCCCATGCACCCTTACCTGAGAAAGGCGGATCAGGAGCGGGTCACCCAGGTCTTGTCGGCCTAATCCATATCCATTTCGGCCTCCAGCCTTCGAATCTTTTCTTCCAGTTCCCGTCGCTCGGCACCCGTCAGTTTTTCCTGGCCGATCCGTCGCTGCAGAGCCAGAAGGAGCATTTCTTGGCGGTAGTCGGTGCAGGTATATTTCTTCGGGGTTTTCATTTTTTATATCCGTTATACCGCCATGGATAAAAAACGGGCGAAACCTGAAAGGCCCCGCCCATGTAGATCTCAGTCATTAAGCCCGCTGATGGTGCGGTATCAAGCCTTTCTGACGTTGACCGCCTGAACGCCCTTGGGGGTCTCTTTGAGTTCAAACGTCACCCGATCCGATTTTTGCAAGGTAAAGAACCCGTGATCTCTGATGCCGGTATGGTGAACGAATATATCCTGGTTGTCATCCGTTTCGATAAATCCGTACCCTTTCTTCTCGCTGTACCACTTGATCTGACCTTCAGGCATTTGCCTCATCTCCTTTCAAAAGTGTTTTGTACACCGACCCGGGGTTTTGCATAATGGAAAAACCTGTCATGCACAAAAGAAATTTTTACGATATCTCTCTGAATGAGTTCGTAATTTAAAAAAATCTAAAACTGAAATCTATCAGGAAAATCATCCGGTGTCAAAAATAAACCGGATTCGGGAAGAATAATTATGAATGTTTTGAGCCGATCAAGTAAAAAACTTCGACGGCATTCGGATCAGGTTTCCTGGGCCAGCTCCGGTTCGACCCCTTCCTGCTCCATCTGCCCCCGGCGCTGCAGCCAACTTCCCGCCAGCCAGCACAAGAGCGCCCAGAAAGCTCCGGCCGACCACCCGGCCAGAACATCCGAGGGCCAGTGCACCCCCATATAGATTCGGCTGACGCCGATGGCCAAAGTCAGCAAGACAGCGATGGTCATCAGATAAATTTTGTTTCGCCGCCGCTTTTGAATCCGGGACAGAAGCGCCGCCATGGTGAGATAGGTAACGGCTGACATCATGGAATGTCCGCTCGGAAAGCTGGTGGTGTACACATAAGATTCGTGAGGCACCAGATCGGGCCGCGGGCGGTCGAACCCCTGCTTCAGAAGCAGGCTCAATAAAATCCCCCCGCCCACCGAGATCACCACTAAAATCGCCGTTTTCTTTTTGTATTCCAGCAGAAGATAACCGAGAACCGATACAGACAGCAGGGTCAGCACCCCCATGCCGCCCAGGGCGGTAAAATCACGACCGAGCTCCTCGACCCATTTGGGTCCGATAGGATCCGACAGATCGTCCGGGTTGCGCATGGACAGCAAAACCTTTTCATCCAGGGCATGGGTGTCTCCTTCCATGACATACTCTGTCAGTTCAATGAATGCCCAGGCACCCCCCGCCAACAAAATCACCGCCACCAAAATCGCCAGTTCCTGCCTTCCGGGTTTTCGAATCCAATGGGGAATACGAGTCATCCAATCTCCTTTGCTTTGAATGCACTTTCTCGCTGCAATTCATCCCATACCAAATATGACCGCTCTAAACCACTGCTCTCCGGTGGAGGGATAAAATCATTCGAAAAAAACACGGTCCCAGATGTTCATGAGTCATCCTCTTCAATCAGTACATTCCTTTTTTCCAGCCACCGCTTAAAGGAACGCTGGCTTTCTCCGGAAGGCTTTCTTTTATTTTTTGACCATATGCATGAGGCTTCGTCAACTTTTAAATTGAGATTTCCCATTTTTCCCTTCCATTGCCATCCGCACCCGGACATGGTAGAAAGAGTCGAGAAGCACTGCACATCGGCGTGCCGACCGCGGGAGAAGACGATGACCGATTCGGAGAAGACTTCAGAAGCTTTGCCGGAGCAGATGGCCAAACAGATTCACCAACCGGGCAAAAGCCCGGAGCGGGACGCCTGGTTTACGGCTTTCTTTATTGAGAACCACCTCGATTATTTTACTTTTCCCAATGAGGTGTGCAGTCCGGAGCAGGTTCGGTTCATGGTCTATACGGAAGGGGAGGAGCGCTACTACCCCTGTTCGGACCGAATGTTCGACGCCATCATGAACCGCACCCATACCGCCTTTTTACAGGGAAAATACCGAAACGTGCTGCTGCGGGTGCTGGCCCTGGTGGAAGATCAGATCGAGGATGCATTCGAGAACCAGTATATGAAATCCCTTCTGGAGGTGAAGTTTCGTCACGAAACCCGCGACGAAATCATGATCCCGTCACGGCTGGAGAAGCGGCTGTTGAACATCTTTCTGCGGCGCACCCAGATCGAGGATCCCTTCGGGTTTGAAAAGACCCGGCGCAACAGCCGGACGGATGCGGCCTTGAAATCGGCTGCCTTCCGTCAGGCGATCAATCATCTCGACCCCAAAGACCGAGAGAATCCGCCCGAAACCCTTCAGGAAATTCGAAGTGAGATCGACCGCATCCATCTGAAACGGCTGTTCGCGGTGTCGGCGGAAAGCGCCATCTGGGAGACCGACCGGGCAGCGGGGTTCACCCGGGAAGAGTATCTGGAGATTTTCGATCGACCCATGACCGGAGGCGGGGTCGAGCCGCTCTTCCGTTTCCTCGGGGTGCACGGATCCAACGGAACCCGAGTCGGAAACGGACGGCGCCGCGGCAAGAAGATGCTGTGGCTGGCGCATGATGCCGGGGAGTTCGTGGTGGACATCGCCATCATTCGGTATCTGGCCGACATGGGCCACAAAATCATCATCGCCGTGAAAGAGGGGCCGCTGTATACCCACCCCGACTTTTCCGACATTCGAGCGGATGATATTCTGGTTCAGGAGCTCGAAAACGTCCTGATTATCGAAGACAAACACCTCAGTAAAAACGACCTGGTCGCCATCCTGAGAAGCGACCGGCATATCATGGCGCTCTCGGACGGCACCTATGAAAACCTCAATCTGCCGCTCACCTCCACCACGTTTACCAGGATTTTCAAGGAGGTGGACGGGGTCATCTCCCGGGGACCGGACCAGCGCCGGCGCTTCTTCGAGGCCCATTTTCGATTCACCCAGGATATCTACAATATCTCCCGTCAGGAAGACGGCGCCGTTTCCATCTCCTTCAAACCCCGCCATGAGGCGGTGATTAAGTTCTCTCACGAGGATCTGGAAATGAAGGCCCTGGCCATTATCGATCAGATGCGGGCGGCCAAATCCAAGGGGATGACGGTGATGTTCTACAGCGGCATCATCGGCTCCATCCCCGGTCGAATCGACATGGCCAAAAAGATCATGTCGGTGATCATCCAGTACCTCAAGGAGCGCTACGCCGAGACCTTCATCATCAACCCTTCCGAGTACTACGAACCGGGAATGGATGCCGACGACCTGATGTACATGTGGGAGATTGTCCAGCGAAGCGGATATATCGACACCTGGCGGTTTCAGACCTACAGCGATATTTTTCAGGCCTTTCAGATCATGGGCCGAAAGGTGCCTCCGGAGTGGGTGGGGAAGGACGCCACCTACAGCACCGGATGCACCAAAGAGGTCCGGATCGCCCAGGAGGTGCTCAAATCCAATCCGGAGATGCAGATCACCGGTCCGCCCATCGACAAATTCATGCGGCGGAAGGAATACGGTGTGGGGAAAATGTACGACCGGCGGCTGGGGGAGGTCTGCCGTCTTTCCTGAAACCGCGAACGCTGCGGGTTTGGTGCGATTTACGATTGACCCGGACGGCGATGGCTGGTATTCTTGGGCTCCATTCGACTCGCGAATGCGGTCGCATCCAAAGAAAGAAGAGAGAATATCAATGCCCCGGCACGCCTCGACAGGCCGAATGGCGGGGCAAAACGATACCCGCTAGGGAAAAGAGAAGAATCATGTCGGAACATCCCAGAAATCCGCTGGTCACGGTGGACATCATCATCGAAGTCGAGGGCGGCATCGTATTGATCGAACGGAAAAATCCGCCCCATGGGTGGGCCCTTCCCGGCGGTTTCGTCGACTACGGCGAGTCCCTGGAGGCGGCGGCAATGCGCGAGGCCAAAGAGGAAACTTCTCTGGAGGTTACCCTCCAGGAGCAATTCCACAGCTATTCCGCACCGGACCGCGACCCGAGGCAGCATACGGTTACCACCGTCTTTATCGCCACGGCATCCGGAACACCGGCGGCACAGGACGACGCCAAACACCTTGCGGTTTTTTCCCGGAGGGATCTGCCCTCGGATATGGCCTTTGATCACGGAGACATTCTCAGCCACTATTTTCGCTACCGGAAAGGAGAATCGAAGAAAGACATTTTCGCGTTGCCTCAGTAATCCAACAGCAAAACGGAGGTGGCATCATGAACCACTTAAAATCGAAGCAATTCGGGAGTGCGTGCATCTCCCGACCGTTTGAACACCTTCAGGACCTCCTCGACAGAGAAAAACTGCCCGACTCCCCCCGTCCGGTCCAAATCCACTCCCGAAAACGCCCCTTGAAAACCGATCCGGATTGTGAACGGCGGCTTTTCGAGGATGCGATGGCGGATGTCACGCCGATCACGAAGGAAAACAGAGCATACGATACCAGCAAATGCATTCTTCCGACCCCGGTGGGCCGGCAGATCGATACCGAATCCGAGGTGTTGGTCCGTCTGGAAAAACTGGTTCAATACGGGCATGGGTTCGTGGTGTCGGATACCCCCGAATATATGGAAGGCCGGGGCGACCACATCAGCCCCGAGGTAACCCGACGGCTCCATCGCGGGGACATTTCCATTCAAGCTCATATCGATCTGCACGGGTTGAATGTGCATGAAGCGCGGGAGGTGTTCGAGGATTTTCTGGCAGAGTCGATCTCTTCGGGCCGACAGGCGGTGGCCGTCATTCACGGCCGGGGGCTTTCTTCGCCGGTGAAGCCGGTCCTCAAGACCAAGGTTTGCCATTGGCTCACCCGGGGCCCATGGCGCAAATGGGTGGTCGCATTCGCCAGTGCCAGATCTTGTGACGGAGGCGCAGGCGCGACCTATGTGTTGTTGCGGCGGCGGCCGCTCACAAAACGATACCGCAGAAAAAACGCGACCAAACATACGCCCGATATCGCCTATTGAACTGCCTCCATATCTTCCCCGGGGCGGTTCCCGGCCGTCCCTACCACAGCCAGCCCGCCATCCAGTACAAAGCCATCCCAGCCAGCACCGTCCCGCCCAGGGATTTCGTCTTGATCGCCACGAGAAAAGTGGGAACCGCCACCAGCAGTTCCGGAGTAGTGAAATCGATTCGCCTCGGGGTACCGGCCGTGAACAGGGCCGGTGCCAGCAAGGCGCTCAGGATTGCGGCCGGAATCAGATCGAGCCATTCCACCAAAATCTCCGGCGGTTTGCGTCTGGCCAGAAAAAGGATGGGCATCCATCTCGGCAGAAAGGTCACCAGCCCCATGCCCGCAATTAATGCCAGATAATCCAAATCGTTCATGATAAAGCTTTTCCGGTGCGATGCTTGAGAATCAGTCCGATGGTGGCTCCCAGAACCGAGGCCGGCACAATGTACCCGTTACCCGGCAGTATAAGGGACAGCATCAGGGCGATCAGCGCCGTGATCAGCGCGGTCACGATGTGGATGCGGGCCCGAAGCTGGTAAATCAAAAGGCAGATGAACATGGCAATGAGCGCATATTCGATTCCGAATGCCTTTTCAGGAATAAACTGCCCGCCGTACCCCCCTGCCGCCGTGCTGGCGATCCAGACCAGGTTGGCCGTCTGGTTCAGGGCGATGGACCGGTTCAAATCCCAGGGTCGAGCCGGCGACCTTTCCCGCAGCCGGGCAAGATTGACGGCAAAGCTTTCGTCGGTGATTCCATAGGCGAAAAGGGTGAGCTTGAGCCGGTTTTCACCGGTAAAATGGACCGCCAGTGAGGAACTCATAAGCAAATGACGAAGGTTGACCACAAAAGTGGTCAAAACAATGGAGACGGCCGCGATTCCGGACGACAGCATGGAAACGGCGATAAACTGAGCGCTCCCGGCAAATACGAGCAGAGACATCAGCCCGATTTCCACGGAAGTCAAACCGGCCTTTTGCGCCAGCACGCCAAAGGCCAGTCCGATGGGGATATATCCCAAAGAGATAGGCCAGGCGGCCGCCATTCCCTCAATTGCCCATCGCCGAGAGTTCTGTGGACCGAAGGGATGCGAACTCGAATTCATCTTTTCACCAGTAATCCCTGAAAATAAAAATTGCCTTCATATCAAAAATTCTGGTAATTAGAAAGGAATTCTCGGTAAACGGCATCAAAATGATAATAGGAGACATCCATGTTTGAACGCATCGGAGACGATACCGGAAAAATTCTCGCCTTTAAACTGACCGGCGACATGAACCGCAAAGAAACCGATAAAATCAGTCAGCTTCTGGGAAAAGCCATTCAAGAAAAGGGCTCGATTCGACTCTTTCTGGTGATGGAGCATTACGATACCATGAACAGCGCCGAGGCCCTGTATGAGGATTTGCGGTTCGCCAAAATTCATTCTGAAAATATCGAACGAATGGCGGTCATTGGGGATCGTTCATGGAAAAACACCTGGATCGCCCTGTTTGGTCTGTTCGGCGGCCTCAATGCCAGGTATTTTGATAAGGACGAAATGCAGGAGGCTTGGGAATGGGTGCGCGAAAAAGAATGAAATTTATTTTTTTAATTGTGTTTTTTTTGGATTTTTAGTAGGATACAAATAAAGCCATAAAAAGAAATATTCGAAATCGGCACCTGATCTTCGCCGGCTTTTAAAATGAGCAGAGCCGATATTCACCGACGCATCCGGTCCTCTTGTTCAATGCGAACGAAAGGCCTCTACTTTCGAACGCTTTCGCGACCTCTCGTATCCATTCTCCCTTTTGCCGCTGCCTGAGCAATACGGCGTTTCCGTTCCAGGATCTTTAACCTATTCACCTATCAGGAGGGCACGATGAGGTTGAAATTCTGTCCAGAATGCTTCCGGCGGACCCATTGATTCTGTCGGAAGCCTTGGGAAGCGATGGAAAATACCAACCTGAAATATTGCATACAACCAATCAGAAGGGAGGCCGTCCATGAAGAAGCAATTGATCAATTATGAAACTTTCATCCGAATCACAAAAGCCATTTCCCATTCCAAAGACCCGGAAGAGGTCGTCCTGATGACCGTAGAGGGCATAAAGACCGCTCTGGATGTCAAGGGATGCACTCTGTTTCTGATCAACAAAAAGTCTCAGGAACTGGAAGTCGCCGCCTCATATGGGTTGAGTGACGAATACATCAACAAGGGGCCCCTCAGCGCCATGGAGTCTATTTCCGAATCCTTGAGAGAGGGTCCGGTCGCCATTTACGATGTCTCCGACGACCCGAGACTGCAGTACCCGGAGGCGGCTGAAAAAGAGGGTATCGCTTCCATTCTCTCCGTCCCCATCATGGTCGGCGGGCGCCTTCTCGGAGCACTTCGGGTTTATACCGAGGAGCCCTGGGATTTCACCCTCGACGACGTCAATTTCGTACAGGCCCTGGCCCAGGTGGCCGGAATGGCCATCGACATGTGCCGCATGTATCAAGGACAGAAAGATGCCATCGATGTGCTGAAGCGGATGCGGGAAGCCCATGTATCTCGAACCAAGCGGCGAACTCCTTATGAAGGCGTGCCGACGAGCGTTCCGCTGGAGGAATACAGCAAAAAAGCTTCCTGAGGGAACAAAATCCGATCCGCGGTTTCGGTCGAACAATGAATGACAAGGGTTTGATTCAAAAACGACGCCCATCCCAAGGCGCCCCGCAGTGGCGTCGTTTTTGAGCATTCAGTGCTACTTTGTCCAAGGGGCTATGAAGAATTCGATTGGAATTCATAAAAAGTTGATATGGCTGTTTCTCTTGATCGCCCTCGTGCCGCTGTCCCTCCTTGGCGTTTCTTCCTATTTGATTGTCAAGTCCTCGACCCGACAGCTCGTTCTGGATCACCTCGAATCGATCGCCTCCCTTCAGAAAGATAAAGTCGAAAATTTCATTCAATACAACTTATCAAAACTCTCCCTGGTCACCAGCAGAACCCAGCTTCGAAACAGTCTCCATCGCTATCTTCAAAACGCGGATCCCGCGGAACTGATGAGGATCGAAAGGATTTTGCGGGACGCAAAAAATTCCATAGATACTTTTAAGGAAATTTCCATTATATCCCCGGACGGCTTCATTCGGGCCTCTTCCAATCCTGCGTTCAGGGGAGAAGATGTTTCCGAAACAAACGCCTTCACCCGCGGCAGCCGGAACAACACCGTCGATTTTTATTATATGGAAGAGGGCCCGAGCCTGTCCGGTTATCTTTCCGGCCCGCTGTTTTTGGAAGAGCGTCTGATCGGGGTGGTACTGATCGATATCGATGTCAAAAAAGTGTTTCCCATTATGATCAGCTACACCGCTCTTGGAGAAACGGGGGATGTGCTGTTGGTGAAGCGGGCCCCGGACGGAGACGCACTGTTTCTGAATCCGCCGCGGTTCGGATCCGCCCTTCGGATCGACCGGGAAACCATGGAAAAGAGGCCGACACCTGTTTTTTATGCGCTCTCGGAAAAAGAACGCCTTCTGCCCGAGACGGTGGATTACCGCGGAAAGCCGGTGGTCGCCTGCACCAAATACATCGAAGCCGCCGACTGGGGTCTGGTGGTGAAAAGGGATACAAAAGACGCGTTCGCCCCCATCGATCGACTTCGAAACTGGCTCCTGCTGATCGGACTTCTATTTGTGGCGGGTCTGGTTCTCCTGTCCCTTTACCTGGCCCGAACCATCAGCACGCCGGTCACCCATCTCATCCAAATAGCCGAAAGCATCGGCGAAGGGGATCTGCGGGCCCGGGCCATGGTCACCTCCCATGATGAAATCGGGCTTCTCTCTCGAACGCTGAACCGAATGGCCGATAATCTGATCAGCGCCCGTCAGGCGCTCAATCAGAAGATCAAGGAACTGGAAACCGAAATCGGGCTTCGCAAAAGGGTTGAAAACATTCTCCACAAACGGCTGGAAATGGAAAAGCGAGTGGCCGGAATCTCGACCGATCTTCTGCACCTGACGGATGAACCGGTCGGAGATAAAATTCACCGATCACTCGATACCATCGGGAATTTCACGGATGCTGATCGGGTTTTTATGATTTTTTTCAATCCCGATCGAACCCGGATCGACCGGGCTTATGAATGGACCCGGAAAAACCTTCATCCCTTCGGCGAAGGGATGAAGGATCTGGCAATGGGTTCTTCCCCTTGGTTTCTTGAGCAGCTGAAAAAACCCGATATTCTAGAAATCCACGAAGTCGATGACCTGCCTTCCGAGGCGGAATCAGAAAAACGGCTGTGGAAAAAATGGGGGATGAATTCGGTGTTGTCGATCCCCTTGAACCATGACGGTGAACTGATCGGATCACTGACGGTGACCTCGGATCGGCGGACCTTGAACTGGACTCCCGGGGATATCGGATTCCTCAGCATCACCGGGGATATTCTCGGGAATTTTATTTTAAGGAAAGATGCGGAATACGCCCTGCAGCAAAGTGAAGAGCGTTTCCGTCAATTGGCCGACAATATCGACACCGTCTTTTTCATGTATGACGCTCAATTCAATCACACGATCTATATCAATCCCGCCTATGAAAAGATGTGGGGTCGATCCCTTCAGAGCATTTATGAGAATCCCCGTTCGTTTCTGGATGATATCCATCCCGATGATCGACCCGGCATTGAACGGATGATTGAGCAGTATGCTCACGGTCTGGACTTTGGTTCCAAGGAATATCGCATCATTCATGCGGATGGCCAAATTCGATGGATTCGAGACCGGGTCATCCCCATTCGGGAAAAATCCGGAAAAATCACCCGCATTACCGGTCTGGCCACCGACATCACAGACAGAAAACGGATAGAGGAAGATCTGATGCAGGCCAAATGCCAGGCGGAAGAAGCGAACCGAGCCAAAAGCCAGTTCCTGGCCAATATGAGCCATGAAATACGAAACCCGATCGGCGGCATTATTCTGCTGTCCCAGGTAATGGTAACGGAAAATGAGGATCCCGGGCTGCGAAAGAAATTGGGTTTGATTCAGGAATCGGCCCAGTCGCTTCTCAATATCATCAACGACATTCTCGATTTTTCGAAAGTGGAAGCCGGCAAGCTCGATATCCGAAAAGAGGTATTCAATCTTCGAGAACTGATGGAGGAGGTTCGCCGCTTTTTTGAAGTCCAGGCGAACCAGAAGGGGTTGTCTCTTCAGGTGATCCTGGACCGAAACATTCCGGATCTGGTCATCGGGGATGAGGCCCGGCTGTCGCAGGTGATGAAGAATCTGGTGGGGAATGCGATTAAATTTACGGAAAAAGGGGGCGTCAAGATCGTGGTTGAAAGAATCCTTGAGGAAGCCCCGTGGACCCTTCGGTTTTCCGTCACGGATACCGGCGTCGGAATTCCCGGCGATAAATTTTCCGATCTTTTTCAAAGTTTCACTCAGATAGAAAGTTCCTATCCGAAAAAGCATCCGGGAACCGGGCTGGGTCTGGCGATTTCAAAACGACTGGTCGAACTGATGGGCGGCGCCATGGGGGTGGAAAGCCGGGAAGGTGAAGGATCGAAATTCTTTTTTCAGCTGCATTTCGATGTGTTCGAAGCCTGTCTCGTTGCATCCGAAGCCGAATCCAAACGCGAGAACAATACACGATCTCCGCACGCGCTGAATATTCTGCTGGCCGAAGACGAGCGGCTGAATCGAATCTCGCTTCAAAAACTGCTCTCAGCGGAGGGCCACCGGGTGACCGCGGTGTCGAACGGGTTGAAAGCGATTGAATCCCTTCGAAAGAACAATACTTTCGACCTGGTTCTGATGGACGTTCAAATGCCGGAAATGGACGGCCTGGAAGCGACCCGCAGAATCCGGAATGAAAGAAACGGGTGTTTTGATTCCCGGATACCGATTATCGCGCTGACCGCCTTTGCCATGCAAGGAGATCGGGAGAAAATACTGAATGCAGGCATGGATGGCTATATTCCAAAGCCGGTGGATATGGAAACCCTTCATCAAACCATGCACCGGGTCGTGTTCGACAGAATGTTCGCTGAAGATCCGGACGAGAACGGGCCTGAATGCGGCCTGGTCCGCAATTTAATACACCCAAGCACAAAACAATGAAATCGATCAAAGACCATGTGAAACCCAAAGTGGTGTGGCCGATGACGAGGTCATCATCATGATGGTATGCGCTCCCGAACCGGATGCGGATTTACCGCCATCGCATCCGAGTCCGAAAGAAGAACTGCAAAGCTATATGAACGAATTCGAGAAGGACCCTTCCTTTCTTCAGGACATGCTGAAGGGCTTTTCGGCCGAAGCGCCCCGGCGGATGGCAAAAGCCGGGGAGGCGTTCTCTCACGGGGATTTTCCGGCCGCTGCAAGGGCCGCCCACTCACTGGTAAGCATGTTCGGAGCGGTTCGAATCACTTCTCTGGCCGAGGCCGCCAGAAAACTGGAACACCATCTTCGTGAAGGGGAACTCAAACCGGCGAAATTCCAACTCGATTTTCTCGAGAAAAATCTGGATGCCGTGCTCCGTCATGTGGAAGCCGTTCAGAGGGATCGAAAGGAAACCTGATTTTTTTCTCCAACCTTCTTGTTCGGATTGGTTCCCTGTGATAGAGCGTTTCCCTGTTGTATGAATACGGATGCGCAGGGCACAGAATCATGGAATACCAATACCTTTTTTCCGGCGCCGTTTTCGGCTTGAGCGCGGGGCTGTCCCCCGGCCCCCTGCTCACGCTGGTGATATCGGAAACCTTGAAATACAATGCGGCCGAGGGAATCAAGGTAGCGGTGTCTCCTTTGTTGACCGATCTCCCGATCATCCTTTTTATCATACTGGTACTGTCCCGATTGTCCGATATTCTGCCCTTGCTGGGGGTGATCTCTCTTTGCGGCGGCCTTTTCATCGCCTATCTCGGCTACGAATCCATTCGGTTTACCGGGGCGGAGGTGGAACTGCATGCGGTGCCGCCCCATTCCCTTCGCAAGGGAGTGGCGGCCAATTTTCTGAACCCCAGCCCCTATCTGTTCTGGCTCTCCATCGGAGCCCCCATGCTCCTTCAGGCCAAGGAGAACGACCCCGCCGGCGGAATCCTGTTTCTGGTGATTTTTTATCTCCTCCTGGTGGGTTCAAAAATGTTGATCGCCCTGGCGGTGGGAAAATCGAGGTCCTTTCTCAAGAGCGGGTACTATGTCCTGACGGTTCGCGGGCTGGGGATCGTCCTGTTCGGTTTTGCCGTTTTTTTCTTCAGAAACGGACTTCGGGACCTCGGTGTTCTCTGAGAAGATTGACATCGTTTGGCGGATAGTTTACTGTAGGCGTTCCATTGCGGGCATTGTACTGAGATTCCCATAGGTTAAGCCTCCAAGAAGTTGGTAAAGCTGACTTTTGGAGTTGACTCTCATGGGAATCGGCTTTTTGGAACTTCGAAAGACGTGGTACGCCCGGCAGGATTCGAACCTGCGGCCTACGGATTAGAAGTCCGTTGCTCTATCCAGCTGAGCTACGGGCGCTCCGATATAAGGTAAAGGGTGTAGGTAGCATATACAGTTTCGATTGTCCACCAAAATTATCCGCAGTTAATTGGATTAAACTCTCCTGAATACCTTGATATAGTGTTCTAGAAGATGCTATAGAATGGTTCAGCCAATCACCAAAACTTTATAACGGGTTAAATATTTATCATGAATACAAAAAATAAAAATGCACCCTCGGAAAATACGGAAAGTAAAAATACATCCTCGGAAGAAAATAAAAACGAGGAGCCCCGAAAATTGAATACCGGCCTTGAGGGCAAGGAAATCGATAATCTGGTTAACACCCCGGCCAGTCAGAAGTCGGACAAGAGCCTGGCCAAATTCGACCCGCTTCAGCGGTACCTGTCGGAGGTCAGCAAATACCGCCTGCTGAACCGGGATGAGGAAAAAGAACTCGCCCTTCGGGTTCGGGAAGGTGAGGATGAGGATGCGGCCCTGACGCTGGTTACCTCCAATCTCCGTCTGGTGGTAAAGATCGCGCTGGAGTTTCAGCGCATCTGGATGCAGAACCTCCTGGACCTGATTCAGGAAGGCAATATCGGCCTCATGCAGGCGGTCAAGAAGTTCGATCCCTATAAAAACGTCAAATTCTCCTATTACGCCTCTTTCTGGATCAAGGCCTACATCCTCAAATTCATCATGGACAACTGGCGGTTGGTCAAGATCGGCACCACCCAGGGCCAGCGAAAACTGTTTTTTAAACTCAAAAAGGAAAAACAGAAGCTGATCGATCAGGGATTCGATCCCAAACCCAAGCTCTTGTCCCAGCGGCTGGGGGTATCCGAACGGGAGATCGTCGATATGGATCAGCGCCTGGACGGGTGGGACGTCTCCCTGGATGCGCCCCTTAAAGAAGATTCCGATACCGAGCGGATCGACTTTTTGAGCACCTCCGCCGATACGGCCGAAGACCGGGTGGCCAAAAAGGAGATGGACGTTCTGCTTCACAACAAAATTGCTGAATTCAAAAAGAAGCTGACGGATCGGGAACTCGAAATCTTCGAATCCAGGATCTTTTCGGACAGCCCGGTGACGCTCCAGGAGATCGGCGATCAATACGGCATCTCCCGGGAACGGGTTCGACAGGTAGAGAAAAACGTCGTCAAAAAAATGAGGGAATTTTTTAAACGGGAGATCGTGGATTTCGAATCCTACGCCGAAGGCAGCGAGGTTTCCTGAAGTTCTCACCACAGAATCCCGATGATCCATTTGCAAACAACTTCAGGTATATGATCCAATGAAAATGTGTAAGTTTCAGTGGTACTTTCTGGGGGCTTTTTTTCTGTTGTGCCAGCCCCTTCTTTTCGGTTGTGCGCCGAAAACGCAAAACCCGACCGTCCCTGCGGAAACCCCGACCGAACGGTATATCGAATTTTCTTCCGCTCATGAAAACGGGGACCGCTACTATTATTTTATCGAATCCCAACTGCAGCGCCGGCAGGGGAACCTCGACAAGGCGATTTCGTATATGCAGAAATCGATTGAAAAGGACCCGGACATGTTTTTTCTTAAAAAAGAACTTGCCGCGCTGTACCTTCGTGAACGCAATCCCGACCAGGCGGTCGGACTGATCGAAGAAATGCTGAAAGCGGAACCCGAAAATGTCGAGACGCTTATTCTCTTCGGTAAACTGAAACAGGGAATCAAGGCGTATGAAGATGCCCGGGAAGCATATCGGAAGGTCCTCGAGCTGGACCCCGATCAGAAAGAGATTTATTTGAGACTCGGGGCGCTCTACCTTGAAGAAGAGGATCTGGAAAATGCCTATACGGTCTATCAAAATCTGGTCGATCGGTTTCCCGAATCTTATGTGGGCCATTTCTTCCTCGGAAAAATCCTAGCCGAGCGGGGGGATCTGAAAGCGGCCGAAAGGAAATTCCGAAAAACCCTGGATCTGGAACCGGACCTGGAGGAGCCTCAGTTCGAACTCCTGAGCATTTATGAAACTCGGGGAGAAAACGAAAAAATCATTCGAATTTATCAGGACATCCTGAAAGAAGAACCGGAGAATATCCGGGCCGAAATGGGCCTGGGCTATTTTTATCATAACATCGGCATGACCCAAAGCGCCCAAAAACTCCTGACCCGGCTGGGAGAACAGAGCCTGTCGAATCAAGAGGTGATTCGAACCCTGATTCAGCTCTATATCGACCCCAAAAAATACGAGGCGGCGGTGACCATTCTGGAAGGCATGCTCAAGGGGGCCCCCGAGAGTTCCGATCTTCACTATGTGGCGGGGGTGGCTTACGACGGCATTGAGGACGAGAAAATGATGCTGCAGCACCTGAAACAGGTGGATTCCGATAGCCGGTTTTATCAGAATGCGGTGGTTCACGTCGCCTTCATGTACCAGGAAAGCGGCCAAACCCAAAAAGCCATCGATTATCTGGAAGGCGTCATTCAGGAGGTCCGGGACAACCCCGATTTTTATATTTATCTTGGCTCCTTTTACGAGGAGATCGAGGAATACGCCAAAGCGGAAGCGGTTTTGAAAAAAGGGCTCGAGGCCGACCCCGACAGCTCCCGCATCTATTTTCGGCTGGGGGTGGTCTATGATAAATGGGACCGGAAGCCCGATTCCATCGAGACCATGAAAAAAGTAATCGAGCTGGACCCCGAAGACGCCAATGCCCTCAATTACCTGGGATACACCTATGCCGATCTGGGCCAAAATCTGGATGAAGCGGAGCGGCTGATTCAGGAAGCCCTCAAGCACAAGCCCGATGACGGCTATATCCTCGACAGCATGGGGTGGGTCTACTACAAACGGGGCGAATATGAAAAGGCCCTGGCGTATCTGAAAAAAGCGGTGGATCTGGTCCCGGATGATCCGGTCATCCTGGAGCATGTGGGGGATATCCACCTGAAACTGAACAATCCTGAAAAGGCCCTGGAATATTATCGTCGGTCGCTCTCCCATCGGAAAACGGAAGAAGAAAAAAGCCATATCGAAAAAAAGATCCGCGAACTGACCGAACCGGGAACCACCTGAGGCTGCGTGTAAACCGATGATATTCCCGTTTAAATCCATCCTGTCGATTCTGTTGTGGACGGCGGTCCCGATGCTCTTTGGCTGCCAATCCATGATGGGGGGCGGTGCCCGGCCGGCCGATCTATCGCCGGAGGTTCGGGAAGTCCTCTTTCTGGTTGAAAATCGAAATCCGGGGCTGAACACCTTCAAGGGCACGGGAAAAGTCAGCCTGCAGGGGGAGGGGATTCTTCAAACCGCCCGGGCCGCATGGATCGGGGGCCGGCCCGACAGGTTCCGGTTCGGCATTCTGGATATCTCCGGGCGACCGGCCACCGCAATGGCCGCTGATGGAGAATTCGTCTATGCCGTCTCCCATAATCGAGAACGGTTTTTCAAAACCCGTTCCACCGATCCGGACCTGAAGCGGGTGATTGGAATTCCGGTGAAGATTCGTTCGGTAATTCGGTTGCTGACGGGCGGGGCGCCGGTTCGCGAATTCCGAACGGCGGAAATTTTGGATGATGAAACGGAAACGGGACCGATTCTGGTTCTGAAAGACGGCCGGGATCGGGTTGTCGAAACGATTTGGTTCAGCCGTGATCCGATGAAGGTTCTCGCCGTAGAGATGTACGATCCGGGAAAAGAAATGATATACCGGGCGGAACTGAAAGATTATCAGTCCGCCCAGGGTTTTTTTCTTCCCTTTGTGATCACCCTCTATGACGCAGAAAACCGGTTCCAACTCGAGATCGATCGGTACTGGCTCAATCCGCCGACCCCTTCCGCCGCATTCGTGCTCACCGATCCGGACATATGAGGATTGTCTTGTGGAACATCGCCGGGACATTCGATTCGCCGCCGATCGCAGTCTGGGCAGGCTCAGCAAATGGCTTCGTATCCTCGGATTCGATGCCCTCTATGAAACCGATGATTCCGGAACGGCGTTCAAAGCCTTCGGGGAAGAAGGCCGCATTCTGCTGACGCGAATCACTGGATACAGGAAAAGATTGCAGAACCTCCCCCTGATCTTTATCCACCACGACCGGGTCAGGGATCAGCTTCGGCAGGTGGTCGATTCCGTTCCCGTTTTCCGCACCGATATCCGCCTGTTTTCCAGGTGTATCCGGTGCAATCTTCCCCTTCAACCTGCGGAAAGATCGAATCTATACGGCAGCGTTCCGGAATACATATGGCAGACCCATGAGCGCTTCAAAAAATGCACCGGGTGCGGCCGGACCTTCTGGCGGGGCACCCACGGCGATGCAGCCTTCTTCGAAATCGACCATCTGTTCCAGGGTCCTCCGGTTCGCGAAGGTACTGATCGCCCATGAAAACCCCGAAAAAAGCGGTTGCACTGGAAAGGCGGCTTCGCGGATGCACCAATGTCGTGACCATCGGGGTGCGGACCAACTTCAGCGACTATTCCCCGGAGGAAGCCGAATTGATTCGGTGTGCGGAGAAGATTTATTATCCGACGCTGTTTTACGCCGATCTCTTCGACGCGATCGGCAAAAAGATATTTCCGAGCTATCATACCTATAAATGTGTTCAGGACAAGATCAAACAGACCGCCCTTTTCCAGATGCTGAACATTCCCCACCCCAGAACCCGGGTCTTCTACGGCCGTCGGTGGGAGGGAAAGGTGCTCGACCATTTTGAATTTCCGTTTGTGGCGAAAATTCCCCGAGGCTCGGCGCTGGGGCGGGGGGTTTTTCTGATTCGAAACCCGAGTGAACTGGCCGCATACAAAAAAAGGAGCGGGATTGCGTATATACAGGAATACCTGCCCACGGACCGGGATATCCGCGCCGTAGTGATCGGAGAACGGGTGGCGCATGCCTATTGGCGAAAGGCGGCTCCGGGTGAATTTCGAAGCAATATCGGCGCAGGCGGGACGGTGAGCCCGGAACCGGTTCCCCAGGCGGCCCTTGATCTGGCCCTGCACACCGCTCGAAGCTGCGGGTGGAATGACGTCGGCATCGATATCAGCCGATACGGCGGCCGCTTCTTTGTGCTGGAGGCGAATATGAAATATGGAAAAGAGGGGTTTCGGCAGGCGGGCATCGATTACACCCGCCTGATGGAAGGCCTGATCGAAAACGGAGAAATATGATCCCATGAACCAGCCGCTTCAGGAACTGACCCGCCGTTGGAATGACCGGGAGGTACAGATTCTGTCTCCGGATGCCACCTTCAGCAAAGACGGGGTGCGGCGGACCCGGGAACCGTCTCTGGATGCCGGGTACCGTCAGACCTTTTCCCTGGATGTGGACCGGGTGCTCCATTCTCTGGCCTACACCCGGTACATCGACAAAACCCAGGTGTTTTATCTGGTCAAGAACGACCACATCACCCATCGGGTGCTTCATGTGCAGCTGGTATCCAAAATCGCCCGAACCGTGGGGCGGTTTCTGCGGCTCAATGAAGACCTGATCGAAGCCATCGCCCTGGGGCACGACATCGGCCATGTCCCGTTCGGACACGAAGGCGAACGGTACCTGTCGGATATCTGCAAGGCCCACGGCATCGGCCATTTCTGCCACAATGTTCAGAGCGTTCAGTTTCTGGACAAGGTGGAGCGAAAGGGCCGGGGATGGAATCTCTGCCTCCAGACCCTGGACGGCCTGATCGGCCACGACGGGGAAATTCATGACCAGAAGCTGCATCCGGTTCAGGAAAAAACATTCGAATCCCTGGACAGGGAAATCCGGGACAAGAAAAACAATCCGGCCACACCGCTCACCCCGATGACTCTGGAAGGGTGCGTGGTCCGTTTCTCCGATACGGTGGGCTATATCGGCCGGGATATCGAGGATGCCATTCGGTTGAAAATGATCCGGCGGGATGAACTCCCCCGGGAATCCACGGAGGTTCTGGGCGACACCAACGGCACGATCGTCTACAACCTGGTCACCGACATCATACAACAGAGCTTCGAAAAGCCGTACATCGGGTTCAGCGCCGAAGTCTCCGAAGCCCTGAAGCGGTTGAAGCGATTCAATTATGAACGAATCTATTTAGATCCTACCATCAAGCAACATACCGCCACAATCGAAAGGCTGTTCAGAATCCTTTTTGAACGGTATCTGGATGATTTGATTAGAGAAAATCGCAATTCCGTCATTTTTACCAATTTTCTGTCGGACATGTCGCCGGAGTATACGGCGGCGCACACCCGGGAAGAGATCGTTCGGGATTTCATCGCCGGGATGACCGACAATTATTTTTTGCGGCAGTCTCCCGAGGAGATCCGATCCCGGCTGATACCTTTCGGAGATTCGGCGCATTCAAAAAGCCCAAGAGGATAATCCGATGAAAACCTATCCCATCCCCATGGTTCCCGGTCCGGTTCAGGTCCCGGAAACGGTTTTGAATGCATATGACATCAACTACGGGGCCCCGGCCCTGGAAAGGGAGTTTCTGGAACTTTACAATCGGACGGAAGCCAACCTGAAGCGGATCCTCGGAACCCGGAATCAGGTGGTGATTCAAACCGGCGAAGGAATGCTGGCTCTCTGGACCGCCCTGAAAAGCTGCCTGAAGCCGGGGGACCGGGTGCTCTCCATCGCCACCGGCGTGTTCGGATACGGAATCGCCGAAATGGCCAAATCGGTCGGCGCAGAGGTGGAGATCATCGAACTCGGTTACAATGAATCCCTCATCGACCTGAAACCGGTTGAGGCGGCGGTGGATCGGTTCAAACCCAAGATGATCACCGTGGTTCACTGTGAAACCCCGTCCGGCACCATCAACCTCCTGGAAGACCTGGGCAGACTCAAGCGGGATTCCGGGGTGCGGCTGCTGTATGCGGATGTGGTATCCAGCGCCGGCGGTGATCCGGTCTTGGCCGATGAACGGCATATCGACCTGGCCCTGGGCGGTTCCCAGAAATGCCTGTCGGCGCCGCCCTGCATGTCTTTTCTG
>JBEPWQ010000015.1:0-28563 GCA_041642315.1 Desulfobacteraceae bacterium | reverse complement strand
CGGTTCCCACGGCGGCGGCCGTCATAAAGGGGCGCTGCCATGACAGAATGTGCTCGAAAGCCGCGGCCTTGGCGCTGAAGCCTCCGAAGAGCGGCATCCCGCAGATGGAAAGGGCCGCAAGAAGCATTGCGGACCAGACCTGCCATTGAACTCCCGAAGATTGAAGCCGGTTCAGATCGCGACTGGAGAGGCCGCTGACGGCCAAAAAGAGGGATGATTTCGCTACCCCGTGGGCAAAGGCGAAAAAGGCGCCGACCGGCGGGGCGGCCAGTATGAATCCGAGTTGAGAAAGAGTCGAGCATGCCAGCAGCCGTTTGACATCTTTTTGAAACAGGGCCAAACCGATTCCCATCAGGGCGCTCCCGACGCCCAGAAGCCGAACCATCTGATCCAGACTTTCGGAAAGCGCGGCAAACCGCAACAGGGGCAATACACCGATTTTGACCACCACCCCGGACAACAGCGCCGACACCGGGGTTTCGGCTTCGCCGTGGGCCATCGGCAGCCAGAAACCGGGAATAAAGATGCCCCCTTTCACCAGCAGCCCTCCGATGATCAATGCCGCCGCCGCCGGATGGGCGCGGCCCAGTTCCTGCATCGCGAACGAACCGGTGGTTTCGTAAACCATAATCGTACCGATCAGATAAAAGACCATGCCGATATTGCTGATGAAGATATACCGAAGCCCGTTCCAGATATGACGGTCCTCCAGGGGATGAATCACCAGGAGAAAGGCGATGATGGTGGTCAGTTCGATCACCACGTAAAGATTGAACAGGTCGTAGCTCAGAAAGCATGCATTCAGCCCGCCATGGAGCATGAGAACCAGAGCGTGGAAGAAAGGGGGATAGGATTTGGGACGAAGGTAGAGCATCACCCCGAGAGAAACCGCCGCATTGGTTAGCAGAAGGTAAGCGGCGGCGGAATCCGCCAGCAGGGTTACGCCGATCGTATCGAGCAGGCGGAGCTGAAAGCTCTGTCGGGTATAGATCATCCAGATGGACCAGCCGGCGGTCCCCCCGTAAACCGCGGCCGGAACGACCGCGACAAGACGGGGAAGCAGGATGCAGAGAATGGAAAGCCCCAGAGGGCCTAAAACAAGGCTCAATACCGGGATCATCGGTCAAATTGGCTTTCGATCTCTTTGGCGTTCAATGTGGGAAATCGTTTTGCAATGGTGGTGGCGCAGACCAGCAAAACGGCAAGAACGGAAAACCCGATGACGATGGCCGTCAGGACGACCGCCTGGGGAAGCGGATCGGCATAGGTGTCGGGCGGGTTCGGAATGACGGTGGGCGTTCGGGTTCCGGTGCGGGAGGCGGCCAGAACAAAAAGGCTGATGATCCCGGTGCTCATGACATCCATGGCCAGGATTTTGAGCAGCAGGTTGGGCTTGAGAAGCACTCCGAGCAGGCCGATAAGAATCGTTGCCAAAATTAAGGTCTTGATCATTTTTTCCCTGAACGGTAAATTAACCGGATAAATAATTTGATCCGCTGCATTAAAAAAAAGTATAAAGGAAAGATTGGGAGGGTGTCAATTCTATAAACGAAAAGAACACCGGGCCACCGATTTTTTCGATGATTCATTTTCAAGTATCCGAGATAATTTGAAAGTATCGAGGCCGCAGATAGGGCTATAATCATTCACAGAGGTGTCGGCATGCTGAACGAAAATAGCGGCAGGAAAGCGACGGAAGAAAAGAGTCAATTTTCTCAATCTACCGATTGGGTATGTGCGGTGAATACAAAAGATCCGTTGATGTGTCTGCTGCATAATATCATCCGATGGGTGACCAAGTGTCTCGCCTTGCTGATGGTCCTGGTGATCTTGTGGGGCGTTGGAGACGTGATCTGGGTGCTCTATTTGAAGCTGATGGAACCGCCCGTGTTCTTACTGCAAATCGGAGACCTCCTGGCCACCTTCGGGGCTTTTATGGCGGTCCTGATCGCCATCGAAATCTTTCACAACATCACCCTGTTTTTGAGAGATGATGTTATCCACGTCAATGTCGTCATCGCTACGGCGCTCATGGCCATCGCCCGAAAGGTGATCATATTCGATTTCAAGGTTCTGGATGCTGAATATATCTGGGCCAGCGGCGGGGTAATTCTGGCTCTCGGCATCACCTATTGGCTGCTGGTCAAAAAAATTTAAAAAACCTCTTGCCGAAAGATCATCAGGGGTGACCTCATACGATATGATTCTTGTTGATGATAATAAACAGATCGGCTTTGATCATCGTTTCGACGAAGACTGAATGATAGAGAGGCCGAAATGGTGGTCATGGCCAACAGATCGCTTCGGCTATGTGCCGTTATTTCATGCCGGGTGACGAAGGGACCGGGTCCGAGCGTCAGCAAACCGGATATTTACGTCCGTTATTCGGGAATATCCCCCCGCTTCCCGTTTCTAGATTCGATTGATGGCTTCGAAGATGTGCCGATGCTGAATGCTGATCTCCAGCCCCAATTCTTCGGCCTTCTCCCTCAGAGCGACATCCAGGTCCTGCTTGTTTGTATTCAGCGGCACATCCACCTCATAAATCATGATATTCTGAGAAGGATCATCTCCGCCCTTGAAGACCGCCTGCAGATTGGTGACGTTGACGTTGAAGCTCGCGATCAGGGCGGTCACGGCCGCCACCAATCCTTTCCGGTCGGGCCCCTGGGTAGTGATTACGAACGGCTCGCTGGCAGTGGCCGCAGCCGGTTTGCCGGGCTTTACGGTGTCGACATAGGCCTTCAGTCCCATATCCGCCACCCGGTCCCGGAAGTATGCCTGGAGTGATTCCGTCTGGTTCTTCGCGGGGAAGGCGGCGATGAAGATGCCGGAAAATTCCGACTGCACGATGGTCTGGCTGACGTTTTCGATATTGCCGTCCTTTTCAAAAATCGCCGCGGTTACCCGCGCAATAATGCCCGGCCGGTCCTGGCCCAGTATGGAAATAACTACCTTGTTCATGGATGGGTCCTTTCGGTGAAAACCGTCATGAAAATCAGCAGACAGAGTACAGAATAGAGCGTTTCACCGAGCGGATGGACGGGGTTCCGGTGAGGACCATGGCGGAGATCAGTTCCGACTTGATTTTATCGATGTAGGCGGTGACCCCCTCCAGAAGGCCGCCCACAGCAGCCACCGAAAATGGGCGGCCGATCATGACCGCATCCGCCCCCAGGGCCAGCATCTTCAGAACATCCCCGCCGGTGCGCACACCCCCGTCCGCCAGGATGGTGATCCGGCCTTTGACGGCGTCGGCCACCGCCGGAAGCACCTCCGCCGCGCCGGGGGTGTGGTCCAGAACCCGCCCCCCATGGTTGGAGACCACGATGGCATGAGCCCCTACCTCTACGGCCGTTTCGGCCTCGTCCGGCGTCATGATGCCTTTGAGAATGAACTTCATGCCGGAGCGATGAATGATCTCCTTCAGTTTTTCAGGCGGTTTTGGGGTGACCGGACGGCCCATCAGCTTGAGGGTGATAAGCCCGGCCGCATCCACATCCATGCCCACGATATCGGTTCCGGCGGCGGCGGCTTTTTCCAGTTTTTCATTGAACTCCGCAGCCTCCCAGGGTTTGATGAAGGGGATTCCGTGGCCGCCCAGCTTTTGAACGGCCTCATAACCGGCGGCATGAATGAATTCCGGTACGCCGTCGCCCACGCAGCCGAGAATTCCTTTTTCTTTGCATCCGCCCAGAACCGATTCGATATATGCTTCTTCGGAGATCCGCCCGCCCATGTTGAAGGCGACGCCGCCGATGGGGGCGGCGAGAACCGGGATATCCAATGTCTTTCCCAGAAAATCCGCCCGGGTCTCGGGTTCGGCTGTTCCGTGCAGCAGCCTCATGTTGAACCGGTAATCGGCCAGGGCCGTGATGTTGGCCCGAAACGCGGCGCCGGTACCCAATCCGCCCATGCCGGGAACCTCTCCGGCGCAGGCCCGTCCGTCACAGACCGGGCACACCCGGCAGTACCCCTTCATCCGTTCTCTGGCGGTGTTTCGAATCTCTTCCATTTTCAAAATAACTCCTGATGATTACATCTTGAATTAAGGATATCCTTCATGGTATACTTTGGTTTTACACAATGTCGAACTCCGGTTTGGCCTCAAATGGGTTGGGGCCTGAGAGCCGTCCAGGGCAAACCGCTTCTGTATATGCAAAAGCTTTTAAAGGAAAAAAAATCAAATGGCAAGTATTGCATCTTTGTTAAAGGAACACAAGACCGCATTTATCATTATCGGGGTGGTGCTTTTTTTGCTCGAATTGGAGATTTTTGCGATCGCCGCCATGAAATCCGGCCGAAAATCCTATCTTCAGGTTCTTGATAACCAGGGCAATGTCATCCATGAGACGGACGGAAAAAGTTTGAGCGATTTTAACAAGTATTATTTTGAAAAAACCTTCGGCCCCCTCGAAGATTATCAAAAGCGGCTCGAGGTGAAGGAGATTCCATTTCCTTTTCGGGCATGGTTCACCGCCGCCGTCGGCATACCGATCGGTGTGATCCTGCTCTTTGCTTTTGTGGTGAAGGCCTATGTCAGCCTGTTTTACGGCGAGGAAGATAAAACAGGGCCTCCGGCGGGGAAATCAAAGATGGACCATCACCTGAGCGAGTTCGAAAAGATTGTCAACACCGTAAACAGTTTCAATATCTTTACGATCGGATTTCTGGTCCTGCTCGGGGTATTCATGTACTGGGTGCTGCCCAACATGATTGCCTATATCGGGCGGGTGAGCGTGGATACCCTGGTCCGGTTCAAGTGGGTGGTCATCGCCGGCGCCGGCGTGGTGGTGGGGCTTTTCGCCTGGATCATCTATCTGCGGTATCTTCTGGCCAAACGGAGCATCGACAACCAGGCCGAACTGGAGCGGGCCCGGCTCGAACTCGAATTCGGCCAGGGCGGCGGTGTGCCCATGCAGCTGGAATATCAACAGAACGGGTCGACCGCGCCCATGGTGGGGTGGAATGAGAAGGCGGACGAGGCATCAGAGAATGAGATCCCGGAGGAAGGGGAGGAGACCCGCGCACCGGAACAGGTCGGTGAACAATCGGCCTGAATGAATCCATGCAGGTGATCGCCACCCACCGAAATACCGACTTCGATGCCCTGGCGTCCCTGATCGCGGCGACCCTGATATTTCCCAAAGCGATTCCGGTGATCCCACGCAGCGTCAATCCCAATGTCAGGGCGTTTTTGTCCATCCACAAAGATATTTTCAGGGTCCGAGCCCCGGATGAGATCGACCCGGATCGGGTCACCCGCCTGATCGTGGTCGACGTCAATCAATGGGGCAGGCTGGGGCGGCTCTCCGCTTTGAAGCATCGGTGCGAAGTGGAGGTTTTTTTGTGGGATCACCATCCCGACAAGGGGGATATTCAGGCCAATCAGGTCTGTCATGAGCCGATGGGCGCCAATATCACCCTCATGATTCGGGAGCTGAAAAAGCGGCGCATTCGGCTTTCTCCCATTCAGGCCACCCTCTTTCTGACCGGCCTTCACGAGGATACCGGCAACCTGATGTTTCCCTCCACTCGACCCGAAGACGTCCGGGCCGCCGCCTACCTGATGGAGCAGGAGGCCGACCTGACCGTGCTCGGTTCGCTGCTTCGGCCGGCCTACGGAGAAAAGCAGAAAAACGTGCTGCACAAAATGCTTCAATCGGAAAAGCGAACCAAAATCCGCGGGTATACGGTCAGCTTCAACAAGGTCAATATCGAAGGCCATGTGGGAAGCCTGTCGGTGGTGGTCCATATGTGCCGGGACATCCTCAATGTCGATGCGGTCTTTGGTATCTTCACCGGCCGGAAACGCGGCAAATCGATCGTCATCGGACGAAGCAACGTGGAGGGGCTCAATATCGGCGACATCATGCGGGGGCTGGGCGGCGGCGGTCATCCCGGCGCCGGGTCGGCCATGATCGAATTCGCCAACCCCGATACGGTAGAGGAGATGATCACCGAGCTGATCCTCGGCAACCAGCAGGCCTCGGTTCGGGTCAGCGATCTGATGTCGTTTCCGGTGCTCACCGTCAACTCCGATACGCCCATGGAAGAGGTGCGGCGCCTGCTGCGGGAAAAAAGCTATTCCGGGGTGCCGGTGGTCAATGACGGCAAACTGGTGGGGGTGATTTCCCGTCGTGATTTTCAGAAAATCAAAAAGGGTTCCGGCTGGAAAGCCCCGGTCAGAGCCTTTATGATTCCCCAGGTGACCACTATCGAGCCGGACCAAAGCCCCATCCACGCCGCCCGGCTGATGGCCAAACACGACATCGGCCGCCTCCCCGTGGTCCAGGACGGAAAACTCATCGGCATCGTCTCCCGGGCCGACGTTATGCGCTATTTTTACGACCTGCTGCCGGATGAATAAATGATCCTCTTGCCTTGTGCGGTTCATCACAGTTCATCAGAAAAATCAGATGACTCAGGGTTCAAGAAATTGTCTGAACTATATCTGAACTATATATGAAGTTCAGAGTATACAGCATTTTGCAAATGCTGTATGATTTGATGTTCTGAACATGACCCCTTGTTCTGAATTTGCAAAATCAAAGGGATTATCCCTGGTTTCATAAGGAATTCAAGGAGTTGAAATGGCGAAAACGGAAGCAGAGGCCAAACCTCCTCTTTTAAGCCTGCAGAACGCCGCCGTCCGCATCGGCGACCGAATCCTGCTGGAGGGCACCGACTGGGATATTTTCCCCCGGCAGCATTGGGCGGTGGTGGGGCCCAACGGGGCCGGGAAATCGAGCCTGGTGCGGGCCTTGTCCGGTGATCTGCCCATTGTTCGAGGGCGATTGATTCGGGGGAACGGTTTTAAACCGGGGGAATCGGTCGGGTATGTCTCTTTTGAACTGCACCGGCATCTGATCGAGCAGGAGGAGAATCGGGATCATGCCCGATTTTTCAGCGGCCGTCTCGATGATCTGCCCAAGGTTCGAAAACTGATCGGGCTGGATGGTGCCGATCCGGAACTCGGGGCTGAAATGGTCCGCCTGCTGGAGATCGATACTCTTCTGGACCGGCCCTACCGGGTCATCTCCACCGGGGAAATGCGAAAGGCCCTGATCGCACGGGCGGTGCTCAAATTCCCCCGGCTGCTTATCCTGGATGAGCCCTTCGACGGGCTGGATGTCCCCTCGCGGAACCGGCTGTCCGGGGCCGTTCACCGTCTGATGCGGGAGTTGCAGGTAATTCTGGTGGCTCACCGGCCCGAGGAGATTCTGCCTTCCATTTCTCATGTGATTCAGCTTGAAGAGGGTCGAGTGGTTCGGCAGGGGCGTCGGGATGCGGTCCTCAAGGCGATGACGGCCGATTTGCCTGATGATCGACCTTCTCCCAGACCGACGATGCCGATGCCGCCGATCGCCGAAGAACCCAGAAAATCCGATTCAGAGGAGGCGCTGATCGAGATGCGGAATACCTCGGTCCGCTACGGCGAAACCCGGGTGATCAGCCGACTGGACTGGACGGTGAAAAGAGGCGAAAACTGGGTCGTTCTGGGGCCGAACGGGGCCGGAAAAACCACACTGTTGAGCCTCATTACCGGGGAAAATGTACAGGCCTATGCCAATGATATCCGCCTGTTCGGAAGACCCAGAGGATCGGGGGAGAGCATCTGGGACATTCGAGGCCACATCGGACTGGTCTCTTCGGAGCTTCAGATCCATTATCGAAAGCGGCTGACCGCCCTGGAGACGGTGCTGTCCGGTTTTTTCGATTCGGTCGGATTGTACCGGCACGCGACACCGGATCAGCACCGAACCGCCTTTGAGCAGCTGGAGCGGCTCGGCTTTTCCGGTATGGCAGACCGGCGTTTCGACCGGCTCTCCTGCGGCGAACAACGGATGATCCTGCTGGCCCGGGCCATGGTCAAATCTCCGGAGCTTCTGATTCTCGACGAGCCCTGCCAGGGGCTGGACCGCCGAAACCGTGAGACGGTCCTGGAGATGATCGATGCCGTCGGCCGATCTCCGGCGACGCAATTGCTTTACGTCACTCATCATCCCGGAGAGATTCCCCCCTGCATGACCCATCAGCTTCGGTTCAGAAAAAAAGCGGACGGGAACTATATCACGGAAAACCGCCGGATCAATGCTTCGGGAGCCAATTCATGAACCTTCTGGACCGGCGCATTGTTTTTTTGATGGGAAAGGGCGGTTCCGGGAGGACCACCCTTAGCGCCGCACTGGCCATAGCGGCCGACCGGCAGAATCGAACCACCCTGATTCTGGAGGCAGGGGATGAAGACGCCATCGGCCCTCTCTTCGAAACCGATTCTCTGGAGAGAGAGCCTCGGGAGATCGCGCCCGGCATCTGGGGCGGCCGAATCGATCCCAAATCGGTGCTTTCGGACTATGTGCATCTTTTTGTGGGATTCCCCTTCATAGCCAACACCATCACCCGGGCCGAACTCTTTGAGCATATCGCCGACGGAACCCCCGGCCTCCGGGAGCTGATGGTTCTGGGCCAGATCTGGCGATGGGAGCAGGAAGAGATGGGCGGCCGATATCCGAGATTCGACCCGATTATCGTGGACGGCCCGGCCACGGGGCACGGCATGAGTCTTCTGCGACAGCCCCGGGCGGTTCTGGATATGTTTCGAGTCGGGCCGCTGGCCGATCAGCTTCGCATGGTCCAAAAGATGCTGTCGGATCCGAATCGATCCGGGGTATTGCTGGTGACCCTTCCCGAGGAGCTGCCCATCAACGAGGCCATCGATTTCATCCATGCCGCGGAGGGGGACATTCAGATGGGTGTAACGGTCACGGCCGTCAACGGGGTATACCCCACCACCTTTACCGCTCAGGATGAAAACCGTATTCGGGAACTGCTGAAGAAGACGGATGCCGTCCCCGAATTCCTGCGTCCGGTGCTGGAAACGGCCCGGGATCAGATTTTCAGAAGACATCTGCAGGAGGGATATGCCAACCGAATTCGGGAGGAGAATGCCGGTACCGTGATCGAGATCCCCTATGTCTATTCCAACCGGCTCACCCGAAAGGACATCGAGGGGATCGCCGATCGGCTGGTTCAGGGATTGGAACTCGAACCGAAGTCGACAAAATGAATACCCCTTTCCGGAAATACGGCAGAAGGCGATAAAAACATAAATGGACCTGTTCGAGCGGACTAGACACTCGCAAATCCTTATCTGCTGCGGCAGCGGCGGCGTGGGAAAGACCACTGTTTCGGCCACTCTGGGGCTTTTCGGAGCTATGATCGGCCGCAAGACCCTGGTTCTGACCATCGATCCGGCCAAGCGGTTGGCCGACTCGCTCGGATTGGGGCCGCTTCAACATGAGGAGCAAAGGGTTCCCCATGAGAAGTTCGATGCGGTAGGGCTCAAACCTCGAGGCGAACTCTATGCCATGATGCTGGATACGAAGCGGGCTTTCGACCGAATCGTTGAACGCCACGCCACCTCGCCGGCCATGCGGGAGCGATTTTTCAGCAACCGGTATTACCAGAATTTATCGGGGCGGCTGGCCGGTTCCCATGAATACATGGCCATGGAAAAGCTCCACGAAATTCACGCGCGGGGCGAGTATGACCTGATCGTGCTGGATACGCCGCCAAGCCGCCGTGCCCTCGATTTTCTGGATGCGCCCCAGCGGCTTTCCAATCTGCTCGGGGACAGCATGCTATGGAAGCTGATGAAGCCCTATGTCAAGACCGGCTTCTGGGGGCTGAAGATGATGGGTGCGCTGACCTTTCCCGTTCAGAAGGTGATCGGAAACCTGATGGGCATGCAGGTCTTTGAGGATATCCAGGATTTTTTCAAACTGGGGGATGATCTCTTTTTTGAAGGGTTTCGCCGTCGGGCACAGGCGGTTCGACAGCTGATTTCCGGTCCGGATGTGCTGTTCCTGGCGGTTACCGGCCCCATGCATTCACCAATGCGGGAGGTCCGGCATCTGTTTGAAACCATTCAGTCCAACGACATGGCTTTCGGGGGGTTCATCGTGAACCGGGTGCATCCCCACCATCATCCCGAAAACATCGAACCCGATGCCTTGATTGACGATCTTCAGCTGGATTCGGGACTGGCGGACCGGCTTCTGAAGAATTACACCCGGTTTCAGAAACTCGCTCAAAGCGACCGGGAAATGATTCAGGAGTTGCGGAAGACCGCCGGACCGGAGGCCATGATTCAGGAGGTGCCCTATTTTGAAACCGATGTCTATGATTTCTCGGGGCTGGTGCGTGTGTATGAGCACCTGAAGCCGGATTGGCTGTAAGGATTTTGAAGCATAAGAAAACCCAGGCGGATCATCCGCCGGGGTTTTCTTATTGGCTGACCTGAGTGATGAATGGGCGTGGATTCTATAATCCGGCCCGTTCCCTCAGCTCTTCGGCCTTATTGGTCTTCTCCCAAGTGAACTCGGGTTCGGATCGGCCGAAGTGGCCGTAGGCCGCAGTCTTTCGGTAAATGGGCCGGAGCAGGTCGAGGTAGTCGATGATGGCGGCTGGCCGCAGGTCGAAGACCTCGTTGATCAGCTCTCTGATTCTGGATCTGGAGACAGCGCCGGTACCCAGGTCGTCCACCAGGATGGAGACCGGTTCGGCAACCCCGATGGCGTAGGCGATCTGGACCTCGCATTTTTTGGCCAGGCCGGCGGCAACGATGTTTTTGGCGATGTGGCGGGCCATGTAGGAGGCGCTTCGGTCGACCTTGGAGGGGTCCTTGCCGGAAAAACAGCCGCCGCCGTGGCTGCCGTGGCCTCCGTAGGTGTCGACGATGATCTTCCGTCCGGTAAGCCCGCAGTCGCCCATTGGGCCGCCGATAACGAACCGTCCAGTGGGGTTGATGAAGTAGCGGGTATCGCCGTCGGTCATCTCTTTCGGGATTACTTTTTTGATGACATCCTGGATCAGGGCCTCTTTGAGTTCCTCATAGGTGACATCCGGTTTGTGCTGAGAAGAAAGGACCACCGCATCCACCCGTTTGGGAGAGCCGTTTTCGTATTCGATGGTCACCTGGGACTTGCCGTCCGGTCTCAGGAAATCGAGGGCCCCGTTTTTGCGGACCTGCGTCAGCCGTTTGGTCAATTTATGGGCATAGACGATGGGCATCGGCATCAGCTCAGGGGTTTCATCGGATGCGAATCCGAACATCAGCCCCTGGTCACCGGCACCTTGTTCCGCATAGAGGCCTTCTCCCTGATTCACACCCTGGGCGATATCGGCGGACTGGCGGTCGATGCTGGTGATTACCGAACAGGTCTGGTAGTCGAATCCCATATGAGAAGAGCTGTAGCCGATGTCCCGAATGGTGTTCCGGACGACTTCAGGCATATCCACGTAGCAATCGGTGGTGATTTCCCCGGCGATGAAGGCGATGCCGGTGGTGACCATGGTTTCGCAGGCCACCCGGCCATTTTTGTCCTGGGCCAGGACGGCATCCAGAATCGAATCGGAAATGGCGTCGGCCACTTTATCGGGATGACCTTCCGTGACCGATTCGGAAGTAAACAGATAACTTTCATTCTCCATAATGTTATGTCTCCTTGCTTGGCAAAATATATATAAATTTAGATTTTAAAAATCAAAATAGATGCAACGTTCCGAAAAAAACATCGGTTTTCTTCAACAACGTCCTCGTGTGTCGGATTTCCGAAAGTATGGGAGTCAGAATCATGTGAATGGCTTGGCATGAAACAGGGCAGGCGAAAAAGCCTGCCCCTGAAATCTACAGAGTCGATTGAGAAACCAACCCCTATTTATCCCGATACGTTCTTCGGATTGGAACGGATCAATACCGCATCAGCAGCCGATTTCCGCCAGCAGATCTTGTGTGATGTCGGCCTTTTTCTCGCCGACCATGGCATAATAGTAGAGGGGACGTCCGTCCAGGCAGTAGCGGTGGCAATAGCGTTCTTTGGCCTTCAGGTCCATGATGTCGCTGTCGATCATCTTCGTGATCAGCCTGGAAAAACCGGTTTCGTCGCCGTCGTTGACGAAGCTTTCCTTGATATTGAATGCGATCAGTCCTGAGGATTCGACGAAATTGTATCCGGTGGCGAAGGCCTCGGGCGGAATGTCTTCAAAGCCCAGGGCGGCGACAATAGTGAGACAGTTGAGGTCGCTGTTTGCCAGATCTCTTTCCACATCATCATCGAGATCGGTCAGATCGGCTATATAGTATTTCTCGTAAACGCCCGGACGATCCCGTTCGGTGGCTGTGGCGGCCTCCTCGATAATATCGATTCCGATCACTTCGTCCGCACCGATCAGTTTGAGTTCTTCGCCCACCATGCCGTTGCCCGCGCCCAGGTCCAGAACCGATATTTTGCCGTTGCCGGTTAGCTGACCGTTGAGCTGTTGTTCCAGAAGAGAGCAGACCACTTTCGGGGACTGGCATTTCAGCTTGTCATAAAAGAGATGCTCATACAGTCCCGGAACATTGTAGATTTTGTCATATTCATGAACCCGGATTTCCTCCCGTTTTCCGTCTTTTTCAATGGCAAAAATTTCCTCGCCCTGACAGATATTGTCGATCTTGGGAATATCCAATTTACACTCGAGTTGTGTCGTCATATATTTCCTCCTTTGGTTGGTATGGGGCCGCGAAGTCATCCCCGCGGCTTTTATCGTAAACCCTGACTTCCCGGGCAGGGTTTAGTAGCGGTAGTGCTCTGATTTGAACGGTCCTTCTTTGGACACGCCGATATACTCGGCCTGTTCATCGGTCATCTTCGTCAGTTTGGCGCCGAGCTTTTCAACGTGGAGGCGGGCCACTTCTTCATCCAGAGATTTCGGAAGACGATACACCCCGATTTCTTTCGGATTCTGCCAGAGTTCGAGCTGAGCGATGGTCTGGTTGGTGAAGGAATTGGACATCACAAAGCTGGGATGGCCGGTGGCGCAGCCCAGATTGACCAGGCGTCCTTCGGCCAGCAGAAAGATGGCATGGCCGTCGGGGAAAACATATTTGTCCACCTGGGGTTTGATGTTGATCTTCTGAATGCCCTCAATCTTGTTCATGGCGTCGACCTGAATTTCATTGTCGAAATGGCCGATGTTGCAGACAATGGCCTGGTCTTTCATCTTGGACAGATGATCGGCGGTGATGACATCCTTGTTGCCGGTGGCGGTGACATAGATGTCGGCGTAGGGCAGGGCCTCCTCGGTGGTGGTGACCTTGTATCCCGCCATCAAGGCCTGAAGGGCGCAGATGGGATCGACTTCCGTGACCCAGACCTGGGCCTTGAGACCGGCCAGGGCCTCGGCGCAGCCTTTGCCCACGTCGCCGTAGCCCAGGACCAGGGCGGTTTTACCGGCGATCATGACGTCGGTGGCCCGTTTGATTCCGTCCACCAGGGATTCCCGGCAGCCGTAAATATTATCGAACTTGGACTTGGTCACCGAGTCATTGACGTTGATTGCCGGAACCAGAAGCTCGCCCCGCTCGCTCATCTGGTAAAGGCGATGAACACCGGTGGTGGTCTCTTCTGAGACCCCTTTCCATTCCGCAACCACCTTATGCCAGAACTTCGGATCTTGCTGGAGGGTCTCTTTCAGAAGGGAGTTGATGATTGTAAGTTCTTTGTTATCGGTCGGCTCGTCCAGTATGGCCGGATTTTCTTCCGCGTAGTAGCCGCGGTGAATCAGCAGGGTGGCGTCTCCGCCGTCGTCAACCACCAGGTTGGGCCCTTTACCGTCGGGCCAGGTGATCGCTTTCTTGGTGCACCACCAGTATTCTTCAAGGGTTTCGCCCTTCCATGCGTAGACCGGAATGGAGCGTTTGGCGATGGCAGCTGCGGCGTGGTCCTGGGTGGAAAAGATGTTGCAGGAAGCCCAGCGGACGTCCGCGCCCAATTCCTCCAGGGTTTCAATCAGCACCGCCGTCTGCACCGTCATATGCAGGCTGCCCATGATCCGGACGCCTTTGAGCGGCTTGTCGGGGCCGTATTTCTCGCGGGTGGCCATAAGACCGGGCATTTCCTGTTCCGCGATATCGATTTCCTTGCGCCCGAAATCGGCCAGTTCGATATCGCGAATTTTGTAATCGGTATTGGATTCCATCAGCATAAAAATTCCTCCTAGATTCGATTCAAAATTTGATTGGTTTCTTCCATAATTTTTCTCCAGGCTTGAAGCGGCAATGCCGCGCCCAGATGTTCTACTACGTGTCTTCCCAGCAATGCCCCGGTTTTGGCACAGGCATCGACGGGATGATGGTTGATGAGGCCGTACAGGAACCCGGCGGCCCAGAAGTCACCGGCGCCGGTGGTGTCGACGGCCCGGTCGGTCATAAAGGCCGGCACGTGATGGGCTCCGGCGGCGTCCCGGACAAGGGCCCCTTTCTTGCCTAATTTGACGGCGGCGATGGAGCAGAGCTTTCCCAGTTCCTCGAGCCCGTACTCGGGGTCATCCTTACCGCAATAGACCGCCGATTCTTCTTCATTGGCGAACACCACATCCACATAATTTTTCAAAATGCCGGGGAGTGCTTCCCGGGCGTGGTCCACGACCTCAAAGGACCCGAGATCCAGGCTCACCCGACTTCCGGCTTCTTTGGCGGCTTTCAGAACCCCCAGAATCAGCTCCGGATTGAATAAAAGGTAGCCTTCCACATGGACATGATCGCAACCGGCAAAATCCTCGGGGTGAATATCTTCGGGCGAAAAAGCCATGGCGGCGCCGAGGTCGGTCCGCATGGTTCGCTCCGAATCCGGGGTGACCAGGCTGAGGCAACTGGCGGTGGCGGCGTCTCCGTCCAGTTTGAAACGAGAGCAGTCGCCCCCGATTTTTTGGAAAAAATCCCGATAATAGGCGCCGTTTTCATCCCGCCCCAGTTTTCCCATAAATGAGCATCGCAAGCCCATGCTGGTCAGAGCAAAGGTGGTATTTCCGGCCGAGCCGCCGGTGGCCTTGAGCGGTTGTCCGCCGATCATCGCCAGCAAGGACCCCATGGTTCTGGAATCCACCAGTTCCATTCCGCCTTTCTGTCCCGGAACCGATGCCACTACCTGCTCGGGGACCTTGATTACCAGGTCGACGACCGGAGATCCGACTCCGATCATATGTATTCTATCGTCTTTCATGTCCGGCTCCTTACTGTACTTTCAACATAAGTATCCAAATATTATATTAAATAAACTGTGTCTATTCGCCTCGGCCGTATTCCCGCCTGCTGGTCCGGGTCGCCTGAATCGGCGAATGCAACTTCTCCGATTGTGGTTTTTCACCGTTTATATTAATTAAATAATCTTCTTTTTAATTAAATAATCTTCTTTAAAAATTCACTTAAATGAAATCGGCTGATATTACGGGAGATGATTCTTTTTGTGTGGGATCAAGTCTTGCGAATCATCCTCGGCAGACAGGGGGCGTCTGCCACATAATATCCCGTCGAGGGAGGTAGTTTACCCTTATAGTTTTTTGTGTTCAAAATGTCTTCATCGTCTGAAATATGCCTGCAAAAAATCAATGATTTTACTTATTGCACTAAAGCCGGCGGTATAAAAAGCCGTTTGAAAGTGTAAATTACTCTCTGTCAATCAAACAGAGCGATTATACTTTCTGTTCAAAGCTTTGTCAACCCCTAATACACACAAAATCTCTTTTTTGCACAAAAATTTTTTGAACGTTATTTTTCTAAAGAAATGCCCTCTTTTTTGAGGAGGTCGCGAAACCCCGCTTTTGCCAGAGCAGGATTCAAAAGCAGTTTAATTTTTTTGGTCCCCCGGGCATCCACAAAGGTGCTGTCCAGCGTCCATTCCGTTTTCTCCAGTACCTTGAGGCTGTCGTCGAGCAAAATGAAATGATAGTTCATCATGGCGAAGGTGAGGGCGCCGAGAACAATAACCATTATAATCGCATATTTCATAACGTATTCCTTTCAGGATGATATGATGCCGGATTTTTTCAATTAATTTTCATAACATGCGCGATTTCGGGGTTCAACCCCAAATATCCGGGGAAGACCCCAGTCTACCGGCACCCGAACCTTTCTACCGGCCTTGTTCTTGAAAAGCAGGTAGCCGTTTTTCTTTCCGTACAAAAAAATATCCCGAGTGATCTCCACGTCCGTGCGGCAGTAATCGATGATTTCTCTAATGCGCCCTTCTTTCCACCATTTCAGGGCCTGGAGACCGTCGGCGCTCTTTTTGGCCCCCAAGGTGTTTTGAGCGAGATGATCCAGGGAAAGCCGAAATCCGAGGCATTTTTGCACTTCGTCCAGCATGTCGAGGGTGGGAAGACCGGCGAAATTGAAATCGGAATGGCCGCTCAAGACCCGGTAGTCGAACCGTTTGATATTAAATCCCACCACCAGATGGAGCTGCTGAAGCCGCTTTATCAGCTCATTCACCTCATCCTGATGAAATTCGAAACAATCGTCGCACCGGGAATCATACAACACCACGCAGCTGATCCCCATGCGATCGGCCCGGTGCCAGCCGCCCACCTCTTCGGCGGATCGCCGGGTCTCGATATCCAGAACCCCGAAATGAAAATTCTCCGGAGATGGAGGCAAATTCGGTTGGAAAGGAAAAGAATCGGTCGTAGTCCCGATTCGAGGGGGTTCGGGGGGAGCCGGAGTGGAATCCGGAAGAGCGGGTGTGCCTGTCTCATTCCATCGGTTGTTTTCGGGCGAATGAAGGAGCGCAAGGAGAAATGCGGCGGATGCCTTATCGATAGGCCGGTTGCCGGAACCGCACTTGGGAGAGTGTACACAGGAGGGGCACCCGAACTCGCAGGGACATTCCCGAATGGTTTTCAGAGTCGCCTCCAGCAGGGAGCCGGCCGTTTGAAAGACCTGTCGGCTCAATCCGGCCCCGCCGGAAACAGCGTCGTAGATAAAGACGGCCGGACCGCCCACCTGAGGATGAAAGGGGGTGGAGATCCCCCCCAGATCGTTCCGGTCGGCCATCACCAGCAGGGGGAAGATACCGATCGCCGCATGCTCCACCGCATGAATGCCGCCCATGAAGTGGTGGTATTCGGATTCCGCCTGCCGCTGAATCTCGGGGGGAATTCGAAACCAGAGCCCGTCGGTTTCAAAAATGACCGGCGGCAGGTCCAGGGCCACGATATTGATTTTTCTGCGGCCGTGAACCCGCCATTTTTCATACCCGGTCACCTGATCGGTCACCTTGAGCCTGCCGGTGTAAAACCGGGCCGCACCCACTGTTTTCTTATCGAAGACGTCCAGAATCTCGGTGTCCTTGCGGCCCCGGACCCGGGTGTAGTAATCGACCCGTGCGGGGGAGACCTTCACGGTCCGGGTGCTCAGATCCAGGGTGTCCACCCGGTAGGTGATCCCGTTGTGAAGATAGATCGCTCCGGGATGGGTCTCCCGAAAAGCGCGCATCCCGTCGATCTCACCCCGGTGAATCCCGTCTCCGGCGGAAATGATCTTATACCGGTCGCCGGTGGACCTGAGATCCACTTCCCGATGGGGTCTTTTTCGCCGGGCGTAGATTTCACAACCGTCCGCGCTTCGATGCAGCTCCCCGGCCCGTTCCAGAGCGGTCACGGTTCGGCGAACCGGTTCGGGCGCCAGCAGCGGTTCCCCCGTCTTCAGCGGCATCTCGGCCGCGGCGCAGACCAGGTGGCTTTTTAGGATGTCGGTATTGACCGGGTTGACCACCGCCGACTCCGGCTCTCGGGAGATCAATTCATGCGGATGCCGCATGAAATACTGGTCCAGGGCATCCTCTCCGCCGATCAGGACTACCGCTGAATCCCGACCGTTTCGTCCCACCCGCCCTCCCCGCTGCCGGGTGGAGACGATGGTGCCGGGATATCCCACCAGAAGGCAAAGGTCGAGATCCCCGATATCGATCCCCAATTCAAGAGCGCTGGTGGAGATCACGGCCAGGAGGTCTCCGTCCGAGAGCCCGCGTTCGATCTCCCGCCGTTCTTCGGGAAGGAATCCGGCCCGGTAGGCGCTGATCCGGTCGGCGAAAATACCGGACCGGCTGCCGGCCCATAAAGCGATCAGCTCGGTCAGTTTCCGGGACCGGGCGTAAACGATGGTCCGCAGTCTTCGGTGAAGGGCGGCCTTCAGCAGCAGAATGGCGGTCTGGGCAGGCCCCTGGACCGGATCCACAAAGACCAGGTGCTTGCGCCCCTGAGGCGCCCCGCTCTCGTCGACGGTTTCGATGTCCCCCTCGTTTTCCAGACCGGAGAGTCGGGCCGCCAGTTCCCCCGGATTGGCCACGGTGGCGGAGCTGAAAACAAAGGTCGGGGACGCCCCATAGTAAGCGCAGATCCGCCTCAGCCGGCGGAACACCTGGGCCATGTGGGAGCCCATCACGCCGCGGTAGGTATGGACCTCGTCCACCACCACCACTTCCAGATCGGCAAACAGGGACGCCCAGGATCGGTGGTGGGGCAGAAGGGAAAGATGGAGCATGTCCGGATTGGTGATGAGCACATTGGGCGGATTGCCTCGAATCCGCTTTCGGCGCCAGGCGGTGGTGTCGCCGTCGTAAACGGCGGCGGTGGCTTGAACGTCCTTCATATGGCCGCTCAATGCCTGAAAGGACCTCAACTGGTCCTGGGCCAGTGCCTTGAGGGGAAACAGATAGAGGGCTTTGGCGTTCGGATCTTTTACGATCCGTTCCAACACGGGAAGGTTATAAATCAGTGTTTTACCGCTGGCGGTGGGTGTGGCGACCACCACATGTCGACCGGACCGGACTCGGTCCATGGCCCGGCTCTGGTGGGTGTAGAGCTCCCGAATTCCGGCGGAATCGAGAAGCTGCTCCATCGCCCGGGGCCAGGGTTTCTCGGGGGGACGACAGAGCGCGGGCCGCGCCGGCAGAAGGGTATGGTGGACCACCTGGCTCCCCATACGAGGGGAAGCATTCAGGGCCAGAATATATTCATTGATATCGGGTCGATTTTCGGCCATGGGGATTTATAGCACAGAGGCGACATTATTTTTACCTATTTACTTGATAAAGATCACTGTTTCATATATTACTACCTGCGCCGATTCAACGGAACAGAATCACCTCAACCATGCCGTCGTCTTGCCATGTATCGTCTGCGTGAATTCATCCAAAAAGCCGCCGCCCTGATCCGCCGTGAACAGATCTTCAAGGTTCTGGCCATCCTCATCTTGGTGACGCTTTTGGGCAGCCGCAGAGAAGTTCTTCATTTGACGAGGACGATCGGCTGATCGTGGTGGCTGCGGAGAGGCCGAATTTAACATAATAAAGTTTCTATCTGCCGGAGGTGTCTATGAGGGGAAATTTCGAGGCGGTCAAAACATATCTTCAGGATATGGATCTATTTATCGTCGATGAAGATCCAGAAGAGGAACTGGTGGTGGTTGAAAATGAGGAAGAGGGGATCAAAAATCTGATCATCGACTGTGAGGACCCCCTTCTCGTTCTCGAACAGCTGATCATGAAGATCAGACCCGACTGCGATCAGGGGTTTTTTAAATGGCTGCTGAAGATCAATCGGGAGCTGGTGCACGGCGCCTTTGTGCTGGATGATGAGGGTGAAATGCTTTTGTTTCGGGATACTTTGCAAATCGAAAACCTCGATTACAACGAACTCGACGCCTCCGTCAAAGCGTTGAGCCTGGCCATGTCCGAATATGGCCTGGAACTGCTCAGGTATGCGGCCAACCGTTGATGTGTGGAAACCATTGATCCTATTTTATATTCCCTTCACCCGGAAATATTTCCGAGTCGCTTGATCAGGAGGACATCACCATGTCATTCTTTTCCAGAATATTCAAAATCGGCCAGTCCGAAGCCCATTCCATGATGGATAGATTCGAAGATCCGATTAAATTGACCGAACAGGGCATCCGAGACCTTAAATCAGACCTTCAGGGGGCACTGACCAGTCTTGCGGAGGTCAAGGCGATCGCCATTCGAACCCGAAAAGAGGCGGAGAATCAAAAAAAGCTGGCCGCCGATTACGAACGCAAGGCCATGCTGCTGCTTCAAAGAGGCCAAAGCGGTCAGCTGGAGATGGCGGAGGCCGAGAGGCTGGCCACCGAGGCCCTGTCCAAAAAGGAGCAGCATTCCAATGAGGCGGTCCGTGTTTCACAGGAGGCCGAACGACACGGGCGGATGGCCGACCAGCTTCAGGCCAATGTCAACAAGATCAAATCCACCGTTTCCAACCATGAAAACGAGCTGGTTACGCTGAAGGCGAGGGCCAAGACCGCTTCGTCCACCAAGAAGATCAATAGGCAGCTTTCCAAAATCGATTCCTCGTCCACCATCGCCATGCTCGAAAAGATGAAAGCCAAGGTGGAAGAGGACGAAGCATTGGCCATCGCCTACGCCGATATCGCCACCCCCGATAAAACAGTGGACGATGAAATCAACTCGGCCCTGGAAAGCGGCCGGTCGGCCACGGCATCGGCAAATCTGCTGGAATTGAAAAAGAAGATGGGTCTCGAGTAAACAGGAGCGCGTATGGGCTGGTTGGATTTTTTAAAAAAGAAAAAAACGGCTGAGCCGGATCCCCTCAAGGACCTCAATCTGTCCAATTTGAAGGTCGGCTATCTTCTGGATTATGATATGCAGACATGGCAGGTGGAGGCCTACCATTATTATGACTGGGGGAACGGCGATATCACCCATGAATGGCAGCTCAAAAGCCATGACGACACCATTTACCTTCAGCGTGAGTCCGATGACGAGGCGGAGTGGTCTATCAGCCGGCCCATCGCATTCAGCCGGCTCGGCAGAGAGGTCCGGGAGTACATTACTCAAAACGAGGATCCGCCGGATGAACTCGCTTTCGAGGGAACCCGGTATTACCTGGAGGAGTTCGGCGGGGGGCAGTTTTATAAGGACGGCAGGGGGGAAGGAAGCGATTTTCTCACCTGGGACTACGAGGATGAGGAAGGCGAGAAATACCTTTCCATCGAACAGTGGGGGGAAGAGGAATTCGAAGCCTACCTGGGGGAACCGGTGGAAGAATACCAGTTCACCAATATTTTGCCCCGGGAGTCCGATACCGAAACCTGACGGGCTGCGGCTTGAATGAACGCCCGCACATCCTTACTTCAAGGGGGGTGCATCGGCCGAAGAGTCAAGGAATCTCCGGCCGATGCAATCTTCGGCCGGCCGTCGGTTCACTCATTGGGTTCATTCTTGAGCAATGTATCCACAATTGAGCCGATGGCTTCTTCGGCCCGGTCTGAGGAAACGGTGCAGGAGCCGGCGCCCCGATGGCCGCCGCCCCCGAACCCGGCCAACATCAGCCCCACATTCACCCGGCAGTTGCGGTTGAAAATGGAATGGCCCACGCCGATGATCACCTTTTTCCGGTCGGCCCCTTCGTATCGGATTTTGACGCTCACCACCGCCTGGGGGTAGAGCGAATAGACCAGAAACCGGTTCCCCTGAGGGGCCTCCGCCAGAGGTCGGAAATCGGTGATGGTGACGTGCTCGATGAGCCGGGTGTGGGCCTCCAGCAGGGTCTTGAAAACCCGGTTCTGATCGATTACCAGCCGACACCGCTTTTGAACTTCCGGATCTTGAAGAATCGCATCCATATCCCGGCTTCGAAGCAGATCGACCACCCGGTTCCAATAAAGTGCATCCGATTTATCGCGACCGGTGATGGTCATGGAAAGAAGCATGTAGGGGTAGTTTTCTGGATGCAGCACCTCGTCCATAGTCAGATCGGCCGAATCGATGCGGTCGGTTTCCCGAATCAGTTCATCATAGTTCCGGGACCAGATGTCTCCGTAATATTCATAAATCACCCCCGCGGCCGAGGGTGCCATCTTGTAAGCCCCTTCAAAGGAAATATCGGGCTGGTTGGTATAGTGATGATCAAACCAGAGGGAACAGTTTTCATGGTAGGGAAGGTTGGCGATGATGTCTCCGGCCTGAACCGAAACCGCGCCTTTTTGCATTTCATTGGGCTCGACCCATTGAATCGGTTCGGTGATTTCCTCGGCTTCATAAAGAAGGGCTGCGCAGACGACGCCGTCAAAATCGGGTCGGGTGACGATTCTCATGGAAGGATTCCTCCAAAGGGTCAGTTGAGGTTTCGATATATCGGATTATCTTATGGTCTGTATTGCGATTTCGCCCGGTGAGCGGGCGGCATTAAAACACAATACTATATCGAAAACCGGTTCAAAGCACAAGAGAGGAGGCGTAATTATGGCGCTTTTTTTGGTTCAGCACGGTAAAAACCTTCCCAAGGATAAAGATCCCGAAAAGGGGCTTTCCCCCGAAGGGCAATCGGATGTCAAGCGTATCGCCGAAGTGGCCCATGGATATGGGGTATCGGTTAAAAAGATGCTTCACAGCGGAAAGAAACGGGCACAGCAGACGGCAGAGATTATGGCCGAACAGCTGCGTCCTGCGGAGGGGGTGGCCGCCGCCGAAGGATTGGGCGCCACCGATGATGTGGCGGCATTCGCCAAGAAGATCTCAGTGAAAGACGAGTTCATGCTGGTGGGGCATCTGCCGTTCATGGAAAAAATGGCCGCCTACCTGGTCACCGGCGACCCGGAACGGCCGATCTTTCAATTCCAAAACGGGGGCATCGTCTGTCTCGACCACTACCCCGATACCTCCGACTGGGTCATCAAATGGGCGCTGATGCCCCGGATTCAATAAACCCGATTCTCTCAAAGCCGCCCAGGCCGAAGCCGAAGCGAAGAAAACCGATTGAACCGAACCTGAAGCGAAACCGCCCGGAAGTGAACTATCATGAATGGCCGACAACGTTCCCCTGAAATTTATGGAAACATTCAAATCGCCGCTTTCGTTATTCTGCTCATCTGGGGAATCCATTTTCTGAATGTCGCCCTTCCGGCCGAACTTCGGTATTACGGTCTGAGGCCCCGCCGGCCCGGCGGTCTATGGGGAATTCTCTTCGCGCCGTTTCTCCATGGCAACATTCAGCACCTGACCGCCAACTCGGGGGTGCTGTTTTTGCTGCTGGTCGCGGCGCTCTCCTTCAGTCGAAAGCAGGCGGCCGCAGCGTTGTTGGTGATCGTGATTTTCAGCGGGCTGGCGGTATGGATGGTCGGGAGCCCCAACACCGTCCACATCGGGGCCAGCGGGGTGATTTTCGGCCTGATCGGCTATTTGCTGTTCATCGGGATTTTCCACCGCCGATGGAAGGCCCTGCTCTTTTCTGTGGCGGTGTTCCTGGCCTACGGCGGGGTCTTGGCCGGCTTGTTCGTAAATGTTCCGGGGGTGAGCTGGAGCGGCCATTTCTTCGGTTTTTTGTCGGGGGTGCTGTCGGCCTGGTTGACCCGGGGAAGACGAGAGCGGAAGGTGATACGGCAGAGCGGAACCGGATACTGAAAACCCGGTTCCCCTAAAAAGCCTTATACTTTGGCGTCTGCGGATTCTTCTTTAATATCCCTATCTGAGATTTGGGCCATGATCACCATGTCGGCCACCCCAGGATATTTTCCCGGCCCGGCAAGAACTCGCTGTCGCTCAAACAGCTTCCCGGCCCGGGAAAATATCCTGGGGTGGCCTGCCTATCATTCAGGCTTGGCCAGGCTTGGCCAGGCTTGACCAAAAGGATGATCAAGCCCCTATTTGCCTATTTGCATTTATAAGGATAGAAATGGTGATAGCAGTAACCGCCCGGATCTCCCCACATCTGTTCGATTTCCCCCATGCACTGGCCGATCATGTTTTTTGAAACCTCTTCGAAGTCGGGACGGTTTTCTTCTTCTTTTTTACACGGCATGCAAATGGGTTCGTGGTCGTATACCGAAAGGATTCGGTCATCCGATTTGGAAAGATCCTTGTCACATCGAGCACACTTCATCGCGCAGGAAATCGTTTCTTCCCATCTGTCCATTTTCACACTCTCCTTTTCGTCATCTTCGATTAAACATCCGCCGAATACGCGGGGTCGGACTGTTTCCGATTACATTTACCATAAGCACGGCGCAAGGGTTTGTCACAGGGCCATCAAGGGGATTTCCGCTTCACCGAAATGGTCGGCAGCTGTCGGACCGCCTGTCGGCTGATTTTCAGGAAGACGGTCTTTTCTTCGATGCGTGCGATATCTTCGACCGGAATGGTCACCTTCTTTTTATCCCAGGGCACCCCTTCCCGAAGCACCAGGTGGGTGATCCGCCAGTCCTCTTCGTTGACGATGAATTCATCCACCTCGCCGATCCGGCCGTCGGTCGCCTCCACCCGGGCGCCCAGTTGAACCGCGGTGCCGTCCTCGGGGACCGCCCGCAATCTTTCGCTGAAGACCTTCTTTGCCGGCACCAGGCAGGGCCATAACTGAGTGACTTTGGGATCACGGCGATAGTGGGGGACATCCCGCCGGACAAAGTCGGTCTGGTGAAAGGGGTCCAAAGTGTATACCTCCTGGCGGGTTCCGTTCACCAGGATCAGCTCCGGGGTGGCCTCCTTGATCCATTTGACCGGCAGCAGCCGCATGGAATGGGGGGATTTTTCCTCTTTGACGACCACATGAGAGACTTTGTCGCTGGTCGGGTTGAGGATAATATGGGTGGATCGTCCAAACCGCCCGTCCTTACAATGAACATCTGCATTCAAGGGGTAATTCATTGCGGACCTCTCCATGCTGTCGATTTTGATTGCCTTCTTTATGAATCAAGAATTAGCATTTTTTCAAAAGATTATCAACAACCCGAAACCGCTTCTAAACCGGTATTTTACTGCCGCCTTTCCGGTCCGCGAAATGGCAGGCGACGAAGTGTTCCAAAAGGACCTCCCGGTATTCGGGCACCTGTTCCGAACAGATCTCCTGTGCCAGGGGGCATCGGGTATGGAATACGCATCCCCTGGGCGGCCGGGCCGGACTGGGGACCTCTCCCTGAAGGGTGATCCGCCGGCGGTTCCGCTCCAGCTTCGGGTCGGGAACGGGAACGGCCGAAATCAGGGATTGGGTATAGGGGTGAAGCGGGTCCTCGAAGAGGTCGTCCCGGTCCGCCAGTTCCATCACCTTGCCCAGATACATCACCGCCACCCGGTCGGAGATGTGCTGGACCATGGACAGGTCATGGGCGATAAACAGATAGGTCAGCCCCAGTTTCCGCTGAAGGTCTTCGAAGAGGTTGACCACCTGGGCCTGAATGGAGACGTCCAGGGCCGAGATGGGTTCATCGCAGACAATGAAATCGGGGTTGAGGGCCAGGGCCCGGGCGATGTTGATGCGCTGGCGCTGGCCTCCGGAAAACTCGTGGGGATAGCGGACCGCATGGTTGGGATTCAAGCCCACCAGGTCCAGCAGCTCCGCCCTTCGGCTTCGCCGGTCCGCCTCCTCCATGATTCCCTGAACCACCATCGGCTCCATAATGATCTGGCCCACCGAATGGCGGGGGTTGAGAGAATCGTAGGAATCTTGAAAGATCATCTGCATTCGGGGCCGAATCCGGCGTAGGGCCGATTCATTCAGGCCGGTCAATTCCACCTCATCCAGAAACACCCGGCCCGAACTCGGGGGTTGAAGCTGCAAAATGGCCCGGCCGGTGGTGGATTTGCCGCAGCCGCTTTCCCCGACAACTCCCAGGGTCTCCCCCGCGCGAATCCCGAAAGAGATGTCGTCCACCGCTTTGACGGCGCCCACCTGCCGCTGCCAGACGATCCCCCGCATGATGGGAAAATGCTTTTTGAGGTGCTCCACCCGGACCAGAAACTCGGGTGCGGGCTTTGCCGCCGTGGGGCGTCCATCGGGTTCAGGCATGGCTATCGGGGCCTTTCCTTGTCCATATCATAGTAGCACTTCGTGTAATGGCCCTCTCCCACCTCGAAAAGCGGCGGCACCGATGCCCAGCACCGGTCGAAATTGTACGGGCAGCGCCATGCGAACTGACAGTGGCGGGGCGGTTCCTGGAGATCCGGCGGGGAGCCTTTGATGGAGGCCAGCCGTTTCCCCCGTTTGGCCCCCACCCGGGGCAGGGCGGCCAGCAGTCCTTCGGTGTAAGGGTGTTGCGGATGCTCGTATAGGCGGTCCACAGGGCTGATCTCCACCGCGCTGCCGGCATACATGACCAGCACCCGGTCGGCGATTCCGGCCACCACCCCCAGGTCATGGGTGATCCAGATGACGGAGATCCCGAGTTCATCCTGAATCCGCTTGGTGAGTTCGATGATCTGGGCCTGAACCGTGACATCCAGGGCGGTGGTCGGCTCGTCGGCGATGACGATCTTGGGGTCGCAGGCGATTGCCACCGCAATCATCACCCGCTGCCGCATGCCGCCCGAAAACTGATGGGGGTAGTTGCCGTACCGGCTCTTGGCTCCGGGAATTCCCACATGCTCCAGGAGTTGAATGGTCCGTTCTCGGGCCGCCTTTTCGCCCAGGCTCAGGTGCTCCATAATCGATTCCCGAATCTGGCGGCCCACGGTCATGACCGGATTCAGGGCGCTGAGGGCGTCCTGAAAGATGTAGCCGATCTTGCCGCCCCGGACCCGGCGCCGCTCCGGCTTGGACAGCGTCAAAAGATCGATGGGGCCGTCGTCGTCTTCAAAAACGGCTTCACCGTCTTCGATTCGGGCCGGGGGCATCGGCAGCAGATTGAGAAGCGACATCATGGTGACGCTCTTCCCGCTTCCGCTCTCCCCCACAATGGCCAGGGTCTCCCCGTGATCGAGGTGAAAGGAGACCCCGTTCAAAGCATGGACCACCCCGTCGAAGGTGTAAAACCGGGTGACCAGGTTTTTTACGGTCAAAATCCTCGACATGGCCTCACCCTCATTTTTTCATCCGCCGCAGGCGCGGATCGAGCACATCCCGCAGCCAGTCGCCGAGCAGGTTCATTCCCAGACCGGTAAAGACGATGGCCAGTCCCGGAAAGGTGGCGATCCAGGGATAAATGGTGAGATATTTTCGTCCGGTGGCCAGCATATTTCCCCAGCTGGGCACGCTGGGCGGCACGCTCAGCCCCAGAAATCCGAGCCCGGCTTCATAAAAGATCATGGCCGACATTTCAAAGGTGGCGATGGTGATCAGCGGGCCGATCAGGTTCGGCAGGATGTGGTTGAAGATAATCCGTTTTCGGGTGGAGCCGATGGAAAGGGCCGCTTCCACAAACCCTGATTCCCGAATCCGCAGCACCTCTCCCCGGGTAATGCGGACAAAGATGGGGATATCGGTGAAACCGAAGATCAGGATGACGATGATCAGCCCCTGGCCCAGAATGGCGGCGATGAAGACCACGAAGACCAGATAGGGCAGGGCCAGAATCAGGTTGACCAGGCCCATGATGACATTGTCCACCCGTCCCCCGAGGTATCCGGCGATCAGTCCGATCAGAAGCCCCAGGCTGCACGCGATCAGCACCCCGAAAAACCCCACGGTGAGGGAGACCCGGCTGCCGTAGATGATTCGGCTGAGAATGTCCCGGCCCAGGTTGTCGGTGCCCAGGGGATGGCTGAGGTCCCCCTTTTCGGACCAAGCCGGCGGCTGTTTGGCGGCCCGCAGGTCCTGTTTCAGTGGATCATAGGGGGCCAGAACCGGGGCGAAGACCGCGGAAATCACCACGATCAGAAACATGATCAGACCGACCAGGCCGGTCTTGTCCCGCCACAGGAGACGGCCCACATAAATGAGCCTGGACCGGAATCCGGTTTCCGCCGCCTGGTCGACCAGAAGCCCGGTTTGTTTGATGTCCGCGGTGTCGGCCATGGGCTTAGTCTCCGTACCGGATTCGCGGGTCGGCCAGACCGTAGGCGATATCTGTCAACAGATTGAGGGTGACCACCACCAGGCTGGCGAAAAAGGCGATGGCCTGAACCAGGGCGAAATCCCGGTTGCCGATGGCCTCGGCCAGAAGGTTTCCGATCCCCGGCCAGGAAAAGATGGTTTCGATATAGATGGAGCCGCTCAGCAGGTATCCGAACTGCACCCCCACGATGCTGATCAGGGGAATGGAGGCGTTTCGAAGGATATGCCGCAGGTAGATCTGATTGTCCTTGAGCCCCTTGCTGTAAGCGGTGCGCACATAATCCTCGTTTTTGATCTCCAGCACCGCGGAGCGGGTGAACCGCACCAGCTGACCGGTGGTGAACAGGCCGAGGGAGAAGGCGGGCAGAATCACCGATTTGGTGGGCAGCTCCATTCCGAAGACCTCCCAGGTTCGGCGACCAAAGGTGGGGAACCAGCCCAGCTCCACCGAAAAGACCACGATCAGGATCAGGGCCAGCCAGAAGTTGGGGATGGTCTGCCCCACCAGACCCGCTCCCCGGGCCAGGGTGTCCCAGAAGCTGCCGGGATTGGAGCCGCTCAACAGCCCCAAGGGGATGCCGATCAGAAGCGCGATGAGCAGGGCGGTGGTGGCCAGTTCCACGGTGGCCGGGAGCCGCTCGAGAATCAGTTCCATTGCCGGCTGCCGATGGCGAAGCGACATGCCGAAATCTCCCACCAGGGCACCGCCGATGAAATCCCCGAACTGGATGAGGATGGGGCGGTTGAATCCCATCTCTTCCCGCAGCATTTCCATCTGCTCCGGACTGGCGTTTCGGGAGACCATCAGCGATACCGGGTCTCCTGTCAGCTGGAGCATGAAAAAGACGATGAAGAGAACCCCTATCAGAATCAGCAGGGATTGAACAATACGGGAGAGGATATAGCGCTGCATAAATAAGAGGCCCGGCCCTTGGGAGA
>JBEPWQ010000014.1:15684-28838 GCA_041642315.1 Desulfobacteraceae bacterium | reverse complement strand
ATAGGGTAAGAGGCTCGATTTTATTCCACCTTGCGAAATCCCTCCTGCGTGATAAAGGCGTAGGAAAAAGGTCCTTCGACCTCCTCATGGACCTTTGCCTGCTTTTCCAGACCACCCTTGACCGTTGAAAGAAGTTCCTCCAGAGGCAAGTTCTCCTTACACATCGCATTCAGCTTGATTTCCAGGCTCATGATTCTGGGAACTGAGAAAGCGGTGGCGATATCCTCACCATCCAACTGGGGCCTTTTCTTTTTGGTCCATAGCAGATAAAGCCTATAGGGATTGGCGGAATCTCTGTCGGTGTACCCGCCAAGTACGAAATAGACGTGGTGAATGGGATCGAGGGGAAGCACCTCGCAACTTTTTCGCATATACCGTTCGTATTCGGCAGCCAGAAATGGAAGTGCGGCATTGTAGATACCATCGATCTCATCTATTCCTTCTTCTGATATAAATTCTTTCAAATTCCGGCACATGCGCTCTCCCTCGGCCGCACCCCCGGTGAGAATACCGGTGTGCTGCGTCAGTTGAAAGAGATGATCGATTCGGCGCTCTTTAGGCGCCCCGGTAATATCGAATTCGATGGCGTTTGCGTCCGCTGCCAACAGAATTCCCTGGTCGTTTTTGCATGCGATAATCTGCGACATAATGACCTCCTCGGCTTTTTTTGAAAGAAAAAACTCATATTTTATGATCAAACTTAGGAATCCCGAGATCGGGTGTCAAGGCAAGAAGTTTCTCCAACTTTCCCATGGAACCAGGTAGCCATAAAATACAGGATTCACCCCATTTTCATCCTTCCGCTCTGTTCTCATATTTTGAAGTGAAAATGATTATCTGAAGTGAAAATGATTATCGGAAGTGAAAATGATTATCGGATTAAACGATTTATATCAATTAAACAGACAGGAGGAATACACATGACCGATACATCCCAAGCAAAAGAAGCCTTCGGGCAAGCGGCCTCCACCATGGCCAAGGGGAATCCGGAGGAGAGCATTTCCGGTTTTTCCAAAGCCATCGAGTTGGATCCCGATTTCGCGCTGGCCTATCTGAGCCGCGGGGTCGCCCACATGCAGACGCAACAGATCGACAAAGCCATGGACGACTTCAATAAAGCCCTTGAAATCAAACCGAATTACGATCGCGCTCATCACTTGAAAGGCAGCGCTCATTTTACCAAGGGCGAATATGACGAAGCCATTCGCCACTTCGACGAGGCCATCAGCATCAACGGCGAATACGGGGCGGCCTATCTCAGTCGAGCCAATGCGCACGCCGCCAGAGGCGATTCGGAACAAGCGGAGGAAGATCTCAAGGCGGCCACCCAACTGGGCGAAAAGAATGCTCAGGAGTTCGCCGCCGACTACAATATCTGGCGGTCCCAGCATCTGAGGCTGGAAGCGGAAGGAATCGTCTCGGAAATGGAACGATAGCCGATAGCCGCGTTCCCGGCGAAATAATCGGCTGCACCGGCGAATTTAACGCGGCGAAACCAAACATTCATCCGGATGCGGAGGATGGTCAACCTTTTTACCAGCCTCCTTCCGGACCCATTTTCCCCCAAAAACCCTGACACTTCCACCAGGAAAAATGCATCCGCGGTACGCCGCGAATGCGCAGTAGACCGGACCAACGGCCTCCCTGAATCGTATTTGGTTTATGCATGTCCTTCACGAAATATTTTAGGCTTTCAGATCTCCGGTGAAAACCAGATGCAAACCGACATGACGGATCTTTTTTATCTTTTGTTTTTTCAACTACTTAATTTTGCGTATTTCTACTGTTTTTTTTAAGTCGACACCTTTTGCCTTACAAAATGCTCTGCAAAACTTTTCCTAAAAAAATCTATAACTTGACAGAGCCTCTCTCAAAAAGATAGACTAAGCAGATAGGGAAAATCAGTATTTCAACCATACATCCACAAGGAAGGGAATTATGGGAAAAGTCATGCCAATGGAAGATATGGAGTTCAAGGTCGGTGAAACATATGAAAACATGAAGGGTCCATATGAAGTCCTCGACATTCATGGAGAAACCATGGAAATTCGTTGGGAAAACGGCGAAACCACCTGGACGCCGATCGACCTTCAGCAGCGAATCATTGAACGGCTCGAGCGTGAACGCACGCAGGCGCTCGAAAGAAAACTCCAAAAAAAATCGAAAACTCGCCGCGGATCCGCCGGCGCCAAAGGCTTTGACGGATTTACGACAGCTGATTTTTCCAATAAAGTGGCCGGATCCAGCTGGCGAAGTCAAAAAGCGCTTGGAGGAGCGGTCACCGGTCAGATGGACGGCGGGCGGTACCGATTCAATTCATGGGCGGTCTCCCGAATGCCCATGGTGCATTGGGCCGATGTCTCCCATCGTGGGGCGGATGAAATTCAGTTTCAGGCCAAATTTTTTGCTCAGGTGGATGATAAACATCTGTATTACGGCTTTTATATAGAAAGATCCGACAAGGAAGATGATCCTCGAAAAGACTGGAACGGTTTTATTTTATCGCTGAAGGATCCCAACCGGGAATCCTGGTTAAGAGAAGTGGCCTCCGCCAATGGCCTCACGCTGTATGACCCGAAAAAACGATGTGCCTTTGAGGGGCACCTTCAAGCCTCGGAAAACGGATGGCGATTGGTAAACGGCAAAGAAGAAAAAGAAATCCCTTCCCTCGCGGATTTTCTGGAACAGGTGCCCGACGGAAAATGGCTTGATCTGCAGATTTGCAAACAGTTGGACAAAGCGGAAGCCATTGAAAAAGGCGGTCAGATCGCCGAGGATATCGCCCGATTGTTTGAACTTCTCATGCCGCTGTACCAGTCATCGCTGGCCCACAGGGAAATGAATTAACGGTTTCAACCCGGCACCCATTTTTTTCTCCTTCTCCGTTTTTGAATTCGGATTATAGATTTCCGGTTCCAGTTTCTTCTGCATCACGGAAAATGGCAGGAACGAGAATTTAGGGCTCAGAACCGTGAACACCCTGCCATTGGACGGCAAGCGGTTGTATCGACTATCGACCCGGTCGGAATTTATCCGCCCGGGTCGACATATTTTCCTTCCAGCTTACCAATTTTTGGGAAATTTCGATCCCCTTCGCCATCAATTTTATTTCATCGTTCGCAGCCGAACCAAGCCCCTCGTCCTCCTGAAGTATTTCTTCGAATATGGCCAAGGTTTTGCCATATGCTTTCACAATCGCCTTCTTCTCGGAAGCATCCAGTGAACGGGCGGGATCACCTCCGACCTGAATCGGTCGATTCAGGTTTTTTTCAAGCCGGTCCACAAACAGCAGAGAATGCAGAAAAGAGGTACAGAATTCGTCCAGATTATCCCCTGCATGCCCGCCTTTTCGATCTTTCAGAAAATTTCTTTCGTTGATGAATTCGAAAAAAAGCTCCTTTTTCGGATCCGTGGGACTGGACTGCCGGGAAACGGCCCCCTGGGTCACCATGAGAAACCGTTCATAAGAAATCAGGTCGAATCCTTTCAAATCCGCAAACCGTTCTCGAATCAGCGGATGCCGAACAAACCGCCGCCGATCGACATATTTGTGAAGGGTTTCGTGGGCGGATATCGTCTCAAGCTCTTCAATCAGTTCCTGCTGAAAGGTTTTTATATAAAACCATACGTCATCACTGTCTTCACAGGAGATGGCGTTTTCAATGCCGTGATAATCGAGAAGGATGACCTTGGATACCAGGTCCGGTTCGAGCCGCTTTTCCACTCGATCAATCCCTTTCTGAATGGCGGCCAACCGAAGATCCAAGTCGGGAATCCGACTTTTCAGCAGATCCAGCCGGGTTCCCACATAGTGAAAGCGCTGTCGCCCGGTTTCTTCAACTGCAGATGATATCGGGCCGGATTGGAAGCCTTCCTGGCGAACCACCACCTGAAAACGGTCTTCCCCCCGTTCAAAATTGATCCGTATCGGATTGTCCCGGCCCACCGCATTTCCGGTTACCTTGGGAAAATAGGAATACCCGCCCTTCAGGAATTTCTTTCTCCTCTCCCGCCGTTCGGACCCTTCGTCTTCAAAATAGGTGTTATTCCGTATAGAGGAGGGGATCATGTCGGCAATCAGGTCGCCGAAATATTTGGCGGCAAACCCGCCGTTGCGCGTCTTTAAAATCTTCGGAAATCGCTCCCGGTCGAGCCGGACCGTCATTTCCTCCTCACAGAAAACCACGATTCCGCTGACATACCCCTGAAAACGAAAGGTGCTGCCTTGCCGAATATCTTCTTTTTGAATGGTCTTCTGGATCGGTTCTCCATCCAGAACTCCATAAAGGCGGATGGCGGTGATTCGGTCGGAGAGTTCTCGGCCCGGCGGGGATTCACCGGACCCTGGGAAGGGCCCGGTGGCAGGAAAGGCATCCTCTGAAAGAAGATCTTGGCCAAAAAGGGACCCGGGAAACAACAGGAATAGCAACGACCACACGGCAAAACACGACAGTAAAAGATTGACTCTCATATCGATCCAGACGCCAAAGGCAAACGGTAAAAAAACGCCTTTCCCTACTTCGCCTTCTCGGATACATACAATTATGTACCCGACTGCAGGACGGCATACATAAATTACCGTAGCCGAACCGGGGTGTCAATAAAATTCTAGGGTTTTCCCCTAAGGGATTTCCTGATCCAAGCTGCGCAAACAGATCAATTCCTGTGCCGTTTGTTCTCCACATAAGCCCGAGTGATCCCCGCACGGAAAAACAGGGGCTGATCCGCAAAATTCGCATATCATACTTGATTTCCGAACCCACCTAGGCCATAATTCCAGATCACATAACGGCTTTTTCTCGCCCTGTTTGTTGGCCGGGTAGAGAAATTCAGGGGAATGAGGCCGGCCTTTTCAGGATCGGAGCGCTTTGCCCGAATCCGGGGTTTTGCTTCAAGTTTGGATCAGCATGGATCGCCGTATATCATCCATGTATTAAAAAGACGGGTAAGATATGAACAAAATGTGTAAATTGCCGCTAATCATCCAGGGCGGAATGGGAATCGGAGTTTCCAATTGGCGTCTGGCCAAAGCGGTTTCCATATTGGGACAGATGGGGGTGGTCTCCGGAGCGGCTCTCGATTCGGTCTTCGTGCGACGGCTTCAATTGGGAGATCCTGGCGGAAATCTTCGAAGGGCTCTGTCCAAATTTCCCTGGCCCGATATGGTTCAGCGGGTGATGGATACCTACTTCATCCCAGGCGGCAAACCGCCGAACAAACCATTCAAACTGATCCCCATGCCCCGCTTGAAGATGAAGCGGCCCTATATCGAACTGGTGATCATCGCCAATTTTGTGGAAGTGTTTCTGGCCAAAGAAGGCCATGGCGGACTGATCGGAATCAATTACCTGGAAAAGACCCAGCTTCAGACCCTGCCTTCCCTGTTGGGCTCCATGCTGGCGGGCGTCAACTTCATTCTGGTGGGCGCCGGTATTCCGATCGGTATTCCGGGGGCAATGGACGGCCTTTCCCGATGGGCTCCGGTGGAACTCAACATCCGGGTCGAAGAGAATCATCAGCACCAAAGGTTTACAAACCGGTTTGATCCCCGGGAATATTGTACAGAACCGCTGCCGGTGCTGAAACGCCCCAAATTTCTGCCGATCGTCTCTTCGGACATTGTGGCCAAGTCATTGATGCGAAAAGCCACCGGCGAGATTGACGGATTCATCATCGAAAATCATACCGCCGGCGGCCACAATGCCCCGCCGCGAAAAACGGTGCAAGCGGATTCCGGGCCTCAACCGATGTACGGCCCCAAAGACATCCCCGATCTGGCCAAGATTAAAAGCCTGGGACGCCCGTTCTGGATCGCGGGGGGATACGCCTCTCCCGATATGCTTCGGGAGGCGTTGAAAGCGGGGGCCGACGGCATACAGATCGGCACCGCTTTCGCCTTCTGTGAAGAATCCGGAATCATCCCCGAAATCAAACAGGAAGTGTTGCGCCGGTATTTCAACGGTCAACTCGAGATATCGACCGATGTCAATGCCTCGCCTACCGGCTATCCCTTTAAGGTGCTCCGCCTCACCGACTCGGTCGACAACCGCTGCGAAACCGGCACCCGAAAGCGGGTGTGCGACATGGGATATCTTCGCCAGTTCTATTTCGACGGCGTATCCGACATCGGATATCGCTGCCCCGCCGAGCCATCGGAAAGCTTTGTCAAAAAAGGCGGCGGTCGGAAAGAAACCCTGGAAAAGCAGTGCCTCTGCAATGGGCTGATGGCCACCGTCGGCCTGGGGCAGCCCCGTGCCTGGGGGTGCGAACCGCCCCTGGTGACTTCCGGAGAGGATTTTTCCTTTCTCCCCCACCTGATGAAAAAAGGCCGCGCCACGTACACCGCCAAAGATGTGGTGGATTACCTGACTTCCGGTATCGAATCCCGGCTCATGAACCGCAAAACGATTCAGATCGAAACGGTGTAAGCGGTCCGGACGAATGGGAGGGCATCCCCGCCATCGCCGCCCGCAGCCGGGGAGGTCCGGTCAACCCTGATGGAACCGAGCCGATAGCTGCTGCAAACGACTAATCCTTGAGATCAAATCCCAGGCCCGGTTTATCGGTGGGATACAGCACCCCCTCTTTCAGAATTACCGCGCCATCCGTGGGATCATCGATGAGATCGAGATGCCCGTCCAGGTCGGCATACTCGACATTGGGCCGGGCCAGGGCGAAATGCAGCCCTGCGGAGATTCCCAAGGCGGCCTCGTCCATACACCCCACCATGACCTCGAGCCCGGCCGCCCGGGCCACCCCGTTGATCCGCATGGCCTCGGCGATGCCGCCCACCTTCATCAGCTTGATATTGACCATGTCCATCCGGTCATTTCGGGCCAGTCGAAAGGCGTCTTTGAGGCTCACCAGGCTTTCGTCGGCCATTACCGGAATGGGCACACACCGCGTGATCCGACCCAGCAGCCGCTCCCGTTGCCGCGCTGAAGGCTGCTCGAGGATTTCCAGCCGTGCCTTGCGGGTACCCGCCACAAAGCGGATCGAATCGGCCTCGGTATACCCCTGATTGGCATCGAAGCGAAGCTCGACCCCCTCTCCCACCGCTTCGCGCACCTTCAGCATCCGTTCAATGTCCGCTTCCACATCGGCGCCGCCCTTGATTTTGAGGGAAGTAAATCCCCTGCCGAGAAATTCCCGGGCCCTGGCAACCGTTTCCGTTACCGGAAGTATACCGATCGTGATGCTGGTCCTTATCCGGTCCCGGTACCCCCCCAGGATTATATACAGCGGAAGACCGGCGGTTTTTCCCAGGAGATCAAACAGCGCCATGTCCACCATCGCCATGGCGGACGGATGGGCCTCCACATCCGGACGGATTCGTTCCATCAGCAGGGCGAAACGCAAAGGGTCCGCCCCCCGGAGGGCCGGTTCGATATAAGTCCGGCAGACCGAGAGGACACTCTCCGGGGTTTCTCCGGTGACCTCCAGATCGGGCGCGGCGCATCCGCACCCGACCAGGGCGGTATCGGTGTGAATCCGAATAAAGATATTGGGGGCGGTATCGATGGTTTCGTAAGCGATGGTGTAGGGTTCGGCCAACCGCATGACCACCGGCCACGCCTCCACTCGGGTAATCTTCATTGAGATCTCCTAGTACCGCCGCTGATAGATTTCATCTAGGGTCATCCGTTTCAGCTCTTCCACAAAAGCCACCAGATGGGCGATCATCAGCTCCCAGATCCGCTCCCCCTTTCGGGCGTCCGCCCTGGTGGGGTCACCCATCACCCCGGTGGCGGAGATTTTGCGGGTGTGGGCATACCAGGAGACGCTTCTCTTGGAGGTAAAGTCGAGATAGCGGCTGGAAAAATCCGGCACCGAGGCTTCGGCCCGGTCCATCTTCACCAGATGCGGTCTGACAGCAAGGCTGGTGCTGGTTTCCACCTCCCCGGCATGGACGTCGTTGGGGGTTTCGGTAATGGCCTCGATGTCCACATCACTGGTATCGCCGGTGTCGACGCAGACAAAGATCCGTTCATCCCGGTTGATCATCTGGGCCGCATAATTCAATGCCGGGATATTGCCGCCGTGGCCGTTGATGATCAGCATCTTTTTGAAGCCGTTTCGGGCCACGCCGACCCCGATGTCGTATACGATTCGAGACAGGGTATTGTTGCTGATGCTGAGGGTGCCTTTGAAGTCCTCATGGTGGTAGGAGACCCCGTAGGGGATGAGCGGCAGCACCAGGGGTTTGGGGTCGCTGCACGCCTCGGCCACCCGTTTGGCCAGGTATTCGGCGTCGAATGCATCGGTATCCAGGGGAAGATGGGGTCCGTGCTGTTCAATGGCCCCCACCGGCAGAATGGCGATATCCACCTTGCGAAACCGATCGGCCGCATCCGGCCAGGTGAGTTCGCCCCAATAATGGGTTTCCCCGCTCGCGGTTCTCGGATCGCATGCCGACGCCGCAATCTCCTCGGAATCGATCTCAAAGGGATAGGGGTGGGACATGCCTGAATCGGCGAACAGATCAAAGGATTCCCACCGGCGTCCGGTTCTTCTCACCGCTCCTTTGCCGTATTCCGAATAGATTCGGTACAGGTCGGTGCGAAGGTCCACCGGAATCGCCCCCACCGGTGATGACTGGGGATCGAAACGCAGCTTTAGGGTTTCGGGATGCGGTTTGATGGATTGCTTCGCCGGCTCCGGAACCTCGATTTTCCCCTTTTGAAGAAGCATATGGAACAACTGAGAGGCTTCGGCCGCCGCCTGGGTATAGGTGCCCTTCTCCGCCAGCTGCTTCAGACAGGTGTTGATCTGGTCTTCGGTGTACCCGCATCGGCCGGGGTCTTCATCCACCGCGGTGAGCATCCCCACAATCCTGCGGCATTTCTCGCACCGCCCGCACGGGTGAACCCGGTCCCCTTCCTTGTGGGTGGCGTGGCAGGAGGTCTGGTGCTCCTGAAGATGGGGATACCGCTTGGCCAGCATAGTTTCGATGAGCAGCTCCGAGAGTGATCTCAGAATGGAAAACTGACTGACGGCCCACCCTTTTCGCAGGTAATAGCGGGTCAGGGCCTCGTCAAAATAACGGCTCTGATCATAGAGCCCGTCATAATGGGGAATTCCCTGGTGGGACAATCGGCGGGTGGTGTCGTATTCGTCCCCGATCACGAGCCGGCCGATCCCCCGTTTTCGCATCAGGGGCAGGGCGCCGAACAGAAACACCGCCACGGTCCAGAGCCGAATCGGGTATTCATCGGATCGGATATCGGCGAAATTCTTTCGAATGAAGGCCATGTGCTGCAGCATCCATGAAAAAACCCGGTCGGAATTGACCCAGACCCGGCCGGTATGGGGAACTTGTTTCTTGAAATATCGGTAGGCGTTCAGGGCGGTGAACCAGTGGCGGCCCGATTCATTGATAAAAACGGAATGGGCCTCGCGCCCGATCTCGTCGATCAGGCCGAAGCTCAGCAGGCTGTCTTTGCCGCCGCTGGAGAGAATGCAGTGCCGGTCCCGGTCGGTCAGCCACCGCCGCCATCGGGGCTTTTTCATCCCTTCGACACTGTTTGCGAAGGCCAGTTTCGCCCGGCAGTAGCGGGACTGTTTGAGCGCAGGCAACCGGGCCGCCTTCCCGAGGAGAAAGGGATTGGGTTCGAGAAATTTTTTTACATAAATTTCCCGGGCGGTGTTTTCGGCCATGTCCCGAAGAAACTGCCGGTCGGTGGCGTCGTAAATCCCTCGAAAAATGATCCGTCGACAGAAAAGCCCGTAATTGAGGGCGACCTGGGCCGCGATCATGTCGGCCAGGTTCCGGGATTCGGGTTCGCTCGGATCGAACACCCCCTCCTCATAAGAATAGATCAACTCGGTCTCTTCGGTTTTGCCGTCGAAAAAGAGCCGATAGGGTGCGATCAGCCGTTTTCGCTCCAGCCGAACCGGACCGACCTCCAGCCGATCCCAGATCGACAGCACCTCCAACGGATCAGAGAAACCGCTCGCAGGCATGGCTTCCGAGGACGATCCTTCCGGTAACTCAGAATCGGTATTCATTCTTTCACTCGATGTCGGGTTCTCTTTTTCAGGTAGGGAATCAACACTCTCATCAGTCCTTCACCGCCGTGAAGGAGCACATCAAAGGCCGGCAGGCCGGCTACCCGCCGAATGGCCGAACAGATCAGCGGAACCTCCTCCCGGGCCAGGTCTTCATGGTTGACGGTGACCGCAACCACCGGCTTTCCGGACAACTCTTCGATCACCCGTATCTGCCGGGCCAGGGGCTGAATGGGATATCCCGGAAACCCGTCATAATCCAGCCGGGCCGGGGCGTGCTGGAGCACCACCAGGTCGGGTCGGCCCGCGGCCAGGATTTCGAATCCGCCGGGATAGGCGGGATTCATGAGGCTTCCCTGCCCTTCGATGAGGATCACGTCCGGCCGGTTTTCGGACCAGACGGACCAGACCGCATGCTCGATTTCACCGGATACGAAATCGTTGACCAGGGAATCCAGAATCAGACAATGTCGTGCTCCCTGCATCCAGGCGGTCTGGCCGGTTCCGGCCAGATCGGCGGTGTACCCGGCCGCCTCAAAGGCCTGAACGATCAGCCAGGCGGTGGTGCGTTTGCCGACGGCGGAGTCGGTGCCCAGCACCGCGATCTTGAGGCTGTTCACCTTTTCGATTTTTCCGCTGAAAAAATGAAGTCGGCTTCGGTGGGGGGGCTTGCGAATATCCCGAATGACAATCCCGCGTTCTTCCGCCAACGGACTGATTTCCGGATCTTCGGACAGAAAATCATGGAGCCCGCAGTCGATATTCAGCCCCAGCTCCACCGCCCGCCGGACATCTTCCCGGGCGTCCGGGGGCAGGCGGCCGCCGTCCGGGGCGATCCCGACCACCAGATGGGTGGCCGGCGCAACATCCGGTGCGGCCCGGACCGCATCGGACAGGGTGGCAAAGATGGGAATTTTTCGCGGGGACCCGTCCAGAACATCCCCGGCGTCCCGTCCCGCGTAGCGGGAGTCGACCACCGACAGTACCCGGTACCGGCGGGTGAACCGAACCAACCCGTGGGCGGTTTTTCCGTTGGGGGTGTTGAAAGCCCCTTCACAATAGACGATCGCGTTTCCTTCGGGCATCATCCGGATTTCCTCCCGGTCAGGACGACCACATACCGGTCGTTGGGCAAAGGGTTTTTTCGGTGCTGTGCGATCAGGGCGATCAGCCCGGCGGTGGAAGCGGGCAGCACATCCAGACCTTCCCGCTCTCGAATGAGACGTGAAAAATAGCGCATGTTCTTGTCCGAGGCGTTTCCGGCCCATCCGTCTGTCCGGCGAATGGCCTCCAGGGCGTAATCCCCGTCGATAGAGTGCCAGTTGATGAGCGGTTCATTGACCGGAGTTTCGTGGATCTTCTCGGGCCTCAGATCCTCGCAGGCAGGAAGGTTCTTGAGAAAGGCCTGAACGATGGGGTTTTTGCGAAAGGAGGAGCCGGCCACCATTCGGGGCATTCGGGAGGTCTTTCCCCGCCGGTTGAGGCTCAGAAATCCCTTGTAAATTCCGGCAAAGGTGGTGCCGTTGGAGACCGGCGCGGCCACCGCATGGGGACCGTCCCGCAGTTCATCGTAAATTTCGTCGGAAATTCGGCCGTACGCCCGAAGCTGAAGCAGGGTATTGTTTCCGCCGGGATTGGCGTCATAGAACTCGTCCTTTTCGGCCCGCTCTCCGGAGGCGACCACCGCATGCTCGTAATCCCCCGGCACCCGGACGATTTCGGCGCCGAGAGATTCCATCTCCTTGATCCGGCGGGTCCGGTACATGTCCGGAATATAGACAATGCACCGAATTCCGGCCAGAGAGGCGGCCAAAGCCTGGGCCACCCCGTAGTTGCCGCAGGTGGCCACCGTGATTCCTTCAAAACCCCGGCGGACCGCATCCATGGCCTGGGCAAAGGCGATGCGGTCTTTTTGAGTGCCGGTGGGGTTGCCCCCCTCGAATTTCAGGTAGATCTGGCGCAGGCCCATTTCCCGCTCGATGTTCCGGGCTCGAACCATGGAGGTGTCCCCGACCTCCGAGTCGATGATGTCTTCATAGGCTTCCAGCCGCTCCTCGACCGAATATTCAGGGTTGGCCGCGATTTGCCGCTGGGCGTCGACATCCCGGGCGAGCTGGGAAATCTGGCCTGTAGCGCCGTCCATGAGGTCATAAGGCTTGGATTCGACTGGACCGCCGGTTTCTTCAAAGGCGCTTTCAAAAGGCATGGTTTTCCTCTATTCATAATCCCTTTGTTCTCGAAAATGAGAGATAATTATACCCGATCGGCGCCGGGTTGGCCATTCTTTTTACGGGGATAGAGAAAATAAGGGCAAGGGTTCGCCCTGCGGCAGAACACTGCGGACGTAAAGGCTGGTGCGGTTCGGGGCCGGCTACGGCTGCTCAATACCGTTTGCTTGGGGAATGCGGACGTAGAAGGTGGTACCTTCTTCTTTTTCGGATTCCACCTCAATCGCGCCGGAATGGGCATCGATGATCTTCTTGGTCACCATCAACCCGAGACCGGTGCCGTCATATCCTTTGGTGGTGAAAAAATTTCGGAATACCTTTTGGATGGTCTCTTCATCCATGCCGCAACCGGTATCCCGGACCTGATATTCCACGGCCCACCCTTCCGGCCGCCGGGTGACCAGGGCGATTTCCGTTTTTTTATGGGTACATCGAATATCGGTGCAGGCATAGAGCGCGTTGGTGACCAGATTCAGCAGGGCCCGGTGAATGCTCTCCGGATCGAGCCAGACATGGGGCAGATCCTTGTCGAGGTCAAGGACGAAACGGACCCCGTATTCCTGGGCCTGGGGAAGCATCAGGTCAAAGATCTCACGGGCCGGTCCGTTGGGGTCGCAGTGGCGGTAATTCGGGGTGATCTCCTTGGCGAAATTGAGCAGTTCCAGGGCCACATTGTTGATCTTGTTGACATTCCCCTTCACCATTTTCCAGCCTTTTTGAACATAGGCATCATCGTCCAGTTCGATGCCCTTGTCCAGAACGAACATGCCGCCCGCCAGACCGCCGGTAATGTTCTTGATGGCGTGGGCCAGCCCCGCGGCGGTCTGCCCCACTGCGGCCATCCGCTCCGTTTCCACCAGGCGGCGGGTTTTCTCCTCCACCAGCCTCTCCAGATTTTCGGTGTACATACGAAGCTGC
>JBEPWQ010000014.1:0-15674 GCA_041642315.1 Desulfobacteraceae bacterium | reverse complement strand
TGTTTCATGGTGATCCGCTCTTCCGCGCGCTTCAAAGCGATCTCCAGGATATCGTCGTTGATGGGTTTGGTGACGAAATCGGTGGCCTCATACTTGAGACTCTTGATGGCCAGATCCAGATCGCCATGGCCGGTGATCATGATTACTTCGGTATCCGGGGCTTCCGATTTAAGGGTCCGAAGCAGGTCGATGCCGTCCATTCCCGGCATCTTGATGTCGGTCAGCACAATCGGAGGGGTGAACTCTCTGAACAATTGAAGGGCCTGTTCACCGTCTTCCGCGCTCAGCACCTGATACCCGATATCCGTGAGAACAATGCCCAGAATGTCGCGAATGTCTTCCTCGTCGTCCACCAGCAAAATCCGCCTATCGTCCATTGGATACATCCTTTTTATCGCTCGGTTGGGGTATGGGGAACTCCAGCTGGAAACAGGCCCCGCCTTCCGGATGGGATTTCACCTGTATCTGCCCGCGAAAATCCTTGATGATCCCGTAGCTGATGGAAAGCCCCAACCCGGTCCCCTTTCCCACCTCCTTGGTGGTAAAAAACGGTTCAAAGATCTTTTCCCGCACCCCTTTTGAAATACCGGTGCCGGTGTCGCACACCTCCACAAACACCTGGCCGTTTCGCGTGTCGGTGGTAATAAAAATCCGCTTGTTCAGCGCAGCCGCATCCTCCTCTTCCCATCTCTTTTCGATGGCGTCCCGGGCATTGACCAGCAGGTTGATAAACACCTGCTCCAGCCGGCCCGCATCCCCCATAATAGGAGGCAGATTCTCATTCAGATTCCAGATCACCTCGATTTTTCTCAGCTTCAGCTGCTGACTGAAAATATCATAGGCCTGTTCCAGCACCCGGTTCACGCCGATCTTTTCCAGGGTCAAATCGGATTTTCGCGCGAAATCGCGCATGTGGTTGATAATCTTGTTGGCCCGTTCGACATTGTTGTTGATCTTCTCGGCCATATTGGTGAGAATTTCGGGAGGGATCGGTTCTTTCTGCTGAATCTTCTTGGTGAGAAAACCGCTGGCCATTTTAATGACCGTCAGGGGTTGATTCAGCTCGTGGGCCACGCCGGTGGCCATTTCACCCAGGGTGGCCAGTTTGCTCGCCTGCGAGAGCTGCTGTTCCGCCTCCAGCCGCTTGGTGATATCGCTGACGGCCACCAGCAGCACCTGCTGCCCCCAATACTCGGAGGGGGAAACCCGAATATTGACATACAAGGTTTTCCCGGACCGCCCGATCTGTTTCACCTGATTGATCGGCTCGGCATTTTTCAGTTTGAATTCAAAATGTTTCCGCTCTTCAGCCGTAAAGAAATCCAGAAATGACTTTCCCAGCACCGCGTCTTTCGGGTAGCCGTAAACCGATTCGATGCTTTTGTTGCCGTCCAGCACCTCGTAGGTCTCCGGGTCGAGAACCAAAACCGGATTGGGAATATTGTCGAAGATCGCGTAATACTTTTTTTCGGACCGCTCCAGCTCATCTTCGAGCATCTTTCGGGCGGTCACATCCAGGCACATTTCAATGGCGGCTACGATTTCCCCCTGAGCATTGGTAACCGGAGCGGTTTTGACAATCCAGTGCTTTCGGGTACCATTCTGGTTGGTCCGGGTCTCTTCGCTGGTATGGGTTTTCCCGTCCTGAAAGGTCCGCTCTACCGGACAGATTTCGCATTTCTGATCTCTCCCCTTATAAACCTGGTAGCAGTAGTCGCCGACGGTCGGATTGAACAAGTCGGCGAATTCACGGTTATACCCGACGATGCGAAAATCCTTGTCCTGTACCGTGATGGTGCAGGGGACGCTTTCAAAAAGGGTCTGGTATTCCTGTCGCTGCCGCCGCAATTTCACGATCAGCAGGATAATGACGGAAACCACGATTATGGTGATGATAGTGAGTGCCAGTGCCATGTCTTCAGAAACCATTCTATTGAGAGTGTCGGCTCATCCGTTTCTCTTACGCGGCGGGTCGCCCAAGCACCCTCTCCAATACCAACCACGGGGATCAATCTTCGGCCGTCTCCCCCTCGGTATCCGATTGCCGCTTCGGAATGCGGACATGAAAATGCGATCCCTTCCCCGGTTCTGAATTCACAGCAATGTCACCGCCGTGCTGGCGAATCATCTGATGGGCGATGAACAGCCCCAGACCGGTCCCCTTGCTGCCCTTGGATGAAAAAAAGAGGGTGAACATCTTTTCGCGGGTCTCCCGGTCCATTCCCACACCATTGTCCCGAATATCGAACACCACCGCATCCCCTTCCGATCGGACCGCAAATTCGACCCGGTGATGCTCCTTGGAGGGATCATCGATACAGGCTTCCACCGCATTTTCAAGTACATTCACCAGAGCGGAATGGGCCACCCCCGGATCGATCTCGATTTCACCGGATGCACCCTCGAAATTCCGGATGAATTCAATGTCGTGTTCCCGGGCCTTGGGTTCCAACACCCCCGCAATTTCCTCGGCAAAGACGGCCGTCTCTATGGTTTCCCATTCCAGTTCACGGTCTTTGGCATAATAGAGAATGTTGAGCACCTGTTTTCGAATTCGGCCCACCATGGTCTTGACGATATCCCATCCCTCTTCCAGGCGATCCTTGTCGTCTTTGGAAAAGCCGGTCTTGAGCAGGTACATTCCGGAATCCAGTCCGGTCAGCAGTCCTTTGATACCATGAGAGACCGAACCGATCAACAATCCCAGAGAGGTCAGCCGGTCCTGAAGTTCTCGTATCTCGGTGATATCGGTGGAGACCTCCATCACGTTGGTGATTTTTCCCTCGGCATCCCGAATCGGGGCCGTGGTGATCAATACATTGAATCGGCGGCCGTCCTTAGCGGTCACCACCGCCTCCACCTGATGGCTGGTGCCGTCTTCAAAGGTTCGGGTCACCGGGCATTCGGGGCAGGGCTCCTCCCGGTGTTTATAGGCCCGGTAGCAGGACAGACCGTCGGACTCGCCGAAAAATTCTTTGAACCGCCGATTGCTCTCGGTGATCTTGAGGTTCCGGTCCTGGACCGAGATGAAGTTGGGGGAGGCTTCAAACAGTCGGTGGTATTTGTGGCGGGTGGCCCGAAGCTCTTCCTGGACCAGTCGGTGAAGATGCTCATGGTGCTGACGAATCTCCTCCCGCATAGCCGCTTTTTCAGAAGCTCGGTTGAGAGAAATCTCCAGAACATCCTGGTTGACCGGTTTGGTGATAAAATCGGAAGCCTCGTATTTCAGGCTTTTTATGGCCAGTTCCAGATCTCCGTGCCCGGTCACCATGATCACCTCGGTGTCGGGTTTTTCTTCCTTGATCGCCCGCAACAGATCGATGCCGTCCATGCCCGGCATTTTTATGTCGGTAACAACGATCGGAAAGCCTTCTTTTTTGAATGTATCCAATGCCGCCAGCCCGTCTTCGGCGGTGGTGACGTCATACCCGAGATCGGCAATATAAATTTCAAGGATTTCCCGAATATCGGGCTCGTCATCGACAACTAATATTTTCTTTTCCATATCCGGTCGACTTGAAAAAGCTATGGGTTCTCATTCGGGTCCGGCGAACCGGACTCGGGGCGGGAGCGGCAAAGGATGTTCCGGGGGGATAGAGAACTGAACTGAGTCAGAAAAAAAGCTGGACGTGGTTTATTCCTCCTTTTCGACGTTTTTGCCCATAACCGATCCCGCCACTTTTAACAGGTCTTCGGCCTGGGGCGGTTTTTCAATATAGGCTTCCGGTTCGGGGATCGCCTCGTCCGGTGTAATATTCATCATTTTCAGGTAGTGATAAAACGTCTTTTTTCCCACTCCGGACAGCATAATAATTGGGATGTCCTTCAGATCCTTCTCCCCTTTCAATTGGCGGTACATCTGGACTCCGCCTTCCCCCGGCATCATCAGGTCCAATATGATCAGATCCGGCCCGGTCTCCTGGGCCTTGCGCATCCCCTCTTTTCCGTCTCTGGCCGAAAGCACTTCGTAACCGCTGGTCTCAAAGACCGTGGAGATGAAAATCCGCATATCCAGCTCATCGTCCACGATCAATACCTTTTGCTTACCCATCGGGTGTCTCCAAACCGCCTCCCCATTCCCTATGCCCTACGGAATCGGCCGAATGCCGAACCGACTCCGCATTTTCTTCCATTATACCGGTGGTTTTTACCTCCGGCCGTTCTCTTTCCCCGGTATTGAAGAAATTCAGGACTCGGATATCTTGTGCGGCCGATTCACACTGGCCACCGGACAGGAGGCCCGCAAAACCACCTGCTCCACGGTGCTGCCGAGCATGGCTTTTTCGGGGTCCACTTCCCGGGTGTGGTGGGCCATGACGATCAGATCCCCGTTCTTTTCTCGGGAGTATTTGAGGATCTCCACATAGGGGATGCCTTCCCATACCTCGACTTCATAATTGTCGAAATCCTCCATCTTAGAGATATACTTGGCTTCAAGCTTGTTTTTGGCCTCGGCGATTCGATCCTCCACCTCGCTCTGTTCGAGAACGGTGCCGGACTGGACGGAGCTTAGATCAAGGGCGTGGAAGAGGTAGAGCTTGGACCCGATCTCCTTGCAGAGTCTATAAGCGAACATGAATGCGGAGTCCGAGGCCTTGCTGAAATCGGTGCCGAAAATGATGTTGGAAAAATACCAGAGACAGGTGGTGCAGGGTCGACTGACGATCAAAACCGGACATCGGGCCCCTTTGGAGACTTTCTGCATGGTGCTCCCCACGATGCTGCGATAGCGGGTTGCGCCCGGTTCTTCCTGTCGGGAATGGGCCCCCATGAGGATCAGGTCCACATCCTGCTTTCGGGCCATTCTGAGGATTTCGGTGTGGGGAATGCCGGCCAGGGTTTCCACCTTTGCGGTGGTACAGTCGGCCAGCTGTTTGGCATAATAGGTTTTCATCTCCTCTTCGACCCATTCCACGTAATCGCTGTCGACATGGCTCTCTTCGCCGCTTTTGGCGTCGGTCACGGTGGTGCTGAATCCGCGGGAAGGCGTACCGAAGACATGCAGCAGAATCAGTTCGGCCTGGTACTTCTTGGCCAGATCGAATGCCACATGGGCTGCGTTGTCGCAGGCGGGGGTCGCCGTTGTTGCAAACAATATTTTTTTAAACATGGTTTACCTCCTCAATTCACACGCCGTAAGCGTCCCTTGAAAGCCGAGTTCCCACATGATGCCGTCGATAAACTCGAACAGGTTAAACACGGTGTCAAACTCCAATACATCCACCTTGTCGCCAAACACGATATGCTTGAGCTTTCCGAGCTTCAAAGGCATGTCGAGCATATTTTCCAGGGGAACGGACCGAATCTCCACCGCCTCGTTTCCCGCAACACCAAAGAGGGAATGATAAATTTCCAGTCGGGGTTTTCCCGGGAAACCGATCATCTCGACCGTTTTCCCGAATTCCAACCGATCAAAGCCGTCATAGATGCACTGATCTTTCGGACTGGCCTTGTACTGGTCCATATAGGAGGAAAAAAAGGCGTTCAGCTTCTGGAGCCGGGGATATTTATCAAATGCTCGAAAAAAGCTTCGCAGCGTAAACCCATCCTCCAGAAGGGTTTCAAAGCCGAGGTACATGAGGGGTTCGGTATCAATGACCGTCCCCTCATGCACAATCACACCCTCCCGGGTTACCGTCACCCGATTCATCAGCTCTGCCTATACCTCTTCTTCCTGAGGTTTCAGGTGCTCGGGAACCTCCACCATTTCGACCAGAAGCGGCTTCAGAAAAGACCAGCGAATCCCGATCTCGTAGACCTCCTCCAAATCCCGAATCGCATCCCAGCAGTTGTGGCAGGGCGCAATCACCAGTTTGGCGCCGGTCTGGAGAATCTGGTCCCGCTTCACCTTCAGGCCGGTGTTTCGTTGTTTTCGGTATCGTCCGATGCCGTTGAACCCGCCGCCCCCGCCGCAGCAGAAATTGTGATCTTTGTTGGGGTTCATTTCACGGAAGTCTTCGGCAATATAGCTCATGATCTCCCGGGTATATTCGGCGAGCCCGGCATTTCGAATGTAGTTGCAAGAGTCCTGAAGCGTCACCGGTTCTTTTATTTTTTTTGCCGGATCGATCTTGAGTTTCCCGTTCCGCAGGACTTCGGCCACCCATTCCACGTAATGGAGGCTTTCCACCGGCGGTTGTCCGGTCTTGAGGCCGCACCAGTAGGGTCCTTCGATCACCGTGGCCCGGTAGGCGTGGCCGCATTCGGTGACCACCATCCGCTTGGGTTTGAGCCGCTCCATGGCATCATAGACACTCTGCACCTGTATTTTGCAGGCCTCCCAGTCACCGGCGAACATGGCCAGGCTGGTTTCTTCCCACCCCTCTTCCGGAACGGTCCAGTCTTCACCGGCCAGGTGAAACAGAATGGCGGCTTCGGCCAAATCTTCGGGGTAATGTTTCGGCTCCCGGGCGTTCACGGTGTACATAATATCCGCGCCCACCTTCTCGATGGGGATCTTCAGGCCCGGCCAGTCTTCTTCATACTCTTCGGCCATCCATTCGCAGGTCTCCACCCAATCCTCCGTGGTCACATCCATCTGGGCACGGAAGACCCGGTGCATGCCCGAGCCGATCTTCATCTCCCAGGGAACGAATCCCTGCTGAAAACAGAGCCCCCGCAGGTAGCTGAACATGACCCCCATGTCGATGCCGAAGGGACAGTACATGCCGCAGCGGTTGCAGCAGGTGCATTTGGACCAGGCGGTATCCATACACATCTGCATAAAGGCGTTGTCTACCTTGCCCTTTCGCTTATACAGCTGCCCCAGGGTGGATTGAATCTTATAAGACGGCACCTGTTCCGGGTCTTTGTTGTTGGCCAGGTAGAGAAAACACGAATCGGAGCACATTCCGCAGTGTGCGCAGATCTCCAGCCATGCCTTGATTCTCGATTTCTCCTTGAGCGTCTTCTGAAGGGTGGTCCAGAGAAGATCCGTATCCACATCCAGATCCTGCATCTCCTTGTAATATTGACCGCCCCCTTTATCATTCAACAGCGCCTGAAGCTGTTCAAGGGTATCGACCTTTTCACGGTTACAAAATTTACCTTGTGCCATATGCTATATCCTTGACTTTCGTTGTTTTATAAAGATGAGTACCGGCTTACCATGCCATTCCGCGCTTGCGTTTCATCCCGCCTCGTTTGATACCGTAATCCATGCCGAGTTGGGCCCTGGAGAGGAAGAACAGAATGAAATGAGAGAGTTTGGTAAACGGAATGGCGATCAGCATGATTTCACCGGTCAAAATATGCGCAATCAACCAGAACTGGTAATTTCCGATTTGATGCGCGGCCAGAAAACCGGTAAAAAACGGGGCCACTGCGATGCCCAACAGCGTATAATCATACCAGGTGGTTAAGATTCTCACCTCGGGAAGGGCGTACCGCCGCAGCAGAATAAAGAAGGCGGCCGCCATCATGCCGATGGTCAACACATCCGCCGTAGGCTGTGAGATGGACCAGAGGCTGAATCCGAATCGTTCCTTCAGAAGAATGTTGTGCCCCTCCAGGAAAATGGGCGTAATCAGAAGGCCGATGTGGAATACGAACACCATCACCGTAAAAAAGGGATAAAACCGCCAACTTCGGGTCCCGTAGGGAATCAGCCAGGATACGATGGAGTTGACCGCACCTTTGATGCCGTGCATCCTGTGAGGCTTATAGGCCACCCGGTCCATTTGCCAGTCGAGGCCTCTGATGTAAAGGACGGCGCGAACCGCAACGCCGATAAAAAATATTCCGAATGCAAGCCAGGCCAGAGGGCCGGTGACAAGTTCATACATGATTATTCCTCCCCCTCATCCATGCCCAAATCTTTTTTGCGGTCGCTGCCGTTCAGGAATCTCCAGAAAGCAACGATGCCGAGCAGGGCCGCCACAATGATAATATAGGTCATGCTTTCGGTAAACAGCATAAATTCGTGAAGCGTATGAAAACTGCTCTCCATGATGCCCTTCCTCCAGTTTTAATGAGATTCATACTCCGGGTGTTCGTATAATACCGGCATGCGGGTGACGATAAATCGGAACACCAGGATTCCGATGGTCACCATGAAAATCGTCAGACCGATCTCCCCGATATGGGGAAAATACCGCTCGCTGAGGGGCAGATACCAGTTGAATGCGATGAGACAGACGTTCAGCCGATTCAAAGCAACCCCGATGACGGCGATAATGGAGGTTCGGCGGATCAGCTTCAGATTCTGGTCGCGTACCCCGACGGCGTAGAGAAAACAGGGCAGGGCCACGAATCCGAGCAGTTCCACCAGAAACCAGGCGCCGTAGGGGGTGAACAGCAGTGCCCACTGGTTGGCCACGGAAATTCCGATGATCTTGATGATAACATACCCGGCCATGACAAAGGAAGCTCCCTTTGCAAACCCGAGGGTTACGCGATCATGTTCTTTCAGATGCGTCTCATCCATTTTGTCTTTGAAGTATTTGTGGGAAAGATTGCTCTCAAGAATCACCATGGAGAGCCCGGCAAAGATACTCGATACAAAGAAATAGACCGGAATGTACCCGGAATACCAGAGCGGATGCAGTTTTCCGGGGGCGATCAGGAACAAGGCCCCGAGGGAGGACTGATGAAGGGTCGACAACACCACGCCGAAAATGGTCAGAACCAGGGTCAGCTTGGTCACGATGTTTCTCAACTTCTTCAGGCCCAGCCATTCCAGGGCGGCCGGCGTGGATTCCAGAAACAGAACCGTTAGGTAAAGGCCCACGCAGGCGGCCACTTCAAAGAGCAGGGAGGTGGTTCCCTGCTGCACCAGGAATGGAAACGGAAGCCGCCAGGGACGCCCTACGTCATAGGTCAAAGACACCACCACCAGGGCATACCCCAGAAAACCGGTCAGAATGGCCGGGCGGACCGCGGAATGGTACCGTTTCAATCCGAAAATATAGACTGCGGCCGAGGTGGTATATCCGCCGGCGGCCAGTGCGACACCGGCCATCAGGTCAAAACCGATCCAGAGCCCCCATGGGTAATTGTGGTCGAGATTGGTCACGGTTGCCAGGCCGCCGGTAAACCGCAGGATGGAGAGAATCACCCCCAGGATCAGGATCGCGCCGATCACCACATTGAAGGGGGTGTACAACGACCGATCCGGTGGAAAAATCTTTTTGACAGCGGTGGTTTCTTCGGACATTATTCTTCCTCCTCGGATTTGTCTGCGTCTTCCGCTTGCGCTTTGGCGGCCTCTTCCATGGCCTTTTTGACCTCTTTTTCAATGGCGGTCTGCTTATCCTTTTCCGCCTTTTCCATGGCCTGGGTCAGCTTCTGATCCGCCTCCGACCGGGTTTGTTCAACCGCCGAAGCCACCGCAGCCCTGCGCTCTTCTTCGGATATTTTTTCTTTGCGCTGGTTGATGGCCCAGATCCCGGTCAACAAAACCGGCCAGAGCCCGACCACGATGGGAACCGCGGACAGGGCCCCGGAGGTCAGCGCAGGCGCAGGGGTGTTCCCGAGATCCGTGCGCATGCCCACCTTATCGAAATCGACGCCGCTGACATACAGCCAATTGGTGCCGCCCATCTCCCGCTCGCCGTAGATATGATCGATATACCGCTCTGGATGCTTGCGGATCCGTTCCCGGGCCAGCTTGATCAAGTCGTCTCGTTTGCCGTAAACCAGGGCCTCCACCGGGCAGGCTTCGACACATCCGGGAAGGTCCCGTTTGCCCGCCTGAATCAGCGGATGGCACATGGTGCATTTCATAATGCGGGGCTCCAGGACCTTGTGGTACTCGTAGGTGGGGACGTCGAACGGACACGCCACCATGCAGTAACGGCATCCCACACAGACATCCTTATTGTAAGCCACGGCCCCTTCCGGTGTCTTGGTAAAGGCCGAGACGAAACAGGCCGAAGCGCAGGCCGGTTCCAGGCAATGGTTGCACTGAAATTTCCGGTACACCGGGCTTCCCGGCGCCGGACTCCCGGGCTTTTCCGTCACCGCATAGGGGATTCGGTCCTCGACCTCGTATTTGTTGACGATCGTATAATTGGTGGCATCGGTTCTGCGCTGCTCTTCCAATACCGTCAGATCGGTGAAGGGTTTCTCCGGGGCCGGAAGATCATTCGCTTTTTGGCATCCCTCTTCACACCGACGGCAACCGACACACAACACCGTGTCATGCAGCACCCCCATGCTTTCGGGATATCCTTCAAAATGTTTTTGAGTCGCGGCGAAGGCTTTGGAACCAATGGTCGTACTCAGCCCCGCACCGCCCATCCATGCCAGAAATTTTCTTCGGGATACAGACATAAAGGCCCATCCTCAGGTGTAATTAATCTTTGAAAGTTCCATATCTCCCCGCATGATTTGGGGATTTTTCCCTCCCCGATGCGGGGAGGGAAACGGAGAAAGGGGAATCGGGTATAAGGGAATAAGGGAAATTATTCACGATTTCTCCGGGTTTTTCTTATGGCAACCGGTGCATCCGGTCGGTTTTTCGATCTTCATCTGCTCATGGCAGGTCATGCACTGCCGATGGTAGGCGGCCAACAGCCCCGGTCTCAGGGGATTGTTCTGATCGAACGGTTTGCCGTGGCAGGTCACACACTTTGGCGGTTTTTTAGACGGCGGACTGTTGTGGTGGCACCCCTGACAGAGGGTCCCCTTGTCGCTGTGAAAGAACCCGGCCAGTTTGTCTTCACTGATATTGCTCTGAAGTTTCTTTACGATTTTTCGGTGAGGGAACTCGGCCCCTTCATACTGGTCCATCATCTCCTTGATGACCAGTTTCTCAGGAACATCCTCGTCCGAATAGGTTTCCTTCAGGTAGGTGCGTTCCGCCAGCATCTTCTCCGCCAGCTCCTTCATGGCCTCGGGATCTTCCTTCTTTTCGGCCTTTCGGGCCATTCTTTGCATGTCTTCGGTCATCTCCTGGTGGCATTTCAGGCAGGTTTCGTCTTTCTGTTTGCGATGCGGAGACATGAAATAATGGCAGCCGGAACAGTTGGGATCTTTCTGCTTGTTATCTTCATGGCATCCCAGACAACTTTTTCGGGAGCTGATCATGTGATAGGCCTGCTCCAGTTTCACCTCGCCCCCGAGTTTGGATCCGCCGATGGTATGGCATCGGCTGCAGGTTTCCATGCTGGCATGGTGACAGACCCGGCAGGTATCGTTATAGGTTTCGTGCGCCTTGTGGTTGTAGGGAACGGCATTCATACGGACGGCACCCAGTTCCTCATTGTCTTCGGCCGTCGGTTCTCCGGTCTTGACCAGCACCATATCGGGCTGGTTGCGCTCCACTCGCGGAATGTCTTCCACCCTTTCGATCTTGGCCTGCGCTTCAGGGGAGTGGCATCCCCGGCACTGAATGGGGCCGGCTTTCTGCTTTTTGGCCGCCGTTTTACGGTGGCATTCGATGCAATCCAGATGGGATGCTTCCCGCATACTGAGTTTGGAGATCTGGGTTTTGTCTTCCACGTAGGGCGGAATGTCGGCACCCTCTTCAAGATGGCAATACCGGCAGGTGCTTTCATTGCCCTTGTCGTAAACCAGTTTTTCCTCTTCGGCATCATACTTGTGATGGCAGCGCTCGCACTTTTTCTCCTGGGTCTTGGAGTGCCGGTAGTGCAGAGATCGGTCAAACCCCATGGGCTGTCGGGTGGATACCAGATCGGTCTCCTGGTGGCACTTGCCGCAGGTGACCGGACCCGACTCGTCCCCATCCGCCCTCATCTGGGTGTGGCAGTCGATACAAAAGGTATGATAGATGTCCATCACCTCTTTGCGGGCGGTATTCTCCAGACGCTTAAATTTCGGCGACAAGGGATCAATGCCTTTGACCGCCTCCTCAATGTCCCCGGGTATTTTGTTGCTCCTGGGAAGATGGCAGGCGGTACAGTCTTTTCCTTTTTTTTCCAGGGCCTCGGTATGGGCATCATGGAGGAAAATGACCTCGGGTTTATCCAGATCCCCGAAGATCTTCAAGGTGCCAATCTTGATGATATCCGCCCTGGCCTTCTCCTGTTCGTCCGGCGCGAGCTTTTCCACCGCCCGGACCCCGATCGCGAATGTCGAGGCCAATAACAGTGCAATCAGAACGCCAACCACTCGGTTTTTCATTGTTCCCTTCGCCATAGTAAAACATTCCTTAAAAATGATTAAGTGGTGATATGTGTTCAGGAAATCCCGGTACAGACGTTATACGGGTTTAAACCAAAGACGATATTCGGTAAATGGGTTCGAGGCTGTATATTGATTCCAAAGGGACCCTAATTTACGACTGGAAATGGTAGGGTCTGCGGCTGCGATCAGACGCCGGCCGAAACACGATGAACGATGACTTCGATATTCGACAGGTTGAGCGCCCCCTTGGCGATGAAGTCGTCCGCCCCTTTCAAGAATGCGGCGGTCCGGTATTCTTCCAGATCGTAATCGGTGAGGATGATGACCACCACCTCCGGCATTCGGGCTTTGATCTTTCCGGTGAGCCTGAGCCCGTTCTCTCCGGGCAACCGAATGTCCATAAAGACCAGCTGCGGCTGAAACGAGCGGACCTTCCGCATCGCCTCCACGCCGTCTTCGGCCTCCTCGATCACCATCTTGGGGAATCGCTTGCCGAGGGCCTCCGAAAAGGTTTTTCGGAAGGTCACACTGTTTTCAACGATGAGAGTCCTGCACATAGAATATCATTCCGCCTAGCCGCGAATAATTTCCGGTAAGGACTTCCTTCCTATACCGTGGGACAAACTCCGTAAATAGGGTCTCAACTGTAATTTGCGGCCGGCTGGACTCTATTTTGGAGAAACGGCAACGGTAGGATCGGGAACTAGGGGTGAGGGCTGGCAGGGTTTTTCAGCAAAAAAACCGGCCGCCGAAAAGGGGAGGTGCGACCGGATGGACAAGAACCGAGTCGGCCGGGTGGCGGAAACCACCCGGCATGTGATCCGCATCCTTGAATGAAAAAGCGGGCGTGTTGCGTTTATTTGCCGACCGCCTTCTCGACCAGCTCGATTACCTTTTCCGGATCAAACGGTTTATGAAGATACCCCACCGCATCCCGAACGGAAAGATGGCGAGAGGGCATTCCGCTGATGACCAGAACCGGCGTATCCTTGAGATCCGGGTCCTTTTTAAATTTTCGATAGAAGCGGGTGCCCCATTCTTCCGGCATTTCCAGATCAAGCGTCACCAGATCGGGTTTTTCCTGCTTCATCACCTCCAAAGCCTCAATACCGGTTCCGGCGGTACAGGTTTCATATCCGTGATCGTTCAGGATGGTGGACAGATGTTTTACGACCACGGGATCATCATCGATGACCAATACTTTTTTTGCCATAATACACCTCGTTTCTAAAAAAAAATTAACAACAAACGGCCTATGGCCTCTGATGAGGGGACCTCGGCATCTATTATTCAAGATGGCACTCGCCGCACATCACCGGACCCGCTTTTCGCTCCTCATGACACCCCTTGCAATTGAGATGATAGGCCCGCATCAGATCCATTTCGTCCTTTCCGCCGGCCATATGGCATTCCGAGCACTCCATATCCTCGGAGGTTTCAAACTCCAGTCTTTCACCGTCTTCGTAGACATGATGACAGATGGTACAGTCTTCGGTTCCGGCCTTTTCATTGTGTTCATCGTGGACGAACGGCACCATGCCGCGAATTCGAACGCCGAAGGCGCTGTCCCGGACATAGTTGACCTCATCCTGGGAAAATCCGGAAATCGCCGCAAACCCGGACATAACCAGCATCACTGCGAGACCAATCATCAAAACCCTTTTATTCATCGGGAAATTCCTCCTAAAGTTATCCGTTTAAGAATGGAGAATCGATTTTGCCATCAGGATATCGACCGCTATTCGGGTTTTTCCATTACCTCATAGATGATATCGCCCAGGAACTTGAGTTCCACTCCGAGGCCGAAGTGGTGGATGATATCTTCGAGACCGCCGTGACAATTATGGCATGGCGCGATCACGACCTCGACCCCCTTTTTGGTGGTGGCGCTGATCTGATCCGCTTTGATGCTGTTGCTCACCACCCGTTTGTCTCTGAATGGAGGGCCGCAGTTGATCACCCCGCCACCGGCGCAGCAACAGTAATTGTGCTCACGATTGGGTGTCATTTCGATGAAATTTTCACAGGTTCTGTTGACCACATAGCGAGTCATTTCATGAAGCCCGCGGCCCCGAATGACATTGCAGGGATCATGAAGGGTGACCGGTTTCTCGAATTTCTTCGCCACTTTGATGCGGCCTGCCCGGAACAGTTCATAATAATATTCCAGCGCATGGACAACCGGCACCGGCGGCATTTTCCAGCCCAGGGCCCGGTTCCCCATGTCATAGACGGAGCGGAAAGCATGCCCGCATTCACCCATCACGATCCGCTTCACTTTCAGCCGCGTGGCGGTTTCGAAGTGCTCCTTTTTGAGTCGGGCCATCATTTCATTATCGCCGGTATACATGGCCATATCGCTGTTGTCCCAGCCCGGGGTCGCCGGCATGGTCCAGTCGGCACCGGCGGCATTGAGAATGACCGCTGCCTGGTAGATCAGTTGGGCCCGGAACTTGGGCTCGGGGCCGATCACTGAATACATGATATCGGCGCCTTCCTTTTCAACCGGAATCCGCAGGCCCGGGATCTCCTCCTGGGCTTCCTCCTCCTGCCAGAAAAGGGTGTCGACCCACTCGTCTTCCTTCACCCACATCTGGTTCATAGTGGCGGAATGGCTGTGGGCGGTGTCCTGGATATACTGGGGCGTGACCCCGAGTTTATGGCAGATTCGACGCATGGTAAGCATCATATAGGCCACATCGATGCCGAAGGGACAATACATGGCGCACCGACGGCAAAGATTGCACTCGGTGTAAGCCACTTCCGCGGCCCGCCGGATGAACTCCGGGGAAACCTTGCCCTTTTTCTCGAGGATTTCCCAGAGCGTCTGCTTGACCTTTGCGGCGGGAGAAAAAATCGGATCCTTCCTGGAAACATAGTAATGACAGGCATCCGAACAAAGCCCGCAGTGGACGCAGGACTCCACATAGGCTTTGAGACGCGCTCCGGTTTCATTTTCCAGGACTTCGTTGACCACCTTTTCGATCTTCTCGGGTGTCAATCGGGCTACACCCTGATCCAGCCCCATGTCCTTAATCTGTTTAATTTCTTTTTGGCTCTCTATTTTGGAAGCAGGTTCAGACATCATACGTCTCCTGTTGTTTTTTTAGATGATTCTTCATGTAAATTCCTTGCCTACCAGTCTCTGGCATGTCTGACGGCGCCGAATTCGGAACCGATGTATCCCCTGGTAAAGACGAAATACAACATATGGCTCAGACGGGTGAAGGGGATGGCCGCCAGCATGATTTCACCGGATAGGATGTGAAGGATGTACATGAGCCGGTACATGGGCCAATGATGATGGGCCCAATACCCGGTGATGAAGGGTGCGGCCACCATGGCCAGAATCCAGTAATCGGAACTCGATGTCAGATATTTGACGTCTTTGCGGATCATTCTGCGGCCGGCGAAAAATATGCAGGCGAAGATGACGATCAGGGTCATCCAGTCGGCGACAGCTTCCGGCAGATACCACCAGCTGATGTCAAAGGATTCCTTCCAGAGCAGCACATGGGCCAGCAGAAAGATCGGGACCAGGATCACACTGATATGAAAGGCAAAGGTCACCAAGGTCAGCACCGGAT
>JBEPWQ010000013.1:0-29437 GCA_041642315.1 Desulfobacteraceae bacterium | reverse complement strand
GTCAAGAACCAGGCGCTTCCGGCCTATGATCCGCGGGCGGTCAAGGGGATCGGTGTCACCTACGCTACTTCCCCGATGGGCGCGGACCACACCGCAGGGTATGCCATCGCCACCAATATCCTCAAGGTCGGCGGCGACGTGGATCCGCTGAGCAACGAGGGTCAGATCGAGCTTTCCAGAAACCTTCAGATCGCGACGGCGGCCCTGGACGCCACCGGCTACTGCCTGTTTATCGCCTTCGCCATTCTGGACCAGAGCGAAACCTTCGATGCCATGGTCGAATCCATCAACGGCATGTATGATATGAATATGACCGGGGACGACGTGGTGGACCTGGGCAAGAAGATTCTTTCCATGGAGCGGGATTTCAATAAGAAAGCCGGGTTTACCGCCGAAGATGATCGGCTGCCGCGCTTTTTCAGAAGAGAAACGATTTCCCCGCACAACGTGGTCTTCGATATCCCTGACGAACAGCTCGACACGGTGTTCAACTGGTAGCAGGGGTTTAATCCTGAAAAATAAAACGGGGAGACGGTCTTGTGCCGCATTCCCGTTTTTTTATTTTATGCCCGGTTTTGTCACCTCGGGCGGAATTCGGATGGTTTTGAATCCTCCGAAATGGGGTCAGGTCAGGTCCAGAACCTGAAAGGTATAATCGGCGATATCCATGAGAAGCAGCCGGTTGCGGAGTGGTTTGCCCCGGCCGGTAATGATTTTGACCGCCTCGGCGCACTCCAGGGCCGAGAGGATGGTGATGCCGTGGGGAAGGGTGCCCAGGGTCGACTCGGCGCCTTTGGCTTCCATATCCTCTACATCTCCGTAGATCAGGCGTAACCCTGTATCTTCCGGGAAGATGGTGGTGACATGGCCCGCCACCCCTGCGATAGCCGCCGATACCAGCGGAATGCCGGAATGCTTGCAGGCCCGCTCCACCAGCAGTCGGGTTTTGATGTTATCGAGGCAGTCGATCACCACATCGGATCCCGCCATCAGGTCGGGTCCGTTTTCGGCATTCATGAAAACGGGATGGGCGGTGACCCCTACAGATGGGTTTACACGGGCCACCCGATGGGCTGCAGCCTCTGCTTTCAGGGTATCGAGGAGATCCCGGGTGCTGAGGAACTGCCGGTTCAGATTGCTTTCTTCAAACCGATCCCCGTCAACAAGCGTCAATCGGCCGATCCCGTCCCGGGCCAGAATTTCAGTGACCCCGCCGCCCAGGCCGCCCAGCCCTACCACCGTGACTTTTGCCTTGAGCAGCGCCGTTTGATCCTTAAAACTGAAGGTCTTGAAATTCCGGGCGTATCGTTCCGGAATGATCTCCTTTTCCAGAGCTGCGATCTCCACCTCTCGACCTGAAATTCCGAAAAATCCTGAAAGCACTTCCACCGTTCGAATATCTGCGGCCGCATAGGTTGTCCCATCCGGAAAAGTTCGCGGAAGGGCCCGGTCTTCCAGTTCCCGGTTCAGCTCGTGCCGGTTCATCATCCTCCTCCCACCGGGGGAAAGATGCCGACCCGATCCCCGTCCTTTAGAACCGAGGTCAATTCGCCCTTGCGGCCGTTGATGAAGATCAGCTTGGCTTCATTCTCCGGCACCGCAAGGCGGTCGATCAGTTCCCGGACAGTCATGCCCGATTCGATGGGGTATTTCTCCGAAGGCTGCGGGGTTTTTTCGGATAGGCTGGCAAATAATTTAATGTCGATATAATCGGTCATGGTATTCCTCGTTCTGTCATGTGCTTGTCAGTGTGGGCTGAGTTCGTTTTCATCATATTCTTTGATTTTGCGGTAGAGGGTCTTCCGCCCGATACCCAAGAGTTCGGAGGCTTTCGCCCGGTTGCCTTTCACATACTTGAGCACCCGAAGGATGTGGTGTTTTTCCATCTCCGCCAGAGAGAGGAAAGGCGTGTCCTGGGGGTTTTCACGAACCGCCTCCACCAGTTCCCGTGGCAGAGCCCGTTCGGTGATCAGCCCGTTTTCGGCCAGAATAATCCCTCGTTCCATCACATTTTGAAGCTCGCGTATGTTTCCCGGCCAGTGATATGCCAGAAGGCATTGCATGGCTTTCGCTGAAATCCGGCAGGGAGAACCGCCCATACTCAATTTTTGTCGAAAATATTCCACCAGCAGGGGAATGTCTTCCTTGCGATCTCTCAGCGGCATCAGTTCGATGTTGAAGACATTCAGCCGGTGGTACAGGGCCTGGCTGAATCGACCGGTCTCGACCTCCTTTTGGAGGACTCGGTTGGTGGCGAAAATGAATCGGATATCCGCCTGGCGCTCCTCCTGTCCGCCCACCCGGCGATAGGTCTGATTTTCGAGCACCCGCAACAGAGAGGCCTGTACATCCATGGGCAGTTCTCCGATTTCATCCAGAAACAGGGTGCCTCTGTGGGCCAGATCAAGGAGTCCTTCCCGAGAATCGGCGGCCCCGGTAAAGGCGCCTTTTCGGTATCCGAAGAGTTCGCTCAGTATCAGCTCTTTTTGAAGGGTGCCGCAGTTTTTGGTGATCAGCGGCTGAGCGGCCCGCTGACTCAGGGCGTGCAGATTTCGGGATACCACATTCTTTCCGGTTCCGCTTTCTCCGGTAATGAGTACCGGTACATGGGTCGGGGCGACCTTGGCGACCAGGTAGCGGACATCTTCAATGGAAGGGGAGTTGCCGATGAGCTTATGGGAAGGTTGCTCCCCCTGCTTGTGGCGGAGCAGTGTGTTTTCCCGCTGAAGACACACCCGCTGAAAAGCCTTTTCAATCACCAGTTCCAAACGGTCCAGGTTGAAAGGTTTGGTGATGTAATCATAGGCGCTCATCTTCATGGCTTCGACTGCGCTGTCGATATCCCCGTATCCGGTGATTAAAATGACCTCGACCCCCGGCACCAGATCCTGGAATTCGACCATCAGGTCCAGGCCGTTGGCATCGGGCAGCTGAATGTCCAAAATGATGACGTCGAACCGGCATTTGTTCAGCAGTTTAAAAGCTTCACGGCCGTTTCCAGCCGTTTTGACGAATCTTCTCGGCGAGGTCAGCTCCATTTCGAGCAGTCTGCGAATCGACTGTTCGTCATCTATAACCAGTATCTGAATGACTTCTGTTTGCTGCATAGATCTTTTTGATTTCGTGCTGAGGCATCATGGCCTGGGCAATTTTACCTTGAAGACGGCGCCCTCTCCGGCACTGCTTTCCACCTGTATTTCACCGTTGTGCTGACGAATGATATTGTAGCATGTGGACAAGCCGATGCCGATTCCTTTGCCCACCGGTTTTGTGGTAAAAAAAGGCTCAAAGAGTTTGTCCAGATTTTCCTTGGGAATACCGTAGCCTGTATCTTTGACGCTGAGAACGATCCATCGGTTTCCTTGGGGGTAGGTTTTGAGAGTGATTTTTCCCTGATCTTGAATGGCTTCCAGGGCATTGATGACCAAATTCAGAACTACCTGCTTCAGTTCTGCGGCGATCCCCATGGGCCGGGGAAGGGCTGGATCCAGATCCAGGCAGATGGCGTTGGGCAGTTTTTTTTTTAGATGATGCTCCAGAATCTTGAGGACATCCACAACCAAAAAATTGAGATCCAGCGAAGAGAGGGAGGCGTTCCACCGGGGGCTGAAAGTCAGCAGATTCTGGACGATGTCCCGGCATCGATTTCCCTCAGCGATAATGGTTTCGGCATATTCCTGAAGATCTTTGGTCAGTTTATGGTCGTTTTGAGATTCCCGGAGGCGTTCTTCCAGTTTGGGCAGACGGCGCTTGATTCCCTCTGCAAAACCGCAGATAGCCGTGAGCGGATTGTTGATTTCATGGGCCACTCCGGCGGCCAGAAGACCGATCGTGGCCATCTTTTCGGCGTGGTAATATTTGGCCTGATATTCCTTTTCGACGGTAACGTCTCTTTTAAGCAAAAGAATGTGCTCGGGCTTGCCTCGCTGGTCCCGTAAAGGGGATGCGGTGATCTCAAACTGCCGATTCCGGCCCTTGAGATGATAGATGTGCATCTGCCGGCAGACATGATTCGTCTCCAGGGCGTCGGCCAGTGGGCAGGGAGAGCAGGGGGCCTCTCGAGCGCGGAATACCCGATAACAGAATTCGTCCTGGGGGCTGGGGTGAGGAAAGGTTTTATAAAACACGTCATTGACGGATTGAATTCGGTAATCGAGTGAGGTGACCGCCATGACATCGGTGATGCCGTCCAGAATCGCCTGAATCTGCTGCCGTTTTTCTTCCAGCTTCAGGTTGCTCTCCTGAAGCTCTCTCATTTTGATCTGGACCTCCTTGAAAAAGCCCAGCTTGGTGTCTTCAAGACCGATCAGGTCTTCCAGACGGGTTCCTATCTTCATCACCAGGCCTCCTCGCACAGATGAAGCATTTCTTCCCAGGTGGCCGGCCGGGGATTGGTCAGCAGGCAGGAATCATTGGCCGCCATCTTGCAAACCTTGGGAAGGTTGGCGTGGTCCGAAATGATATCCCGAAGCCGAGTGGAGACCTTGAGCTCATGGGAGAATTCTTCAAGTCTTTCAATGCCGGCCAGGGCGGTCTTCTCATCGGATGAAAACCGCTTTCCCAGAACGATTTCACCGATATCGGCCACTTTGGCAGGGCAGGCCGGCAGGTTGAATCGCAGGACATGAGGAAGCAGTACCGGGTGAATCAACCCGTGGACTACATCCAGCATCCCGCCCAGAGAATGGGCCAGCGCATGGTCCATGCCGAGGCTGGCGTTGCTGAAGGCCATTCCGGCGGAGGTGCTGGCGACGCTCAATTTTTCCAGAGCATCGATTCCCTTGGTTTTCAGAGCGACCGGGAGATATTTGATGATGATATCGATGCTCTTGAGGGAATGAACCTCGGTGAACGGGGAGGCTATTTTAGAAACATATGACTCCGCTGCATGAGCAATGGCGTCGATGGCGGCGGCGATGATCAGAGATTTGCTCTTGGTCGTGAGAATATTGGGGTCGATGATCGAAATGTTGGGGACCAGGGTGCGGCTGATGATGGACATTTTGACCCGACGTTGAACATCATTGATGATCGCAAACTGCGAGACATCCGAGCCGCTTCCGGCGGTGGAGGGGATAAAAACCATGGGCGGCAGCGGGCGGTGAATACGGTTGGCCCCCTCATAATCGTGCACCTTTCCCCCGTTGCTGGCTACCAGCGCGATTCCTTTGGCGGCGTCCATAGGGCTGCCGCCGCCCAGAGACACCACCACATCGCACCCCTCTTCCAGATATATTCGGGCCCCCTCCTCAATCTGGTGGTCTCTCGGGTTCGCCACCACATTGGAATAATAGACCCAGCTCAGCTTTTCTGTTTCCAGAAAGTCGAATACCTTGTCGACCCACCCTGCCTTTTCCAGTCCCGGATCACTGACGAGAAAAATCTTTTCCGCTCCCAGACGCCTGGCGCAGGTTCCGACGTATTGCAGGCTGCCACGGCCGAAAAATATTTCCGGAATGGAAAATTTGCGAACTGACATCGGCATAGCGGATCCCCCTTTATTAGATGGATTCGGGTTCAATCAACTGCGGCCCGTTGGAATGGCCGACATCCGGTTATACGGGAAAGAATGAGGGAATAATCTGAAAAGCTGCTGCTGATCCTGGGAATTACGGATGATCCGGGGTGTCCTCCAGACATGCATCGATCTTGTCCTTTTTAAAGCCGGCGATCACCGTATCTCCGATGACAATGGTCGGGAAGGTACATTCGGGATTGTGTTTTTTCAGTTCCCGCATGGTATTGCTGCGTTCATCCCCGGTCAGCAGGTCCAGATAGGTCCACTCAAAATCGACACCGCGTTCTTTCAGATACATTCTCATGTCTTTGCAATGGGCGCAGGAAGACAGACCGTACATTTTTATTTTGGGTTTCATTAGATTCCTTCTGTGTTGCCAAAGAGGCGGGAAGTGATTGGAAATCAGGCCGACAGACGAGGTTCCTTTTTATCACCCCCGAAAGGAATCGTCAATAATCCTTTTTTATTAGCTGTGTTTTATGAGAAGCGGCGGGCGAGTTTCAGAGGCAGGGTCGTATCCAATTGACCCGAAAAAAATCAAACTTGGGTCAAAATAACTCATGTCTCCTTTTGCCCCATACTGACCGAGGGGCGGCATCATGGACCGGATAAAAAAATATCCTGCAAATACAGTATTATCACGATAAATATCGATTAAAAGAAGTTAAAGTATTTTTTTGGCATCACTATTGTATAATCTAGATATCAGTTCGAAATTGAAGGGGCATGTGCAAAGCTGTTTAACCTTAATTAAATGAAGGAGGTTTCAATGTCTGTACCGGAACAAGTTTATGGATTTTTTATTCCTACGGTTACACTTATGGGCGTCGGCGCACACAAGGAACTGGGCAACCAAATCCAGACCCTTGGCTGTAAAAAACCCCTGATCGTCACCGACAAGGGCATCACCGGCGCGGGGATCACGGAACAGATCGTCAACCTGATCAAAAAGGATGTCGGAGTGGATTGCCCGGTTTACGACGACACCATTCCGAACCCCACTGACAAGAATGTTCATGACGGAATCGAAGTTTATAAAAGCGAGGGGTGCGACTCTATCATTTCTCTGGGCGGCGGCAGCTCCCACGACTGCGGCAAGGGCATCGGCATTCTGGCCACCAACGGCGGGAAGATCAACGACTATGAGGGCGTGGATCAATCCAAAAAAAATATGCCTCCTTACATCGCGGTCAACACCACCGCAGGGACGGCAAGTGAAATGACCCGTTTCTGCATCATCACCGACCTGTCCCGCAAGGTCAAAATGGCCATCGTCGACTGGCGGGTCACCCCGACCGTCGCCATCAATGATCCGCTGCTGATGCAGGGAATGCCTCCGGGATTGACCGCCGCCACCGGCATGGACGCACTGACCCATGCGGTCGAGGCTTACGTCTCCATCATCGCCACTCCGGTCACCGATGCCTGCGCCCTGAAAGCCATCGACCTGGTCGCCAATTACCTGCGGGCGGCGGTCGCCAACGGCGCCGATATGGTGGCCCGTGACAAAATGGCCTATGCCGAGTACCTGGCCGGCATGGCCTTCAACAACGCCAGTCTGGGGCATGTCCACGCCATGGCGCATCAGCTGGGCGGATTTTATGATCTGCCCCACGGTGTGTGCAACGCCATTCTTCTGCCCCATGTGAGTGCCTATAACCTGATCGCCAAGATGGATCGTTTCGGAGATATCGCCATCGCCATGGGTGAAAACATCGCCGGGCTTTCCAAGCGTGATGCCGCCGATAAGGCATTGGAAGCCATCAAGAAGCTCTCCGCGGACGTCGGCATTCCCAGCGGCCTCTCAGAGCTGGGCGTCAAAGAGGAAGATCTGCCGACCATGGCCGAGAATGCGCAGAAGGATGCCTGCGGCCTCACCAACCCGAGATGCCCCACTCTGGAAGATGTGATCCAGATATACAAAAATGCCCTGTAAGAGGTTGTAAGCCGTTCCACCCGGTCCGGCCGAGGATTCCCCTTTCCCGGCCGGGTCGATGTTCCACTCCGCCCGCCCGGGACGCAGGTCTGATTCCCCCTCCGCCCGGGCGGGTTTTTCTTTTCTTACATTCGCCTTTCTTTTGAATCTACGGCTTTCAGCGGAAAACTTGCCAGCCGGTGCCGGTATCCGTCTTCCGCATTATCTCCTTTTTTTCCATGAATGGACCGCATCCGTCAAAAGCGATTCGAGGATAAAAAACGCCTGCATTGTTTACAACCGCAGTCGGGATGATAAGTTTACTGACATTATTTGACTGCCGGTTGTCTAAAACCAGGTATGTGTATCCTGAACCGCCCGTAAGGGCATTTTTAATTTGAAAGGAGATTGGTATAATGATTCAAGTAAAATTCATCCGGGGCGGGTTGATCCTGCTGATTCTGCTCGTGGGAATTACCGCGCCGGCTTTGGCCGAGGAGAAGGCGGCCGAGGAAAAAGCCGGAACCGATGGAAAGGTGGCCGTGGTTAACGACGCGGTGATCACTCAGGAAGCCTTCGAGCAGGAGATGGCCCCGGTGCTCAAGCAGATGGAGATGCAGGGGCAAAAACCGGATGAATCTCAGGTGGCGGAAATTCGTAAGAAGGTGCTGGACAACATGATCAACCGGGAGGTCCTGTACCAGGCCAGTCAGAAAAAAGATTTCACCGCCGATGATCAAGCGGTGGAAGAGAAGCTGGCCTCTTTTAAAAAGCAGTTTCCCAACGAAGCCCAATTCAAGGAAGCGCTTTCCAAAATGAACCTTTCCGAAGAGGTGATCAAGCAGCAGATTCGGGAACAGATCAGCATTCAGCAACTGGTGGATGAAGAGGTGGTGCCGAGCATCAGTGTGTCCGAAGCGGACGCAAAGGCCTATTATGAAGCCAGCCCTCAGTTATTCAAGCAGCCCGAGCAGGTGAAGGCCCGGCATATTCTGATCAAGGTGGCCCCGGATGCCGATGAAGAGAAAAAGGCAGAGGCCAGAAAACAACTGGAATCGGTTCAGAAGAAACTGAAGGAAGGCGGCGATTTCGCTGAACTGGCCAAGGAGTATTCCGAAGGACCCAGCAGCACCAAGGGGGGCGATTTGGGGTCTTTCGGCCGCGGACAGATGGTCAAGCCTTTTGAAGAAGCCGCATTTGCCCTGGAAGAAGGACAGGTATCGGACATCGTCGAAACCCAATTCGGGTATCACCTGATCAAGGTGGAGGAGAAAAAACCGGAATCGACGGTCTCCTTTGCGGATGCCAAAGAGCGTATCGAGGAAATGCTCAAGCGCCAGAAGGTCAGCGAAGCGGTGAATGCATATATCGAAAACCTGAAGAAGGATGCCGAGATCGAAGTCTATCTCTAAACCATATCCGTGTATCAGATTTCTTCTACCGCAAAGGCATTCCGGTAACCATTTGGATGCCTTTGCGGTATTTCAGCCCTTTCCCCGCGCAGCCTCTCCGAAAATGGATTTTCCAAAACCTCCTATGTTCTATTCCGCGGCCAAATCTCATGCGGCGACATTGAATAAAGGTTCATTTCTCTCCCGTAACCGATTCCAGCCGGTTCGCCTTCTCTTCAATTCTCCAGATCCATCCTAAGCTTACGAATATAAAAAGAAATTTATTTCCGTTCATCCCCGGATAAATTTTCAATTATTCTCTTGACATTGGAAAACGGTCTCTGATAAATGAATGAATATTCATTCATAAAGAGTTGGGTGTCCACGCGGGTTCCAAGGAGGTCGTTATCAACAGCACAAAAGCAAAAACCGGTGAGAAATACCGGCGGATTCTCGAGGCGGCCGTCAGCGTTTTTGCCAAAAAGGGGTTTCACCAGTCGACCATATCTCAAATCGCCCGGGAAGCAGGGGTTGCGGACGGAACGATCTATCTTTATTTCAAAAATAAAGAGGATATTCTTGTCCAGTTTCTCAATTACAAAACGAAACAGGTCTTTTCCGGATTTCGAGAATCAGTGAACAAAGCCGACAACAGCATCGATAAACTGCGCAACCTGGTTCACCGGCACTTGGAAGAGTTTCAGCGGGATCGCAATATGGCGGTGGTCTATCAGGCTCTGGCTCACCAGAATCACAAGTTGATTCAGGAGCATATCCGGGAAATGTCGAAGATGTACCTGGACATCGTCGGAGAGATCGTAGAGCGGGGACAGGAGGAGGGAGCCATGCGGCGGGATCTCTATCTCGGCTTGGTCAAGCGGTTCATCCTCGGAGCGGTGGAATCGACCATCAACAACTGGGTCCGTTCCCGCCGGGAATATGACCTGGTGTCCATGGCCGATCCCCTCATCGATCTGTTCATCCGGGGTATCGGGAAACCGGAAACCACCGGAAACTAACCCCAATGCGGCCGAACCACCGGTCCTGACAATCATCATTTTATCAACACAACCAAGGAGAGAGACAATGGCACAAGTCATCGCAGATCGCAGGGATGTCGATTTTGTTCTTCATGAACAACTGGAGGTCGGAAAGCTCAGCAAACGACCGAAATTCGCGGAGTTTACCAAAAAAACGGTGGATCTGATCATCAATGAAGCCCGGAATCTGGCGGTCAAGGAGATCCTCCCCACCCGAAAAGAAGGGGACGACCAGGGATGCCGCTTCGAAAACGGTCAGGTGAAGGTTCCCGAAAGCTTCCATCGGGTGTATGAACTGTACCGGGAAGGGGAATGGCTGGCCATGACCGAAGACCCGGAGTGGGGCGGCCAGGGCATGCCCCGGTCGGTGGCGCTGGCAGCCGCCGATTACTTCAACGGCGCCAACTACGCTTTTATCATGTACGCGGGGCTGACCCATGGCGCCGGAAAACTGGTGGAAGAATTCGGCACCGAAGAGCAAAAGCGGGTCTATCTGAAGAACATGTACACCGGCAAGTGGACCGGCACCATGCTTTTGACCGAACCCGAAGCCGGCTCCGACGTGGGGGCACTCACCACCACCGCCGTTCCCAACGGGGACGGCACCTATTCCATTTCCGGAAACAAGATCTTTATTTCCAGCGGCGAGCATGATCTGACCGAGAACATTATCCATCCGGTTCTGGCCCGCATCGAAGGTGCCCCGGAAGGAACCAAGGGAATTTCCCTTTTCCTGGTTCCCAAATTCCGGGTCAATCCGGACGGAAGTCCGGGTGAATTCAACGATGTGGTCTGCACAGGCATCGAGCACAAGATGGGAATCCACGGCAACGCCACCTGCTCGCTCACTCTGGGCGGCAAAGGCAATTGCATCGGCACCCTGCTGGGTGAGGAGAACAAGGGCATGCGGGCCATGTTCCTGATGATGAACGAAGCCCGTGCCCTGGTCGGCATGCAGGGGTTCAGCTGCGCCTCCGCATCCTTCATGAACGCCCTGGGCTATGCCCGGGAGCGGGTCCAGGGCAAACACCTGCTCAAAATGGCCGATCCCAATGCCCCTGCGGTGCCGATCATTCAACATCCGGATATACGCCGAATGCTCCTGAAAATGAAATGCATGGTGGAAGGGATGCGAAGTCTGCTCTACTATCACGGGTATCTGGATGACCTGAAACAGACCACCGACAGCCCCGAAGAAAAGGAGAAATACCAGGGGATCATTGAGCTTCTGACCCCTATCGTGAAAGGGTATGTCACCGACCGCGCATTCGATCTGTGCAGCGAAGGAATTCAGATTTACGGTGGATACGGCTACATCAAAGAGTATCCCCAGGAGCAGCTCCTGCGGGACTGCAAAATTACTCAGATTTACGAAGGGACCAACGGCATTCAGGCCATGGACCTTCTGGGCCGGAAACTGGGCATGAAAAAAGGCAAGCCGGTCATGGACCTTTTGGGTGAAATGAACAAAACCCTGGCCGAGGCCAAGACCATCTCCGGTCTGGAGGATTTTGCCGTGGATCTGGAAAAGGCGGTCAACAAGCTGGGCGAGGTGGGCATCCATATGGGCACCACCGCCATGTCTCCGAAAGTACTGAACGCCTTCGGCTTCGCCTATCCGTTCATGGATGTCACCGGCGATGTGGTGATGGCCTGGATGCTCCTGTGGCGGGCCACCATCGCCGCACGCAAAACCGAAAAAGCCAAAAAGAAGGATGCCGCTTATTATGAAGGGCAGATCAAGGGGGCCGAATTCTTCATTAAGACCCTGCTCCCGATCACTTTGGGCAAAATGAATGCCATCCTGATGAACAACGGCGCGGCGGTGGAGATTTCCGTGGAGGCTTTCGGGGGAAAATAAGAGATCAAGCATTTCAACTACCGCCCTTTGGAAATAAAGGGCGGTAGCGATCTATCCGGTGGAAAGACGGGCGGCTCATGAAAAATGGCGGCCCGTCTTTTTTATGGCCGCCGCTGCAGTGCCTCGGCCCGCAATTCCTTCCTTAAAATTTTCCCTACGTTGGTCTTGGGCAGTTCATCCCGGAATTCGATCTCGGTGGGCCATTTGTATTTGGCCAACCGGCCTTTGCAAAATTCAAGCAGCTCTTCCTGGGTGGCGGTTTCTCCTTCTTTGAGCGTCACGAATACCTTGACCGCCTCGCCCCGAAGGGGATGGGGAATGCCTACCGAACAGGCTTCCTGGACTTTGGGGTGTTCGAAAAATACCTCGTCGATGTCCCTCGGGTAGACATTGTATCCGCCGGAGATGATCAGGTCTTTTTTTCGATCTACAATATAAAAGAACCCGTCCTCGTCCATTTTGGCGATGTCACCGGTGTGCAGCCATCCGTCCTCGGTGAGCACCGCCGCGGTTTCCTCGGGCATATTGAGATAACCTTTCATCACCTGGGGACCCCGGACCAGGAGTTCTCCGGACTCTCCCACCGGCAGATCGGTTTTTCCGTCCTCCAGGCTTACGATGCGGCATTCGGTGTCCGGAATGGGAAAGCCGATGCTGCCGATCCTTCGCTTCTCTCTGGAGACCGGATTGATATGGGTCACCGGGGTGGTTTCGGTGAGCCCATACCCTTCCACAATAACGGCGCCTGTTTTCGTTTCGAAATCCCGGATGACCTCCACCGGCAAGGGCGCACTGCCGGAGAAGCAACCCTTTATGGAGGTCAGATCCACCGAATTGATTTTGGGGTGGTTGAGCATTCCGATATACATGGCGGGGACCAGCGGGGCAAAGGAGGGTTTGTATTTGGAGATCGCTTCGATCAGCTGATCGGGCTGGGGCTTGGGCACCAGAACATTTCCCCATCCCATGAAAACGGCGAAATTCATGGATGTGGAAAGCCCGAATACATGAAAGAAGGGCAGGGCGCCCAGCATGATCTCCTCCCCCATACCGAATTTGGGAAACCAGGCGGCAATCTGCTGCACCTGCCGGCTCAGGTTGGCATGGGTCAGCATGACCCCTTTGGATATGCCGGTGGTGCCGCCGGTGTATTGGTACATGGCAACATCCTCGAAATCCAATTCGATCGAGGGCGGATTCGGCGGATACTTGGATATCATCTGTTTCCAACGATACAGGTCCGGTGCCGATTTGACGTCTGCGGCCAGTTTTTTCTTTTTGGCCACCAGGGGAAACAGAAGGTTCTTGGGAAAGGGAAGGTAATCCCCGATGGAGGTATAGACAATCTGCCGAATTCGGGTTTTGGGCCGAAGGTCGATCATGCGATTGCCCAACAGATCCAAAGTGATGAGCACCTTAGATTCGGAGTCGTTGAGCTGGTGCTCAAGTTCACGGTCGGAATAGAGCGGATTGTTCATAACCACGATGCCGCCGATTTTCAGGACTGCGAAATAGCTTGCCACGCAGGGAATAAGGTTGGGCAGAAGAATGGCCACCCGATCTCCTTTGCCGACTCCGAAATCGGTGAGACAAGCGGCGAAACGGTCCACCATCTCCTTCAGCTTCCCATAGGAAACGGTATACCCTTGAAAAGACAGGGCCATCCGGTCCGGGTATGTTTCCGCCGATTGATCCAGGAACTTTGTAATACAGGTTCGGTCGTATTCCAGTTTTTCCGTTACATAGTCATCATAGTGAACAAGCCATGGCTTCACCCCATACGGATTTTCAGTGGTCACAGGAAACCTCCTTTCCGATAATCGGTCTTCATTATTTAAATTCTCTTTCATTTCCGGTGTTTTTGAAAAAGACTTGACAATCCCCCCGGGTTCATTTATACAAAATCAGACTTTGACTGAGCGCTCGTTCAAGTTCCTCGATTCGAGCTTTACTCACTGGGTGATCGCCGTGTCGAATGGAAACAGTGAGAAAGAAGATCGCCCTCGGTCGAGTCATGGTGCCTGCAAATGCACACCGAAGTATAAACCAAAATGCTCGGTTTGGATAGAAAAAACATACGCTTGCAGAAAAGGTTCCGTAGATCGCAGGGTTTTTCGGCGGCATGAATGAAAATTCATCATTTCTGTACGCGGTCGAAGGACATCAAGCATACGGGAAAAAACGGTTGGCAAACCCCAAAGTTATGAAACCAAACTGGAAATCATTTAATCTTTTCCCTTGACAGGGAGAAAAATTGTCTGCTATGTCAGGATAAAAATGAATGAATACTCATTCATTCCACATTGACTTGCATATCACCAATGAAAGGAGAAGTGAAGTAAAAAATGGAAACTGCTCTAATCTCTCCTGCCAATGCAACTGTGTTCGGAATTCCCACGGTCATTTTTTCGGTGCTGATTCCGGTTGTCGGAGTGGCTCTGTTCACCTATATTGTGGCTCAGCGGTCAGCTCCGCTGGTTCTGGCCAATCCCGATTACCGCTTCGACAGGGTACCGCAGCGGCTCTGGGCGGTTCTGAAGCTGTGGCTCGGCCAGCTGAAGCAGCCGCGGTATCGGGTCGGGGGTGTGCTCCACATCATGCTGTTTGCAGGCTTCCTAATTTTGTCGATTCGGTCTCTGTCGCTGGTCTTTCTGGGGGTTGCCGAAGACTTCGTTGTGCCGGGCTTCGGCGGCGGTTTCGGCCGTTTTTACAATGTCATCAAAGACTACGCGGTGACCATAGTCTTTGTCGCCGCCCTGATTGCGGCCGTTCGAAGGGGCTTTTTCAAGCCGGACCGGTACAAGGTGCCTCCACAGTACGGAAAGGACCACACCCCGGAGGCGATCTTCATTCTGGGGATGATTTGCGCTCTGCTGATCACCGAGAGCATGTATGAGGCCAGCGCCATGTCGGCCAATCAACAGCTGGGGCTTCACGCCGAGCTGATCGCCCCCTTGAGCCTGGCCTGGTTTTTTAAAATCATTCTGGCCGATGTATCGATCGAGACGCTTCAGGGGATTCATCTGGCCGCCTACTATCTCCATGACATTATTTTCTTTTCCTTTCTCTGCATACTGCCCCTGGGCAAGCATTTCCACGTTATCACTTCTTTGTTCAATGTCTATTTTCTCAAGCTGAACAAGGGCAGCGTCAAACCGGTCAAGTGGGGGGTGCCGGAGGAAAAACTGCTCGACCTGGATTCTTTCGGCTCCAAGAATTTCGAGGATTTCACCTGGAAGCACATCCTCGATTTCTATTCCTGCGCCGACTGCGGGCGGTGTTCGGACCAGTGCCCGGCCACTGCCGTGGGCCGGCCTCTGTCGCCCCGGTTCATCTCCATCAAGGCGCGGGATTACTGCTTCGACAAGTATCCGCTGCGGGGCGGGTTCAAAAAAGGAGAACCGTTGATCGGTTCCATCTACAGCGAGGACGAGATCTGGTCCTGTACCACCTGCGGCGCCTGTGAGGAGGAGTGTCCCCTGATGATCGAGTACATCGACAAGATGGTCGATCTTCGCCGGGGAATGGTGGATGAGGGGAACGTCCCCCAATCGGTTCAAAAACCGCTCCAGGCCCTGGAAAAACGTGGAAATCCCTACGGCAAGATGGAAAAGAAGCGTGCCGACTGGACCAAAGAAAAGGAATTCAAGGCCGAGTGCCCGGTGAAGGTGCTCGAAAAAGGGGGAACCGCCGACACCCTCTATTTCGTGGACAGCGTTACCTCATATGACGACAACATCCAGAAACTGGGCCGGGCCGCGGCGCGGGTGCTCACGGCGGCGGGCGTGGAGTTCGGGATACTGGGAAAAGGAGAAAAGGACAGCGGCCATGAGGTGCGCCGGTTCGGCGAGGAAATGCTGTTCCAGGAGCTTCGGGACCACAACACCGAAATGATCGCCGAGTCCGGTGTGAAAAAGATTGTGACCGCCGATCCCCACGCCTACAACGCTTTCAAGAAAGACTACAACGGGCTGCCGCCGGTGGAGCATATCAGTCAGCTCATCGCTCAGGCCCTGGATACGGGAAAGATCCGGCTCAAATCCATCGAGAACACCGATGCGGTCTATACCTACCATGATCCCTGCTATCTGGGCCGCCATAACGGCCTGTATGATATTCCGCGGGATGTACTGGATCAGATTCCGGGAATCAAGCGGGTCGAGATGGACAAATGCCGGGACCGCTCTTTCTGCTGCGGGGGCGGCGGACTGTATCTCTTTTATGAACCCATCGAGGACAAGCGGATGGGGCAGCTTCGGGTCCAGATGGCCAATGAGGCCGGTGCCAACATCATCGTCACCGCCTGCCCATTCTGCATGGTCAACATCGAAGACGCCATCAAGACCAGCGGTCTGGAGGGGCAGATGACGGTGGTGGATCTGGTGGAACTGGTCGATCAGCATCTGATCGCGGCTTGATACAAGCCGCTGGCGTGAACCTAAAATGTAAGATTTTATAACGATCCGGGAGGAGTCATATGGAAATTTTGGTATGTGTGAAACGAGTGCCGGATGCCTCTGAGAATGAAATCGAGGTCAACAGCAAGGGAACCGATATCGAACGGGATGATCTGGTCTATTCGGTCAATGAATGGGACAATTATGCGGTGGAGGAAGCCATCCAGATCCGCGACAAGGTCGGCGGAACGGTGACGGTCATCACCGTGGGAGATGAAGAAGCCGAAGAGGTGCTGCGGCGGGAAATGGCCATGGGCGCCGACAAAGGCATTCTGATTTCGGACGAGGCCTTTGAAGGGGCGGACGGCCGGGGGATCGCCGCGATTTTGAAGGCCGAGATCGAAAAAGGAAATTATGATCTGATTCTGACCGGGGCCCAGGCCGACGACGGCGCCGGCCAGGTGGGCGGCATGCTGGCCGCCATGCTGGATGTGCCCTATGCATCTCTGGTCAACTTCCTGGAAATCATCGACGATAAAAAGATTAAGGCCGGACGCGAGATCGCCGGCGGTAACCAGGAGATGAACGAGATCGAGCTGCCCTGCGTGCTCTCCATTCAGACCGGTATCAACGAACCCCGGTACGTCGGCATCCGCGGTATACGGAAGGTGGCCTCGCTGGACATTCCGGTCCGCACCGCCGGGGATCTGGGGCTCGAAGCATCGGCGGTGGCACCCAAGGTGAACCGGGTCGACTATTTTGTTCCGGAACCGGGTGAAGGCGCTGAAATGCTGGAAGGCAGCACCGAGGAGATCATTGAAAAGCTGGTTGAAATTCTCAAAGCCAAAGGAGGTATCAAGTAATGAGCCGACAGGTTTTTGCATATATTCTGCACAAAGAAGGGACTCCGGACGATACGGCTCTTGAGCTGATCACCGCCGCCAAAAAAATCGACCCCGACGCCTCGGTCGTCGCCGTGGTCACCGGCTCCGGAGACAATCTGAACACCGTCTGCAACGAGATGACCGCCTCTTATTCAGAGGTCTGGAAAGTGGATCATGCGGATCTGGCCTATCCCAACGCCGAACTGGTTCGAAAAGCGCTGGTCGGAATTCTGCCCAAGGATGCGGTGGTGCTGGTTCCCCATGAGCACTTTGGTCTCGACGTTTCGCCGGGCCTTTCCGTGAAGCTGGACGCTCCCTATCTTCCCGATGTGGCCGATTTCGAGGGATTGGAAGGCGATACCCTGAAAGTGATTCGCCAGGAATTCGGCGGCATGGTCAGCACCCATGTTCAGGCGGATATTTCCGGCGGGGCCGTGATTACCCCTCGGCCCGGTTCATTTCAGCCCGACGAAAGCAAATCCTCGGGCGGTCAGGTGACCGATAAATCCGGCGAGGTTGGAGATTTGACCTCCACCCGGCGGTACCTGGAGATCGTCGAGGCCGAGATGGGCGAGGTCGACATCACCAAATCGGATGTGTTGGTTTCGGTGGGTCGGGGTATCGAGGACCAGGACAATCTCGAGATGATCGAAGAGCTGGCGGAAGCCATGGGCGCGGACGTCTCCTGTTCCCGTCCCATCGTGGACGCCAAGTGGCTGGAGAAGTCACGCCAGGTGGGTACCTCCGGTCAGACGGTCAAGCCCAAGGTCTATGTGGCTTTAGGCATCAGCGGTTCTTTTCAGCATATGGGCGGCCTCAAAGGGGCTCCGTTTATCGTGGCGGTGAACAAGAACCCCAAAGCACCTATTTTTCAGGTCGCGGATGTAGGGGTGGTCGCCGATATCCTTGAATTCGTTCCCGAATTGGCTGAAGGTATCGCCGAAGAAAAATAATCCTTTCCCGTCTTTCAAAAATCCGAGGCCTTGATCATCGTTTCGGCCAAGCCTGAATGATAGGCAGGCCACCCCGGGATCTTTTTTCCGTGCCGGGAAGCTGTCTGAGCGAATGCGAGTTCTTGCCGGTCCGGAAAAAAGATCCCGGGGTGGCCGAAACGGTGATCGTGGCCAAAACCGGCCGTTTCCAAAAGAAACCGGCCGGTTTCTTTTCTGTTCCTTCTGCGGCTTTACCGGTCTTGCCTTGACCAGGGCTCATTATTTTGTCATAACCCGTCATTGAATTCCGCTTGCCTGCGGCGGCGGTCGATTCGATTTTTCAAAAGAGAGCAGGTAATGAAGCAAGAAAAGGATTCTTCGTCCGTCGACAATCGCGCGGTGGCAAGCGATGAACAGGCCGTTTTGAATTTTTTTTAGGCCTTTTCATCTGTTGGTGAAGGTTTTAAAAATGGGATAGGCATATCCGCTCTATTCGGAGCGTTTTGAGCTTATAACGAGAAAAGGAAAAATAAACCCGTATGAAAAACAAAGATAAAATGGCCGATATCACCCCGATTCGGCTGGGAATGAACAGCAAATTCAATTTCAAATGCCACAAAGGGGTGGAATGCTTTACCAAATGCTGCCGGGGGATCAACATCATTCTGACCCCCTATGATATCATTCGGCTAAAAAATCGTCTGGGGTTAAGTTCGGAAGAGTTTCTGGCGATCTATACCGAGCCTCGCTTGATGGAAAAGACCGATCTGCCGGTGGTCACACTGCGGCTTCTGGATGACGAGGAGGAATCCTGTCCCTTTGTCCGGGAGGACGGCTGCATCATTTATGAAGACAGACCCACCACCTGTCGCTATTATCCGGTGGGGGTCGCTACGTTGACCCATAAGGAAGGGGCTGACGATGAAGGTTTTTTCTTCTTTGTGAACGAACCTCATTGCCTCGGATTTGAAGAGGATGCGGAGTGGACCGTTCGGGACTGGCGGAAGGACCAGGGGGTAGACATCCATGATGAAATCAATCGGGAGTGGACCGATCTGGTGGTGCGGAAGCGGTCATTTCCTCAGAACATTAAAATGACCGAAAAGAGCAAAGAACTCTTCTTTATGGTGAGCTACAATATCGATAAATTTAGAAGGTTCGTGTTCGAAAGCTCCTTTCTGACACGCTACCAGGTGTCGCCCGAGACGGTCGAACAGATCAAGACCGATGATATCGCGCTTCTCAAGTTCGGCCTCGAGTGGCTCAGGGGTCTCTTGTTCAATAATGAAAACTTCGAAGTAAACATGGAAAAACAGACGGTTTCTGTCAATGAAAATCGTTCGTAACGCCCCCGAAGACAGCCCTCTGAGCCCGGATCCGATTCGACATCCCCCCAAATCTCGGCATTGAGCAGGGGGGATTCCTTACGTCAGTAGGCTCCCGGGTAACAGTATGCTTCGTGAAGTGTTGAATCCGCCAGGCGGGATTCGATATCGACGCCGAAGGCATCGGCGATCGGCTTGAGGAGCTTCGGGGATTCGGCCTGTACTTTTCGGGCCGCATTCAGGACGATATCCAGGGCGTTCCGGGTCAGCTTGCCCAGGGGCTGTCTGCAGGGGCCGGCCGGCATTCCCAGGATGCTCATGAGGGCCTTGACGGCAAGAGGGTTTCGGGCCCGGAATACGACCTCACCGTACGGCGATGTTTCAGCGGTCTTGACCGTTACCAGGTTGAACAGCGGGTCGAGTCGGTTCTTGAGATCCAGGGCCGCTTCGATCTCACCTTGAGCCAGATGTCGAACCATATCGGAGACCCCCTTGGGGACGATGTTCGAAGCCACCGAAATGACTCCGGCGGCGGCGATCTCCGGGGTGGTCATCATGTCAAAGGTGATGCCGTCGTCTCCGGAGAGGAGCGTGAAATCCGGGCCGCAGCATTCCCGGGTGCGCTTCATATTCTCCAGATTTCCGGTGGCTTCCTTGACTGTGGAGACGTTCTTATAGCTCTCGTGGAGCATGGCCAGGTCTTCGGGAATCAGTTGGGTTCCGGTTCGCCCGGGGATGATATAGGGGATCATCTCAATTTCTGGAAAAGCCTTTGCCACCGGTTCGATGTATTCCTTCCGAATTTCCAGGGAACTGGGGCCGTTATAATAGGGGTCCACCAGCAGGACGGCTTCGGCGCCTACCTTCGCGGCATGGGCGGTGCCCTCCAGCGCTTCCCGGGTGTTATTGCTGCCGGTTCCGGCGATGAGGGAGCATTTGCGCCCTCTTCTTTGGGCGATCCTTTCGATGACGGCGTTGTGCTCTTTCCAGGTCAGCACCGGGCTCTCCCCGGTGGTACCGACGGCCAGTATGCCGGTGATGCCGTTGGCGATCTGGAAATCGACCAGGGCATCGATTCCCTCGTAATCCACGGCTTCGCCCCTGAAGGGGGTGATCAGTGCGGTAAATGTACCCGAAATCATAAACCTCTCCTCTTGAAGGGATAACATCATGTAAAGGTGGATCGAACCTGCATTCGAGCGGGTTCGATCTTATATTGTTAGCGGCGACCAATAGATCTTAAATTATAAATGAGAATTTTGATCAATGTCAAGGAACTTGTGCGGGGTTTTTTCCGTACCGCCCTTTTTCCTTGACAAGGCGGGATCGGCTGCCATAATAGCCCCAAAAAATTACAAAAAAAGGGATATATATCATGAGCGAAACGCAGACGAATAAACCGAAAGATGTGGAGGAATATATTGCCAAACACCGGTCCTATGTGACTTCCAACCCCGATTGCGGCACCAGCCATTATAATCTGGCGGTGGGCCTGATCGCGAAGGGAGAATATGATGAGGCCGAAGAAACGCTCTTCAAGGCGGTGGAGTGCAGCCCCGGCCTGGCCGAAGCCTTTGTTCAGCTGGGTGGCCTTTGCCTTCGACGGGGGGATGTGGACGGATGTCTCGAATTCAACAAAAAGGCGGTGAAAGCCAAACCGGGGTTTTCCGAGGGATGGGGTAATATCGGTTTCGTCCATCTGCAAAGGGGGGAAGTGGATGAGGCCATCAAGGCGCTTCAAAAAGCCACCACCTTCAATTTTCGTTTTATCCAGGCCTTCGCCACCTTGGCCAATGCATATCTGATGAAAGGCATGGTCGATGAGAGCATCGAAAACAGCCTCAAAGCGATCGAGTTGGCGCCGGAGTTCGCTGTGGCCCACAACAACCTGACCATCGCCTACCTTGAAAAAGGGGACTACGGCAAAGCCGCCGAACATTATGATAAAGCTGTAGAATACGGCTATGAGGTGGCGCCCGAGATTCGAAAAGAAGTCGAGGAGCACCGGCCGAGCTGATGGGCATGCAATCCTTGGTCTTCTGCCAACTTGTTGAACCCGAAGACTGAAAAAACAGAAAAGCACGTTGTGGGGATGTGACAAGTCCTAAGGGACGAGGAAAACCTCCTAGCGTGCTTTTCTGTTGACATGAACGGCGATTGGCTTTATAAATTCGCCTTTAAGTGAATTTTGGGAAGTGCAAACCGAGAAATAATTGCTCATATCAGGTTTTCAAGGAACGGTTCTTTATGAATAGAAATCGAGAGGAGGTGACCCCGAAAGCCCCGTTTTGTGGTAGGATAGTTTCTCACTTTGGTCAGGATGGTAAATTATTTCAAACGAACATGGAGGTAAGATAATGGCGAAACATAAAACCCCTTTGTTGGATCAGCTCGAGACCGGTCCTTGGCCGAGTTTCGTGTCTGACTTGAAGCAACAAGCGGAAGTGAGGGCGAAAAACGCCGAGAATATTGAATTTCAGATTCCCCAGGATGTGGTCGAAGATCTGATGGGGGTGTTGGAACTATCCTTTTCAGACGGAACCACCCACTGGAAACACGGCGGCATCGTCGGGGTTTTCGGTTACGGCGGCGGGGTTATCGGCCGATACTGCGACCAGCCGCAGGCATTTCCCGGCGTCGCCCATTTTCACACCATGCGGGTGGCTCAACCGGGCGGCAAGTTCTATACGGCCGATTATCTGAGAAAGATCTGCGATCTGTGGGATTTCCGGGGCAGCGGCATCACCAATATGCACGGTTCCACCGGCGACATTATCTTTCTGGGCACCACCACACCGCAGCTTGAGGAAATTTTTTATGAACTCACACACAACCTGAATCAGGATCTGGGCGGTTCCGGTTCCAACCTGCGGACCCCGGCCGACTGTATCGGCCAGGCCCGGTGTGAGTACTCCTGTTACGACACCCAGGCCCTGTGCTATGATTTGACCCAGGAGTACCAAGACGAGCTCCATCGTCCGGCCTTCCCCTACAAATTCAAGTTCAAGTTTGACGGCTGCCCCAACGGGTGCGTCGCCTCTATCGCCCGGGCCGACATGTCCTTCATCGGCACCTGGAAAGACGACATCAAGATCGACCAGGAAGCGGTGGCCGGTTACGTGGGCGGCGAATTCGCACCCAACGCCGGCGCCCATGCGGGTCGTGATTGGGGCCCCTTCGACATTGAAAAAGAGGTCGTCAAGCTTTGCCCCACCAACTGCATGAAATATGAAGACGGCAAACTCGAGATCAATAACCGGGAGTGCGTCCGCTGCATGCACTGCATCAATGTCATGCCGCGCGCCCTGAGAATCGGCGACGAGCGCGGCTGCTCCATCCTGGTCGGCGCCAAGGCCCCGATCCTGGACGGCGCACAGATGGGCAGCTTGCTGGTTCCCTTTATCTCCACTGAAGAGCCTTATGACGAGATCAAAGAGGTCATCGAAAAGGTGTGGGATTGGTGGATGGAAGAGGGCAAAAACCGCGAGCGGCTGGGCGAGCTGATCAAGCGCCAGGGTTTCCAGAAGCTGCTCGAGATGACCGATATCAAGCCCGATCCGCGGCACGTCAAGGAGCCGAGAACCAACCCCTACATCTTCTGGAAAGAAGAAGAGGTCGAAGGCGGTTTTGATCGGGATATCGAAGAATACAGAAAACACCATCAGAGATAAGGAGGAGAAAACACCATGGCATTTATATCTTCTGGTTACGACCCGAAAGAGCCGATGAAAGATCGGATCACCGACATCGGTCCTAAAAAATACGATCAGTTTTATCCTCCGTATATCGCCAACAATAAGGGGAAATGGCTGTACCATGAGATCCTCGAACCCGGTATTCTGGTTCATGTTTCCGAGACCGGAGACGAGGTCTACACCGTCCGATGCGGCGGTGTACGATTGATGTCCACCACCATGATTCGAGAAATTTGTGAAATCGCTGAAAAACACTGCGACGGATATCTTCGGTTCACCACCCGGAACAACATCGAGTTCATGGTGGACGACAAGTCCAAGGTCGACGCCCTTAAAAAAGACCTCGAGAGCCGTAAGTTCGCCGCCGGAAGCATGAAATTTCCCATCGGCGGCACCGGCGCCGGCATCACCAATATCGTCCATACCCAGGGCTGGATCCACTGCCATACCCCGGCCACCGACGCCTCCGGTACCGTGAAGGCGACCATGGACGAGGTCTTCAATGATTTCAAGAACATGCGGCTTCCGGCTCCGCTGCGGATCTCCATGGCCTGCTGCCTCAACATGTGCGGTGCGGTTCACTGTTCCGACATCGCCATTCTCGGGTATCACCGGAAACCGCCGATGCTGGACCATGAATGGCTGGATAAAGTCTGCGAAATTCCGCTGGCGATCGCCGCTTGCCCCACCGGCGCCATCAAGCCCGCCAAGGTGGAAACCAAAGAGGGCAAAGAGGTCAAGAGTGTTGCGGTGAAGGAAGAACGTTGCATGTTCTGTGGTAACTGCTACACCATGTGCCCCTCCATGCCGCTGTCGGACAAGGAAGGTGACGGTATCGTGCTGATGGCCGGCGGCAAGGTCTCCAACCGAATCAGCACACCCAAGTTCTCCAAGGTGGTCGTGGCTTTTCTGCCCAATGAAATGCCGAGATGGCCCAAGATGACCGAGACCATCAACCACATGGTCGAAGCCTATGCCAAGGACGCCAATAAATACGAACGGCTCGGCGAGTGGGCCGAACGGATCGGTTGGGAGCGTTTCTTTGAGAAATGCGAACTCGATTTTACTCATCATCTCATCGATGATTTCCGTGATCCGGCCTATTATACCTGGCGTCAGTCAACCCAGTTCAAATTCTAATTTTTGCGTCATCTAAATGCATTCAGGGGATGCGGCATCCGTCGCGTCCCCTGAATGTTCGGAAAAGGGGTTAAAATGGAATACGAAGAGGCAAAAGAAAAGATCGTCACCGAGCTTCAAAAGAAACAAAAATCCAAATCCAAATTCTACTTCAACGATCTGTCCAAGATTCTGGACGAGAAGCCGAGAGCCGCCAAGAAACTGATCAACCAGATGGTCACTGAGGGAGTTCTGGTCTACTGGTCCAGCGGCAGCACCACCATGTACGGCCTGCCCGGCACCGGCAAACAGGCGGCCGCCGAACATGAAGAAGGTGAAGAATAAGCAAAACTTTTTTGTGTGTGAGCCCGAATCCGTATTAAGCGCTTCAAGAAATTCCATGCACCCTCAAACCGCCCAGTTACCGAGAATTTTCATGGCCGGTTTGCGCGGGGGGTCCGGGAAGACGATCATGTCCATCGGGCTCATCAGAGCCTGGCGGAAATCCGGCAGACTCGTCTCACCGTTCAAAAAAGGGCCGGACTATATCGACGCGGGCTGGCTTGCCCTGGCGGCGGGTCGGCCCTGCTATAACCTCGATACCTTCCTGGTCGACAAACCGCGTGTTCTAAAATCCTTCCTGAATCATACCGGCCCCGTTCATTTCGCCGTCGTCGAAGGAAATCGAGGTCTTTACGACGGCATCGATCCCGAGGGATCCACCAGCAGCGCGGAGGTGGCCAAACTCTTGTCCGCGCCGGTCATTCTCTGTGTCGACTGCACCAAAACCACCCGCACCATGGCCGCGATGATCTCCGGATGCATCCATTTCGATTCCCGGGTGCGGATCAGCGGAGTGATTCTCAACCGGATCGCCGGTTCCCGCCACGAAAAAATCCTTCGAGAGAGTATCGAAACCCACTGCGGCATTCCGGTGGTGGGAGCGGTACCCAAACTGGACCGGCAGCAGTTTCCCGAGCGCCACATGGGCCTGGTGCCCACTCCGGAACACGCCTTGTCCGAGGCCGCCGTGGATGCCGCTGCGGAAATGGCTTCAACATATCTCGACCTGGACGGCCTGGCCGATATCGCCCTGAATGCCGGACCGATTTCCTCGATTTCCCCGGAGGTTTTCCAAAATCCCGCGGTTTCCATGAAAAATAGGGCCCCCGCCGGTCATACGGTTTCCAATGGAAAACCGCGAATCGGAATTCTCCGGGATTCCGCATTCCAATTCTACTATCCCGACAATATCGAAGCCCTGATAGCCGCCGGCGCGGAACCGGTTTTCATCAATGCCTGCAAGGATACCGTTCTTCCTTCGGTGGACGGGTTGTATATCGGCGGCGGATTTCCTGAAACCCATGCCCGGGCGCTCTGCCGGAATCTCGATTTCATTCGGGAGCTGAAAGCGGCCGCGGAAGCCGGACTTCCCATTTATGCCGAATGCGGGGGATTGATGTACCTGGGGGAGTCTCTGGTGATCGAAGGCGACACGTTTCCCATGGCCGGGATTTTGCCGATCGTCTTCGGGTTATGCGATCGGCCCCAGGGGCTCGGGTACACCATCCTGAAGGTGGACGGCGCGAACCCCTATTTTCCGGTGGGAACCGAAATTCGGGGCCATGAATTTCGCTATTCGAAGGTTTTGGAATGGCGGGGCCGGGCCGAGGATATGGTATTGGGCATGCGCCGGGGGACCGGGTTCATCGACCACCGCGACGGCATCACCTACAAAAACGTTTTCGCCACCTACACCCACATCCACGCCCTGGGGGTGCCGACCTGGGCCGAATCGATGGTCGCCAATGCGGCGGCCTACAGGGAGCGCTCAATTCAGTAGGCATGCCGGCGATATCGCCGGCATGCCTGCCGATCTCTCTCTTCTGCAAACCGGTTCTGAAGCCTCCATCGCTTTCCGATCGCCTACCTGTTTTCGGAAAATCATCCGCGGAATACGACGGCGGCCCAACCTTTTTCCGTATCTTCCCAAATCGGCTTGAGTGCGTAAAAATCGAACATATCTTTCAGATCGGGGATTTCATCGGTTTTGAGACCGGAGATCACCATGGCGCAGGGGCGGCGGGCCACTCGCTGGAGGTGAGGCAGGATTCGGTTCAGGGTGGGCAGGCGCAAATTTGCCAGGATCAAGTCGAAATCTTCCTCGATGGCATCCATGGATGCGCTCCGGACCTCGAACTGATCCTGGAATCCGTTGATTCGTGCATTTTCCAGGGCTTCGTTTCGCGCGCAGGCATCGATGTCCAGCCCTACGACTCGGTCGAGGCCCAGGCCGATGGCTGCGATCCCCAGAACTCCGGACCCGGTGCCGATATCGATCGCGGCACTTCCGCTTTTGCGGTTCAGATCGATGCACTTCAGCGCTTGCTCGATTCCCCGAAGGGCCATTCGCGTGGTCGGATGGCTTCCGGTGCCGAAGGATGCACCCTGGCGGAGCTGAATCACCACATCCTCTTTTTCCGGATGAAAGGCGGTTTCCGGGGGTTTGAGTACAATCCGCGGTGTAATGCGAACGGCGCGATCGAAGGATTTTTCGATCACCGTTCGGCCGTGCCGGTCCCGGTAGGCCAAACGCCCGTCCATCACCAGGGATTTCAGGATGTATTTGGATTGCAAGCGAGTCAGGTAAAAGGCTGCGGTGATGAATTTTTCCAGCGCACGGGGCGTGAGGCTTTCCCAACGGGTTTCCGCGTGCGCCATAGCCGCTTCTTGAATGGTTTTCACATCCGCTGGGCCGGAAAAAAGGGAATTCAGGTCGGTGTCTGATTTCAAGTTTGCTAATATATCTCTATATAATTGGCGAACAGACGCGGATGCACCCGTGAAAACCGGTCAAAATCGGGGGTGATCTCCATCCCCGGTATCATCGCTCGAACCACCGGCAATGCAAGATCCCGGCGGGTGAGATCGACATAGACGGGTCGGTATCCGTTGGCCGCTAGGAGCTGTTCCAGTAAGGCCAAATCGGTTTCGGGGCTGCCGGTTGTAAAATCAGGAAGCTTTTCAAAAGGTACCCGAAGCAATCCGGTCAGCCCGGACGAGGCGGGCGGCCCGCCAGGAAACGGGTAGGGGGTTTCGGTCATGGCTGAAATCAGGGCCAGACCCGCATTGAGATGAGCCCCGGTTCCCCGAATGATGCCTCCGGCGGCGTCCATGACAAAGCACTTGCAGCAGGGGATTCCCAGGGGAGAGGTGATGTCCTGGAACTGAACACGGATGCCGTTTTCCAGATAATTCAACAGAAGCTTAGCCAGGCGGGGCTCTGTGGTTTCTAGATCAAAGCATCGATCCGTTGCAAATGGAGTGACCCCTTCACAATGCCGTTCGATGATCTCCAGCAGAGCATTCACCTTGGCCTGGGCCATGGTGTTGCCAGAAGCCAGACCGGTGGAACCGAGACCTGAGAAAAGGGCGATTTCATCCAGGTTGGAGAAGAGAAAGACACACTGGACCGGCACCAGGATCGGCTCGGGACCGGCCGGTCCAGGCGTGGTGCCTTCCAGCCAGTAGAGCGGTTCATCTTCATAGGGGGCCTGCAGGGCCAGGTGATCGGGATTCAGCGCCGGGATATTCCTGTCCTCCAATTCGGAAAACCGGCCCTGGATCAGCGGATAAGGCGCCTGGTACCCGATAACGCCTTCCGGGCCGATACTCGCGAAAGCGGAACACCGCTCCACCATTTCCATGGCATAGGCGGCCCTGGCATGATCCAGCTCCAGTCCCCGGCCGTAAGCGGTCTGCTTGCCGGTGAGCCGATACCGATGTCGGCCGAGGCGGAGCTGGATATTCACCCGCCATTTCCTGAGCAATGCGATCGGGCTCAGGGATGCGTTGTGGCGCATCTCTTCGCCGGCGATCACCCCGATATCGGCCAAACGCTCCAGAGCGATCCGGGCGGTGTCCGCCGGAGCGGGGAGGGCCGGTTTGGCCTCCTCCGATTCGAAGAGAACCTCCTTCAGAGGGAGGAAGTCGGGAAAAATCGATTCGATGGAAACGGTATCGGTTTTGATTCTGGAAATATCGGCATCGGAACAGGGGCGGTCCAAATCGACCTTTCGGGGAGGCGGCAGCGGCTGATGTTCCTGAATATTCCGGCGGAACAGCTCGATCCATCGCCTGTGTATGGGCTGATCCGGCAGGCGGTGGCTTCGAATATAGGTCAATGGGGACAAGCGGCTCAGTGAATGAACTTCCGATTCGGAAAAGGCGCTGCGAAGTTTCTCGAAGGCATCGTTCAGCAGGCAGGCTTCCAGAAGAAGCGATCGATGCACGCCCTCCTCAGGCATTGTGACGCGAACTAGATTCCGGATTTTTTCTTCCGGCCATTCGGCCATGTGCGCCAGGAGATGTTTCCGCATGAACTGGTCATACGGATGATTTTTCAGGAATTCCAGGCCCGATTCAAAATCGACAACCGATTCGGGAACGCAGGAGAAATAGCCGGTACCGGCTTCGGTCTCGCTCAACCGGAGTTCATATTTCATCTCAACATCGTTCGAGCCGATATCCGTTTTCAACGGATTACTCACTTTCGGCCCCGCTTTCCCGAATATTTTCATTCCGCGGGGCTTCCTCCTCCTCCTCTTCCTCTTCGGCGGTGAGCGGTTTTCGCCGGAAGATTCTGGCACCGATGATGCTGATTTCATAAAGCACCATCAAGGGCAGGGCCATCATGACCTGGGTGACCACGTCCGGCGGGGTGATGATGGCGGCGCCGACGAAAAAGAGGAGCAGGGCGTATTTCCGGTTTTTTTTTAAGAATTCGACGGAGACGATCCCCATCCGTGACATGGCGGTGAGCACCAGCGGCAGCTCAAAAACCAGCCCGAAGGCCAGCAGCAGTTTGGTGGCGAATCCTAGATATTCTTTCATGGAAGGAAGCGCCTTCAGATTGTCATCGGCGAATCCCAGGAAAAACTTAAATCCGTAGGGGAAAACGATATAATATCCGAACAGCGCTCCGCCTAAAAAAAAGAGGACCGAGAGAAACACCACAGGCAGAAGAATGCGTTTTTCCTTCTGATACAGGCCGGGGGCCACAAACATCCAGAACTGATAGATAATCACCGGGGAGGCCACCAGGAGTGCTGCCAGGAAAGCAGATTTGAGGTATGTAAAGAATGCTTCCGGAAGTCCGGTGAAAATCAGGGAATCCCCTTTTCCCATCACCTGAATGAGCGGTCGGGTAAGAATCTCGAAGAGTTGTTCCTTGAAACCGTAGGCTGCGACAAAACAGACGGCCACTGCAACAAAGGATTTAATCAGACGGTTTCGCAGCTCCTCCAGATGCGTGGTAAAGGGCATTTTTTCTTCTTCGGGCGTCATGTTTCTGCCGTCCC
>JBEPWQ010000012.1:0-29912 GCA_041642315.1 Desulfobacteraceae bacterium | reverse complement strand
TGCCGGGCGACAACGTGAAGATTTCTGCCGATTTGATCACCCCGATCGCCATGGAAAAAGAGCTCCGCTTCGCCATTCGGGAAGGCGGTCGCACCGTGGGCGCCGGCGTAGTCAGTGAAATTATTGAATAAGCGAAGGCGGTGAAAAGCCATGATAATGAATACGAAGATCAGAATCCGGTTGAAGGCCTATGATCACAAGTTGCTGGATCAGTCCGCCTCGGATATCGTAGATACGGCCAATAAGACCGGAGCAAAGGTCGTAGGGCCCATTCCGCTACCCACAAGGATTAACAAATACTGCGTGTTGCGGTCTCCCCATATTGACAAGAAGTCCCGCGAGCATTTTGAGATGAGAACTCACAAACGGCTTTTGGATATCTTAGACCCTACTCAGCAGACGGTGGATGCGCTGATGAAATTGGACCTGTCTCCGGGCGTGGATGTCGAAATCAAATTGTAGAAGGAGCAGGATAGGAGAGGCCAGATATCATGAGTAATGGAATGATCGGAAAAAAGATGGGGATGACCGGCGTGTTTTCGCCCGAGGGGCGGTATATTCCCGTAACCGTGATTCAGCTGGGGCCTTGTGTGGTGACCCAGATCAAGACGGAGACCACGGACGGTTACAAAGCCCTCCAGTTGGGGTTTGAAGAAAAAAAAGAGACCCATGCGAACAAGCCGCTGAAGGGACATGCCAAAAAAGCGGGTGTTGCGCCTGTCAAAGTGATCAAGGAGGTTTCGGTCGACAACCCCGAAGAATTCAGCCTCGGTCAGGTGGTTTCCTTAGACATCTTCAATGTCGGAGAGCGGGTGGACGTCGTCGGCACGACCAAGGGACGAGGGTTTCAGGGCGTGATCAAACGCCACGGGTTTTCAGGTGGACGGGAAACCCATGGAAGCAGAAGTCACCGTGTACCCGGCTCCATCGGATGCAGCGCCTGGCCGGCCCGGGTTTTCAAAGGGAAAAAGCTGCCCGGCCAATACGGAGATACCCGCAAGACCATTCGAAACCTTGAAATCGTCGACCTACGACCCGATGAAAATCTCCTTTTGCTCAAGGGTGCGGTGCCCGGTTCCCGATCCGGCGTGGTCATGGTCAAGAAGACCAAATCACAGAAAAAAAAGTAGAATACAGGGGCCGGCGGCGCATAGCGCCGGACGGTCCATGAAAGTCTGACGAGGGAATAGATATGGCTGTCGTAGATGTTCTGAATACGAAAGGCGAAAAGGTTTCGGAGATGGAGCTGGCCGAGGACATTTTTAATGTTCCGGTGAAATCGAGCGTTCTCCACGAGGTGGTCAACATGCAGCTGGCTGCTCGAAGATCGGGAACCGCGTCGGTGAAAAATCGCAGCGATATAACGGGGAGTACCAAGAAGTTGTTTCGCCAGAAGGGTACCGGCCGTGCGAGACGCGGCGACATTAAATCCCCTCTGCTCCGAGGCGGCGGAGTGGTTTTCGGACCCCATCCGAGATCCTACACCTACAATGTGCCCAAAAAGGTGAGAAAACTTGCCTTGAAAATGGCCCTGAGCAGCAAGGTGCGGGATAATGAAATGATCGTTCTGGACCGTCTGGAACTGGAGCGGGTGAAAACGAAGGACTTCGTAGCGGTCATTAAACATCTGGAAACCGACAACGTGCTTCTGGTGACGGATGAAAAGGACGAGAAATTGGAGCTTTCATCAAGAAATGTCCCCAACGTCAAGGTGCTGCGGTCAGAGGGGCTGAATGTCTATGATCTGCTCAGATACAAGAAGGTCATACTGCTTGAGCCTGCACTGAAGGCCCTGGAAGGGAGGCTTTCCGCATGATGAATTATTATGAGATCATTAAGCGTCCCCTGGTGACGGAAAAGACCACACTTCAAAAGGAAGTGAATAACCAGATTACATTCGAGGTGGACCGACGGGCCAACTGTGTGGAAATCCGCAAAGCCGTTGAAAAGATCTTCAATGTGCATGTGTCGGATGTTCGAACCATGCAGGTCAAGGGCAAGGTCAAACAACGCGGGCGGATTGTCGGCAAACGCAGGGATTGGAAAAAGGCGATTGTCAAACTCATGCCCGGCGAACGGATCGAATTTTTTGAAGGCGTATAATATCTAGGAGTCAGCATGGCAATTAAAAAATCCAAACCGACATCTCCCGGCCGCAGATTTCAAGAATTTTCAAGCAATGAAGAGATCACGTCCACGACCCCTGAAAAGAGCCTGCTGAAGGTCCTTAAAAAAACGGGCGGCCGAAACACCTATGGGCGGATTACCTGCCGCCACCGGGGTGGCGGTCACAAGCGCCACTATCGGATTGTCGACTTTAAGCGAGACAAGACCGGAATACCGGCCAAGGTCGCCACGGTCGAATATGATCCCAACCGAAGTGCCCGTATCGCCCTGCTCCATTATGTGGACGGAGAAAAACGCTATATCCTGGCCCCTGTGCGCCTCAAAGTCGGAGATACCGTCATGTCCGGGCCGGAGGCCGACATCAAACCGGGAAACACCCTGCCCCTGCGCAATATTCCGCTTGGCACGCACATACACAACATCGAGCTTAAGATCGGCAAGGGTGGCCAGATCGTCCGCAGCGCCGGCACCTTTGCCCAGTTGATGGCCAAGGAAGACAAGTATGCGCAGGTGAAGCTCCCTTCCGGGGAGGTGCGTATGGTTCTTTTGAACTGCCGGGCCACCATCGGGCAGGTGGGCAACGTTGTCCATGAAAACGTCTCGCTGGGAAAGGCCGGGCGCAAGCGTCGACTCGGCAGGCGGCCCAGTGTTCGGGGTGTCGCCATGAACCCGGTCGATCATCCGATGGGCGGGGGCGAAGGCCGGTCTTCCGGCGGGCGGCATCCCTGTACCCCGTGGGGAAAACCCACCAAGGGATACCGAACCCGCAAGAACAAGCAGACCGACCGTTACATCGTCCGAAGGCGGACGACCAAGAAATAATTTTCAAAGGAGCAGGAAGGGATATGCCACGATCGTTAAAAAAAGGCCCCTACGTGGAAGCCAAACTGGTCAAAAAGGTGGAACAAGCCCAGGAATCTCGGGGGGGGAGGGTCATCAAAACCTGGTCTCGCCGCTCCACCATTATTCCGGAGATGGTAGGCCTCACGTTGGCGGTTCACAATGGCAAAAAGTTTATCCCGGTATTCGTGAGCGAAAATATGGTGGGGCATAAGCTGGGAGAGTTTTCACCGACCCGCACCTTTTACGGCCACGCCGGCGATAAGAAATCCAAGCTGAAGAAGTAAGCGATAAGAAGGGATGTCTGCAATGGAGGTCAAAGCTGTCACCAAATACGTGCGCATTTCGCCTCAGAAGGTCCGCATGCTGGTCGATGCGGTCAAGGGAAAACCGGTTGAAGACGCGCTGAACAGCCTCAAATTCATGCCGCAGAAGGCTGCGAATATCGTTGAAAAGACCATGCGCTCCGCTGTCGCCAATGCGGACCAAAATATGGGAATCGACGTGGATGCGTTGGTCGTCCGCAACTTGATTGCGGATCAGGGGCCCACCTTAAAGCGCTTTAAAGCGCGGGCCCGCGGAAGAGGCACTCGAATATTAAAGAGAACAAGTCATATTACGGTCATTTTAGCTGAAGATTTGGGGTAAAAAGGAGGTAAACGCTTGGGCCAAAAAGTAAATCCCATTGGATTAAGACTCGGAATTGTTAAGACCTGGGACTCTCGCTGGTACGCGGATAAGAAATATTCGGATTACATTCTCGAGGATTATCGGCTTCGAGAATACGTAAAGAACAAGATGTACCATGCCGGGATTTCACGGATAGAGATCGAAAGGTCTTCCAAGCGTGTCAGACTCCGCATCTATACGGCCAGACCGGGGATCGTCATCGGGAAGAAGGGATCCGAAATCGAAAAGCTCAAAAAAGAGCTTGAAAAGATGATTTCCCAAGAGGTGTTGATCGACATCCAGGAGGTGCGCAAGCCCGAGGTCGACGCTCAGCTGGTGGCCGAAAATGTAGCCCTTCAAATCGTGCGACGCGTCGCCTTCCGGCGTGCCATGAAACGGGGGGTATCCTCCGCCATGCGCTTCGGCGCCAAGGGGGTTAAGATTATCAGCTCCGGCCGGTTGGGGGGTGCTGAAATGGCCCGTACCGAGTGGTATCGGGAGGGCCGGGTGCCGCTGCATACGCTGCGGGCCGACATCGACTACGGTTTGGCCGAAGCTCGGACCACCTACGGAATTGTCGGTGTAAAGGTATTTATATTCAAGGGTGAAATCTTAAAAATGGATGCGCTGGAGTCTGGCGGCAAGATATAAAAGGAGATACAAAAGATGCTGAGCCCCAAAAAGGTCAAATACCGAAAGCAGCAGAAGGGCCGGATGAGGGGAATGGCCCATCGCGGCAGTGATCTGACCTTCGGAGAATACGGATTGCAGGCCGTGGAATGCGGCTTCGTCTCCGCCAAGCAGATCGAGGCCGCTCGTATCGCCATGACCCGACACGTCAAAAGAGGCGGCAAAATGTGGATTCGCATTTTTCCTGACAAACCGATCACCAAAAAACCGGCCGAGGTTCGAATGGGGAAGGGAAAGGGTGCTCCGGAGGGATGGGTCGCCGTGATCCGTCCCGGGAAAATTCTCTACGAAATGGAAGGTGTTCCGGTCGAGCTGGCTCGGGAGGCGCTCCGATTGGCTTCTCATAAACTCCCCATCAAAACCAAATTCATCGAAAGAGGGGATGTGACATGAAGGCGAGCGAGGTAAGGGACATGAGCATAGAAGAAATGCGCCAAAAGGTGCTTGACCTGAATGAAGAGTTGTTTAATCTTAGATTCCAGCACGGCACCGGACAGCTTGAGAATCCTCAGAAGATGAAGCAGACCAAAAAAGATATCGCGCGGATAAACACGATCATCCGCCAAAATGAACTCACTCAAAACCGATAGTGATTGAAAAGCCATGAAAAAGCGAGGAATGAGAAGGCAGTTGATCGGAACGATCGTCAGCAACAAAATGGACAAAACCGTCGTCGTTCTGGTTGAAAGATTGGTAAAACATGGTCTTTATCATAAATACATCAGAAGGCGAGCAAAATTCGCGGCTCATGACGATAACAATACCTGCCAGATAGGCGATAAGGTGCTCATCACAGAATCTAAGCCGATCAGCAAAAGCAAAAAGTGGCGCGTAAGCGAAATCGTTGTGAAGGCTGTTTGATAGATTGGGGAAAAAGAGATGATCCAGGCGGAATCGAGACTGAAAGTTGCGGACAATTCAGGGGCCAAAATTGTGTACTGCATCAAGGTGCTTGGAGGTTCCAGAAGGCGTTACGCAAGCATCGGCGATATCATAGTGGTGAGCGTAAAGGAAGCCATTCCGAATGCCAAAGTGAAAAAGGGGGATGTTCTGAAGGCGGTCGTGGTCAGAACCAAAAAGGAATTGAAGCGGCCGGACGGCTCTTTTATCCGGTTCGATGAAAATTCCGCGGTTCTGATCAACCCAAATAAAGAGCCCATAGGGACCCGCATCTTCGGACCCGTGGCCCGGGAGCTTCGGGCCAAACGGTTCATGAAGATCATTTCGCTGGCCCCGGAGGTTCTCTGATTGCCGGCCGGCTTGCCCCGCGGAGATTGAAAATAATGAATACATCCAGAATCAAAAAAGACGACAAGGTGAAGGTCATCGCCGGTAAGGACAAGGGAAAGATCGGGAAGGTCCTGAAGGTACTGCCGGACAAGGGTCGAGTCTTGGTGGAAAACATCAATATGGTGAAGCGCCATACCCGATCCACTCCCCAGAACCGGCAGGGTGGAATTATCGAAAGCGAAGCGCCGATCCATCATTCCAATGTCATGCTGATGTGCGATAAATGCATCGGTCCGACGCGGGTCAAGATGCGGCGGCTGGAAGACGGCAAAAAATCCCGCGCATGCGCCAAGTGCGGTGAAATTATTCAATAGCCCGCATCGGAGTGCCAGAGGAGCATCATGTCACAAATGAAAAGTATGTATCAACAAGAGGTGGTTCCCAATCTGGTGGAGACTTTCGAATACAAGAACCGAATGGAAGTTCCCAAACTGGATCGGATCGTATTGAACATGGGGTTGGGAGAGGCCATTCACAATATCAAGTTGATGGACTCCGCCGTGGAAGAACTTCGATTGATCGCCGGTCAGCAACCGGTCGTCACCCGGGCCAAAAAATCGATTGCAGCATTCAAGTTGCGCGAGGGTATGCCGATCGGGTGCAGGGTAACCCTGCGGCGCAACCGGATGTACGATTTCTTCAACAAGCTTGTGAATATCGCCCTTCCCCGGGTACGCGATTTTCGCGGCATTTCGGGAAAGGCCTTTGACGGCCATGGGAATTATACCTTAGGCATTCGGGAGCATATTATCTTTCCCGAGGTGGATTATGACAAAATCGACAAAATCAAAGGAATGAATGTCACCATCGTCACCACGGCCGAAACGGATGAAGAAGGAAAGGCCTTGTTGAAGCTGTTGGGGATGCCGTTCAGGAATTAAGGAGGAGAATTTGGCCAAAAAAGCGCTGAAAATTAAAGCGAATCGAAAACCCAAGTTCCAGGTCAGGGCGTATAACCGCTGCCCGGTCTGCGGGCGGCCAAGGGCTTATTTGAGAAAATTCGGTGTATGCCGAATCTGCTTTCGAAATCTCGCCTCTCAAGGTAAGCTTCCGGGCGTCACAAAGTCGAGCTGGTAAGCGCATCATCAATAACGGAGGAACATAAATACCATGTTGAGTGATCCAATCGCGGATATGTTAACTCGAATCCGGAATGCCGGAAGGGCCAAGTTCAACAGCGTGGATATACCCGGTTCGAACCTGAAGCTGGAATTGGCCAAGGTCCTGAAGGAAGAGGGATATATCAGAAACTACAAGTTCGTCAAAGACAACAAGCAGGGTGTCCTCCGTGTCTATCTGAAGTTCGGCCCGGAGAACCAGCATGTGATCTATGAACTTGAACGGGTCAGCAAACCGAGTCGGCGGGTGTACGTCAAGAGCAACGAATTGAAGCCCGTTTTGAGCGGTACAGGGGTTGCGATTCTATCCACTTCCAAAGGGATTATGACCGATAAAGAGGCCCGAACCCAGAATGTGGGCGGCGAGGTTCTTTGCCGTGTCTGGTAAGCGCCAAAGGAGTTGTCCATGTCTCGAGTAGGAAAAAAACCGATTCCGGTAGCCGATAAAACTACGGTATCTTACCAAGATCGGGTGTTGACGGTTCAGGGTGAAAAAGGAAGCCTGACTCGAACCATTCACCCGGATGTCGATCTCGATATTCAGGAAAAGGAAATTTTGGTCACTTTGAACAAAGAGGATCGAAATACCAAAGCCCTGCAGGGACTTACCCGAAGCCTGGTCGACAATATGGTCGTCGGGGTGAGCAAGGGCTTTGAGCGGGTGCTTGAGATCAACGGTATCGGGTACCGGGCCGAAGTCAGCGGCAAAAGCATCGTTTTCAACCTGGGTTTTTCCCATCCCATCAATTATGATATTCCCGACGGAATCACGGTGACGGTGGAAAAAAATACGGTCGTCAAATTGTCGGGAATCGATAAAGAGGCTCTTGGCCATATGGCCGCCTCCATTCGGCGACTTCGGCCGCCGGAGCCATATAAAGGCAAGGGGGTCAAATATGCAGAGGAGCGCATACAGCGGAAGGCCGGCAAGACCGGAGCCAAATAAACATCGGATATCAATCCGGATATTAATAAAGAAGCGATCGTGGCTAGGCGATTGAGAGGGTAGGCAAAAATGGGTTCAACAAATACGAAAAGACAAGCCCGTCTGAAAAGGAAAAAACGGATCAGGCGGAAAATCCTCGGTACTTCCGAACGTCCGAGATTGAGTGTGTTTCGAAGTGCGCGGCACATTTATGCCCAAGTCATCGATGATATCGACGGGCGGACCCTGGTAACCGCTTCCAGTCTGGAAAAAGAGATTCAGGAAAACACCGAATTGAAGTCGGAAAAGGGAAAAATCGCCATAGCCGATAATGTGGGAAAACGGATCGCCGAACGCAGCAAAGAAAAAGGCATTACCCGCGTGGTTTTCGATCGAAACGGGTTTATCTACCACGGTCGAGTGAAAGCGGTATCAGACGGCGCTCGTGAAGCAGGGCTGGAATTTTAATTAACAAGGAGGAATCCTTTTGGTCTACAATCCGAAAAGACAGGATACGGACGACAATCAGTTGATCGACAAGGTTGTCCACATCAGCCGCGTGGCCAAAGTGGTCAAGGGCGGCCGCAGGTTCAGCTTCAGCGCCATTGTGGTTGTGGGTGACGGAGACGGCAATGTCGGCTTCGGCCTTGGGAAAGCCGGTGAAGTTCCGGAAGCGATTCGAAAAGGGGTGGACAAAGCCAAAAAAGCCATGATCAGCGTGCCGCTGGTTGAGGGGACCATTCCGTTTGAAATCGTGGGCAGGTTCGGTGCGGGCAGGGTTTTGCTGAAACCGGCTTCCGAGGGCACCGGAGTCATCGCCGGTGGTGCGGTACGGGCGGTTCTTGAGGCGGTTGGCATTCAGGATATTTTAACCAAATGTCTCGGTTCCCATAATCCCCACAACGTTGTCCGGGCGACCATTGAAGGACTTCGGCAGCTTCAGAGCCGAGAGCAGGTGGCGGCCAGGCGCGGAAAAGCGGCCGCGGAACTCTAATCTGCAGGATTATGTTCTGTTCATCCTTCCGGATGAACATTCGAGAAGGATTGAGGAAGGTTAGGTGGCTGGTATGTTAAAAGTGACACTTGTCAGAAGCATGATCGGGAGACCGGAAAAACATCGAAAAATCTTGCGCGGTATGGGTCTGACCAAGCTCAATCGGGCCGTTTTGCTGAAAGACACCCCGGCGATTCGGGGAATGATCGAGGCGGTATCCCATCTGGTGCATTCAGAGGAGACGGTGGATGAGATTACATGAATTGAGCCCTGCCCCAGGGGCCAAAAAATCCAGAAAACGCCGGGGCCGCGGTGTGGCCACCGGCCAGGGAAAGACTGCTGGCCGTGGAACCAAGGGCCACAACAGCCGATCCGGAGGCGGCGTAAAACCCGGTTATGAGGGCGGCCAGATGCCGATTCAGCGGCGACTGCCCAAGCGTGGTTTTAAGAATATTTTTAAGAAAAAGGTTGCGGTGGTCAACCTGCGGGATCTCGGTCGGTTCGAGACCGGCACGGTCGTGGATGAAGCCGCTCTGGTGAAAGCCGGTTTGATCAAGGGCCGTTACGACAGTGTCAAACTGCTCGGCAAGGGCGAAATCGAGACTTCATTAACCATTCGCCTGGAGGGACTCAGCGCAGGCGCTCGACAAAAGATTGAAGCCTCCGGCGGAACCGTAGAATAGAGACCGATTTCCACAACCTGTTTGACCACAAAACACGAGGATTAGAATGGTTGCTGCCGGGTTTCAAAATGTATTCAAAATTCCCGAGCTGAAAAAAAGAATTCTTTACACGCTCGGGCTGTTGGCGGTGTACCGCATCGGTGTGCATGTTCCGACCCCTGGAATCGACGCCGTGGCGCTGGCCTCCTTTTTTGAACGAGCCCAGGGAAGCCTTCTGGGTTTGTTTAATATGTTTGCGGGCGGGGCTCTGGAGCGTTTGTCGGTGTTTGCTCTGGGGATTATGCCTTATATCAGCGCTTCCATTATTCTGCAGCTGCTGACAGTAGTGATCCCTCACCTGGAGCGTCTCTCCAAAGAAGGTGAGCAGGGGCGAAAGAAGATTACCCAGTACACCCGTTACGGCACGGTGGTGCTGAGTATCATTCAAGGCTTCGGTATCAGCGTGGGCCTGGAAAGTATGACCGCTCCCGGCGGCGCTCCGGTAGTGATTGATGCCGGGTGGGGATTTCGCCTCATGACGGTGATTACCCTCACCGCCGGAACCGCCTTTATCATGTGGCTGGGCGAACAGATTACGGAACGGGGAATCGGAAACGGGATTTCCCTGATTATCTTTGCGGGGATCGTGGCGGGTATGCCCACCGCCATCGGGAATACCTTTCAGCTGATCTCCACCGGTGAAATGAATGTTTTCGCCGCACTCATTCTTTTGGTGCTGATGGTTGCGGTGGTGGCCCTCATCGTTTTCGTGGAGCAGGGTCAGCGGCGGATACCGGTGCAGTATGCAAAGCGCGTGGTGGGTCGACGCATGTACGGCGGACAGAGCACCCATCTGCCTTTGAAGATCAATATGTCCGGGGTGATTCCGCCGATCTTCGCCTCTTCGATTATTATGTTTCCGGCGACCCTGGCCAACTTTATCAATGTGCCTTGGATGCAGAGCATCGCCAATGCCATGATGCCCGGCAATCTGTTTTATGAGTTGTTGTTCGTCTCCTTCATCTTCTTTTTCTGTTATTTCTATACGGCCGTCACTTTCAATCCGGTGGATGTGGCGGAAAACATGAAAAAGCACGGCGGGTATATTCCGGGGATTCGTCCGGGAAAGCGAACCGCCGACTATATCGATCGGGTTCTTACCCGCATCACGCTGGGCGGTGCGATTTATGTGTCGGCCGTCTGTGTATTGCCTTCGATTCTGATTACCAACTTCAATGTGCCGTTTTACTTCGGAGGAACCGCATTGCTGATCGTAGTCGGGGTTGCCATCGATACCGTGGCCCAGATGGAGTCCCACATGCTGACCCGACATTATGAAGGCTTTTTGAAGAAAAGCGGCGGAGGCCGGGTTCGAGGGCGCCGGTAATCGAAATGAAACAGAACCTCTGAGCCGGAAAGAATTCGGGGGCTCTGAATGAAATCAATATAGAGGATATTATCCAATGGCAAAGGAAGAACCGATCAAAGTTCAGGGTTCGGTGGTGGAAACCCTGCCCAATGCAATGTTTAAGGTGGAACTGGAAAACGGACATCAGGTTTTGGCGCATATTTCCGGAAAAATGCGAATGCATTTTATCCGCATTTTGCCAGGGGACACCGTTACGGTTGAGCTTTCACCCTACGATCTCACCCGAGGCCGAATCGTATATCGGTCCAAATAATTTACCATCCCGAATGTTCTTTCGGTTTTAATTTTCCGATTCAGCAATTGGCGCTTCGGTTGCTTCGCTTTTCCGTGGTCATGAAAAAAAGGAGTGGGGACGATGAAAGTCAGAGCATCTGTGAAAAAAATGTGCAGCAAATGCAAAATCATTCGAAGAAGAGGCGTTATACGGGTGATTTGTGAGAATAAACGTCACAAACAGAGACAGGGATAGGAGGACGGACTTTGGCAAGAATCGCGGGCGTAGATTTACCGAGGAATAAGCGGATCGAGGTCGGCCTGACCTATATCTACGGCATCGGCCGGACCACAGCCAATCGAATACTGGATAAACTGGATATCGATCCGGGCACCAGTTCGGACGACCTGACCGAATCCGAAATCAACGATATTCGAAAGGTGATCGACAACGAGTTAAAAGTGGAAGGTGAACTTCGTACCGAAGTATCCATGAACATCAAACGATTGATGGATCTCGGATCTTATCGGGGGCTTCGGCATCGCAGATCCCTTCCGGTACGGGGACAGCGGACAAGCACCAATGCTCGAACACGGAAGGGGCCCAGACGGTCGGCCGTGAAGAAAAAGGGCGGAGCGAAAAAGAAGTAAACAGAGGAGACAGGGATATCACCCATGCCGAGAAAAACCCGACCGAAGAAAAAAGAGAAGAAAAACATATCCAACGGTGTTGTACATATTCAATCCACGTTCAACAACACCATCATTACCGTTACCGATCCCGCGGGGAATATCATTTCATGGTCCAGTGCAGGGGTCCAGGGCTTCAAGGGTTCCAGGAAAAGCACCCCTTTTGCCGCCCAGCTTGCAGCTGAAGATGCCGCCAAAAAGGCGATGGAACACGGTATGAAAAATGTGGAAGTCTATGTCAAGGGGCCGGGCGCAGGCCGGGAATCGGCCGTGCGAGCGCTTCAGGCCGCTGGTTTTACCGTGATGATGATCAAGGATGTCACCCCGATCCCTCATAATGGATGCCGGCCCCCCAAACGCCGCAGGGTATAAACAAAGGAGGAAATGTTGGCACGATACAATGGATCTGTCTGCCGGATATGCAGGCGTGAAAATTTAAAGTTGTTCCTGAAAGGGGACCGCTGTTATTCCGATAAATGTGCATTCGAGCGGCGGTCATATCCGCCGGGTCAGCATGGTCAGCGTCGGCGGGGCAAGGTTTCCGATTACGGGATTCAGCTTCGGGAAAAGCAGAAAGTGAAACGCATGTACGGACTGGGAGAAAAACAGTTTCATCTGTTTTTCCAGCGAGCCGATAGACAGAAAGGGATTACCGGCACCAATCTGCTGGTGGCTCTTGAACGGCGTCTTGATAATGTCGTCTATCGCTTGGGATTCGTCAACTCCCGGACCCAGGGCCGGCATTTTGTCCGCCACAACCACTTTTTGGTGAATGGACGGAAAGTGAATGTTCCCTCTTTTCTCGTGAGTGTCGGTGACATGATTGAAATTCAGGAAAAGAGCCGCAGTATTCAGGCCATCACCGATGCCCTGGATGCGGTGGTGCGAAGAGGGGTTCCGCAGTGGCTGGAGCTGGAAAAAGACAACCTGAAGGGAACCGTGAAGAGCTTCCCTGAACGCGAGGATCTGACCTTACCGATGCAGGAGCAGCTCATTGTCGAGCTTTATTCCAAATAAGTGAATCGCCCGTAAAAATTGTCATGAACCAGCGATAGAAGATGATTGCCGCCCGGATATCTTCTTAAAAATCTGGAGTGTTAAGGAATGTCAACAAATGAACTCATGTATATGAATTGGCGCGAGATGATTCGGCCGGAAAAGGTGAATGTGGAAAGCGCACCCCGGTACGGCAAATTCATCTGTGAGCCGCTTGAACGGGGATTCGGCATCACCATCGGAAATTCTCTCCGACGGATCATTCTCTCTTCTCTCTACGGGGCCGCTATCGTTTCAGTGAAGTTCGACAAGGTTATGCACGAATACAGCGTCATCCCCGATGTGATTGAGGATGTATCCGAACTGATCCTGAACCTGAAGGAGGTGCGCCTCAAGGTCTCCGACCCCGAACCGAGAACCCTTCGCCTTGAGGCCGAAGGAGAACGGGAAGTGGTCGCCGGGGATATCATCAGCGAAGACGGGCGGGTGGAAATACTCAATCCCAATCTGCACATCGCAACGATGGGGGAGGGTGCGAAACTCAATTTGGAGATGCAGGTGAAGGTGGGGAAAGGGTATGCCCTGTCCGAGGCCAATAAAGACGAAGACGCACCGGTCGGTACCATACCGATCGATGCGGTTTTTTCTCCCATCAAAAGGGTCAATTATGTGGTCAGCAATTCCCGTGTGGGCCAGCGGACAGACTATGACAAGCTGACCATGGAGGTCTGGACGGACGGCAGCATCAAGCCTGAAGACGCGGTCGCCTATGCAGCCAAAATATTCAAAGAGCAGATGTCGATCTTCATCAATTTCGATGAGGATGTCGAACCGGAGCCCGAGAGTGAGTCGGAAGAGCAGTACAGGCCCAAATTCAATGAAAATCTCTATCGAAGCGTGGAAGAACTGGAGCTGTCCGTTCGCAGTGCCAATTGTTTGAAAAATGCCGATATTCACAAAATTTATCAACTGGTCGCCAAGACGGAAGCGGAAATGCTCAAGACCAAAAATTTCGGGCGTAAATCACTCAACGAGATCAAGGAAGTTTTGTCTGAGATGGGGCTTTCTCTTGGTATGAAGCTTGAGGGGTTTGTACCGCCCGAAGAAGAGGCGGAAGAAGGGGAGTAGGATTCTATGAGACATCAGAAAGCAGGAGCCAAATTAGGTCGGACCAGCAGCCACCGGAACGCCATGTTCCGGAATATGGTTACCTCCTTGTTCAAACATGATCGAATTCGAACCACCGAAGCCAAGGCCAAGGCGGTGCGAGGCTGGGCCGACCATGTGATCACGCTCGCAAAGCGAGGGGATCTGCATGCCCGGAGACAGGTGTTGTCCATTATTCGGGAGAAGGCGGTGGCCCATAAGCTCTTTGAAGAGGCATCCGAACGATTCGGCGGGATTTCCGGCGGCTATACCCGGGTTCTTAGAATCGGACGACGCTTTGGTGACGCAGCGACCATTTCTTTGGTGGAGCTGGTGAGCGCCACCGGTGCCGGCACCAAGCCGAAGAAAACCGCACCCAAACCGACGGTAACCGCCACCCCGCCACCGACTTCCGTAGAAAGCGCACCCTCGACCGCCGAAGCGCCGCAGACCGAAACGTCGGTCGAAGAAGCACCCGAACCCGAGGAAACGATCGCCCCTGAAGCGCGGGAAGCGACCCCCGAAACGCCGGCCCAAGCCGAAACCGCCCGGCCGGAATCGGAGGAGCCGACCCCCTCGGAAGAGAGCACCGGTGAGGAACCGGAGGATACGGAAAGCCGGAAAGACGAATAAGACCGTTCCCCTTTTTCGAACACGCCAAAAAAGTCCTGCCTTCGTGACAGGGCTTTTTTGGTTTGGATCAATACAGACCCGGTCGCGCAAGAGGGGCCGGAGAAAGGAGGCCGAATGGATCAGGTCAGTGTCATGGTCAACGGAATTCCCGGCAATGTATCGATTCAGGTCGCCACCCATCTACTGGAGGAAAGCCGGTATACCTTGGTTCCCTATTCTCTGACCGGGCCCGAAATCGAAACCGGGGCGTATTCCATCGATGATTTCAAGATTCAACTGATTCGACCCGAGCACCGGGAAGGGGTCATCAAAGACATCCAGGCGGCCCACGATCCTCTCATCGGCATTGATTTCACCCATCCCTCGGCCGTGAATCCCAATGCCGACTTCTACTGCCGCCACCGGATTCCCTTCGTCATGGGCACCACCGGGGGGGACCGGGAACGGCTGAATGCCACTGTTCGGGCCGCGAGTATTCCGGCGGTCATCGCCCCCAATATGGCCAAGCAGATCGTCGGATTCCAGGCCATGATGGCCTATGCCGCGGAAAATTTTCCGGGCCTGTTTGCAGGGTATTCCCTGGAGATACGGGAAAGCCATCAGCAGGGCAAGGCCGATACCAGCGGTACGGCCAAGGCCATGGTCACCTATTTCAATCGCCTGGGCTGTGACTTCACCGAGGAAGCGATCTTCAAGGAACGGAATCCGGACATCCAAAAAAACGAATGGGGAGTTCCGGAGGAATTTCTTTCCGGCCATGCCTGGCACACCTACACCTTGACCTCACCGGATTCGACCACCACCTTCTCTTTTACCCACAACGTCAACGGCCGAAAGATTTACGTCCGGGGCACCCTGGATGCGGTCGATTTTCTGGCGGACCAGGTGGGCCGGGGCGCACAGGGCCGGGTGTTTACCATGATCGATGTCCTGAAAGGGGGGTAGGCGTCAGGTGTGGCATTTCATTTTCTAAACACCTGAAAGATGGTAAAGCAGGCCTTCCATAATGCGTCTGAAAAAAGGGCGCTGTTCCCATTGGCGCAATAAGATTTCTTCGGATCTTTCCAGGCTTTCGAAGAAGCTTCTTTCGAGCTTTTCGGCCAGGGTCGAATCTTCTGCGGCAATATTGATCTCCAGATTGTGGCGTCTGGACCAGTGATCGATATTGTAGGATCCTACGGAACTGTAAACCGAGTCGATGGTGAAGAATTTGGAATGCAGTACCGGTGATTGAAGCTCATACACGCGAATCCCGCTGCGCAGCAGTTCACCATAAAAATGGCGTCCGGCGATTTTTGCGGCGGGAACATCCGAACGACCGGCTGTCAGGATTTTTACATCTACGCCCCGTCCGGATGCCCGTATCAGGGCCTTTTGAAACCAGCTCGGAGGAACGAAATAGGCGCTGACTAAATAGCAGGTTTGTTTTGCGCTCTCGATCGCTTGAGACAAAGCAATACTCAGCGTCTTTAAGCCTTCGGGTGCATTGAGCCTGAGGACTTGCACCATCTTTCCATTCGGATGGGGTGGAATATCCGAAGGCAGTTCACGGGCCTGGCGGATCGTCTTTTGCAGGGATTCCAGAAAGACGGCTGAAAGGTGCCGCACGGCCGGGCCATTGATTCGAAGCATGGAATCCTCATAGAATCCATTCCCCAACTCCCGGCCGGCATATTTTCGGCTGACGTTCATTCCGCCCGAGAAGCCTACATCATCATCGATAATGATGATTTTTCGATGGTCCCGTTTAAAGATGGAGCCCATCCGCTGTCCAATTTTACCACGGGGAAGGATCGGATTGTAAGGAATCACCTCGGCACCGGAATTCCGCAGGGGATCAAAAAAACGATCGCTCAGCGGCAGTGAGCCGAATCGATCATAGATCAGTATTACGTCACAATCCCTTTCGGCGGCCCGTTTTAACGCCTCAAGGGTCTTTTTGCCGATGGAATCGGCTTTAAAAATATACACCTCGATCCATACCCGTTTTTTCGCCTTCTGGATGGCGTCCCAAATCGCCCTGAACATGGCATCACCATCCTTAATGAGCACCACTTGATTGCCCCGGGATGTCCATTGAGCGGGTAAATCTCCCATATAAACCTCTTGTAGGCGACCTTTCATCAGAAAATCCAAAAATCCTGCTTCTTACTTGATCAAGGGGGAAAGCCATACCCTTTCCGGTCAATTTTAGAAAGTAAGGAAACTATGGATGGGAAAAGGGAGAAAAACAATCGGGTAAATAAGGTATTTTCTTCCCAATCACCCTTATTTTTCCATTATACAAAGACGATTCAGAGTCGATTTGAGCCACCCTGATCGGACACGCCAAAATGATATTTTCTAAGCCGATTGTAATCCCCAATGGTTTGTAGCACCCTTGAAAAGACACGGAGAAAAATACAGGTAACCCGGTATTCCAATAGCATTTGAAGTATTCCATAATTCTTTTGTAGCCGTAAATTTCTGCCTGTCTTGAGAATACAAAACCCATAGGAATTGCTCATGAGTGATGAAGATATATACGTAAAAGGAAGTAAAGGCCCCCTGATTGTCGGGCTTTATCTGATTTCCATGCTGGTGGCCTTGTATTTTATGGTGCCCGATTTACATGACTTCATCAATGAATCCTACCGAATCCTCACCTCGGGGGATGATGCAAGGGTCAAGGGGTGGGTAGAGAAGATCGGGATTTGGGGGCCGATCATCATCATTGGCGGAATGACGGCGCAGATGTTTCTGGTCGTGATCCCCTCCTGGATGTTGATGCTGGTGTCCATTCTGGCTTACGGTCCTCTTTGGGGGGTCCTGCTGATTCTGGTATCCATCTATCTGGCTTCCAGTATCGGTTATTTCATCGGCCGGTTTTTAAGTCCCGTTCTTGTGGAAAAACTGATCGGCTCGGATAAACAGGAGACACTCAAATACTATGCGGACAACTACGGCTTCTGGGTGGTGGTCATCACCCGGCTGTCGCCCCTGTTCTCCAACGATGCCATCAGTTTTGTGGGCGGGCTGCTGAAAATGGGATACTGGAAATTCATCGGCGCCACCATGGCCGGAATTCTTCCGCTGTCGCTTCTTTTCGCATATTTCGGTGAAGACACCGATCGAATGAAGGGCGGCCTGATCGCGGTCAGCATTGTCAGTCTTATCGGCTTTATCGCTTACGTTTACTATGATCGTAAGCGGAAGGCGGGGGCGGAGGCGGCCTGATGATGTTTCAGCAACCGCCTGAGGTAAATCGATGCGGAAGGGCAGTCGGGATCATCTCTCGATGGGAGATTGTCTGATCTTCTTATTCAGAACAGGTTCATCTAGTCGATCCCCCAGAACATCTTCGACGTAAAGCATCTGAATCAGCACCATCGTGCAGGCCAACAAGGGCATGGCCAAAAGAATCCCCAGAAAACCGATGATGTTGAACAGCAGAATCTGCACCGAAAGAATAAGCACCGCCGGTACGGAAATAATTTTCTCCTGGATCTTGGGGGTGAGAAAATATCCCTCCACATTTTGAACAAAGACATAAAATAGACTGACATAAACGGCCGTCCATATCCCTTGAGATAAGGCGACCAGAATCGCGGGAATAAAGGCCAGCACAGGACCCAAATTGGGGATGAAGGTCATCAATGCGGCGAACAGCCCCAACGCCAGGGCATTGGGAAGGCCCAACAACCATAATCCCGAACCGACGATGGTGCCCAGAATCGACATTGAAAACAGTTGCCCCAACAGCCACCCGCGAATAGCGGTGGACAGGTTATGAAAAACCTCAATCGCTCTGGGACGACTGTTCAGCGGAATCAGGCGAAGAATACCTTTCAGATAGATACCCGGCTGGGCGGCCAGATAGACGCCGATGACCAGAATGAACAGCACCCCGGAAATGGCGCCGAAGGTCGTGGAAAAAACCCCGATGATCCGGCTCAACAATTCGGTCTCCTGCAGGTTTTTGGCGCTGATCAGCGCTTCAGGTGCTTCAGCCTGTTCGAGCACCTCTTTGCCCCAGCTGAATTGTTCCAGGTAATATTTTAAATCCGAAAAATATTCGGGAATTCGGCGATAGAGATCGACAACCTGCTCTTTTATAAGCGGGCCGAAATACATACCGAACAGACCCAGCAACAAGAAAAAGAGGCTTAGAGATAAAACAAGTGCCAGGCCGTGGGGTATCCGGGCAAATCGGCTGATCTGGGTTTGCAGCCACCGAAGAATGATGCTGAGCAGAAATCCGGCGAAAATCAGCAGCAAAACGGTAGTGGATCGCCAGATCAAGAGAATCAGCAATACAAAGGTACCGCTGATTCCAACGGTGATCAGGACTCGAACGGCAAAGGGATAATACAGATGCTCCGATTTGTCGGGTGGGTCTGCTTCCATTCCAGATTTTCGACCTCCCTTATCTTTCCTGCATCAGTTCATCCACCACATACTCCGCCCGGTGACAGGCCACCAGATGTTCGTCGCCCCGGGTGCCCGGCGCAGGCCGCAGGGGTGGCACCTCATGAATGCATCGGTCGACGGCGATGGGGCATCGGGTTCTGAATCGACACCCCGACGGCGGATTGACCGGCGAAGGCACATCCCCTTTCAGAATCTGAGGCTCTCGTTTTGCCTCGGGATCGGGAACCGGAATGGCCGAGATGAGGGCGCGCGTATAAGGATGAATCGGTTTGTCATAAATGGTATCCGCATCGGTATACTCGACGATCACGCCCAGATACATGACTGCGATATGGTCGGAAATGTGTTTGACCACCGACAGATCGTGGGAAATGAACAGGTAGGTGAGCCCCATCTCCCGCTGAAGATCCAGGAGCAGATTGAGAATCTGAGACTGAATCGAGACATCCAGGGCCGAGACCGGTTCATCCGCCACGATCAGCCGCGGGTTCAGGGCCAGAGCGCGGGCCACCCCGATGCGCTGCCGCTGGCCCCCGCTGAACTCATGGGGAAACCGGGTCAGAACGTTTTCGGGCAATCCCACCCGAGCAAGCAGGGCCTTCACCCGGCCCCGCCGTTCATCCGGGGTGCCGATCCCGTGTATCACAAAGGGTTCTCCCACAATGCCGGCCACCGTCTTTCGTGAATTGAGGGACTCGAACGGGTCCTGAAAAATCATTTGAATATCCCGCCGCACCGCCTGAAGCTTCTTTCGGTCCAGACGGCAGAGATCCCGGCCGTCGAAGAGGATTTGACCATCGGTGGGGTCATAGAGCCGGATGATACACCGGCCCACCGTGGTCTTTCCGCACCCGGATTCGCCGACCAGTCCCAGGGTCCGGCCCGCCCGAATCTTGAACGACACCCCGTCCACGGCGAATACGGTGGCCACCCGGCGCAGAAAAATGCCGCCGTGAACGGGAAAGTGCATTTTCAAATCGGCGACTTCCAGGGCGATGTTTTCAGAAGAAGGCGGCGAAGAGGCGGTATCCGGCGCGGCTTCACCGGCCTTGACCTCGGATTCCGGCTTGAAGGCGGAGATCTCATGGGGTTTTTCGAATTCCGGCAGTTCGCCCCAGAAATGGCAGGCCGAGACATGGTCGGGAGTCACTTCGTACAGAGGCGGCTGTTCTTTGCAGACCGGCTGGGCAAAGGGACAGCGGTTCTGAAACCGGCACCCCTGAGGCAGATCATAGAGGCTCGGCACGATTCCCTTGATGATGTTGAGGCGGGTTTTGCGCGGCGTCTCCAGGCGGGGAATGGCGGATAGAAGCCCCTGGGTGTAGGGGTGCCGGGGATTCCGAAACAATTCGGTCACCGGTGCGGCTTCGGCCACTTTGCCCGCGTACATCACCACTACCGAATCGCTGACCTCGGCAATGACGCCCAGATCATGGGTGATGAAGATCACCGACATTCCGGTCTCTTCCTGAAGGTTCTTGATCAGGGTCAGAATCTGGGCCTGAATGGTGACGTCCAGGGCGGTGGTCGGTTCATCGGCGATCAGGATCTCCGGTTTGCAGGCCAGGGCCATGGCGATCATGATCCGCTGGCGCATGCCTCCGGAGATCTGATGGGAATACTCCCCCATCCGCTGCTCGGGTTCGGGAATGCCCACCTTTTTGAGCATCTCCAGGGCTGATCGCTGAATCTCCGCGTCTTTCATATCCGGGAAGTGGAGCCGGAACACCTCCCGAAGCTGTTTGCCGATTCTGTGGACCGGATTGAGGGCGGTCATCGGTTCCTGAAAAATCATGGAAATCCGGTTGCCCCGCACAGCGGGCATCTCCTCGGCCGGCAGGTGGGCGATATCGACGCCGTCGAACCGGATCTCCCCGGACAGGATCCGGCCCATCGGCTTGGGCAGAAGCCGCATCACCGACAGGGCGGTTACGCTCTTGCCGCATCCCGATTCGCCCACCACCCCCAGGGTGCCGCCCGCAGGCACCGAAAAGCTGACGTCGTCCACCGCCCGTATCTGTCCCTCTTCGGTGTCGAAGGCGGTCACCAGGTTGTTGACTTCTAAAATCGGTTTCAAGGTCGCATTTCCCACGTCCATTCGGGCGTCGAAGGCCCTATCTCAGGAACGGCATCATATAGGTTTTGTCCACGATGGTGACCGGCTCCAGCGGTCTGCCGCGTTTCATGGCTTCTTCGGTCTCCTCGTGAAGAGCCTCGTCATACCAGAAGAGTCCGCCGGTGGCGCTGTCAAACGGCAGAAAGAGATCGCTGCTGTGCCGGGTTCCGGGAGGATCCGGCAGACGCCACCACCGCCAGTAGGCATGGCGCACGTAGGGCACCATAAAGGTGGGCACAAAGGGGCCGATCTGATGGATCTTTTCCTGCATTTCGATGGAGAGCCGAATCCGTTCTTCTTCATCCAGAGAATTGCGGTAGGCGATGATCATCGGATCCAGTTCGGGATCGGCCGTATTGGTGATGTTGTTGGTCTGGGGCTTGAATGCATTGGCCGAATGGTAATGCTCCCAGAAACGCGGGCGCAGGGAGGTGGACCATCCCATCCAGGCCACACTATGCTTTTTTTCCATCACCTTCTTGTAGGCGGCCGAGGGGTCCAGCTTCTGAAGCCGCAGCTCGACACCCGCCTTTTTGGCCTCTTCCTTGAGTACCACCAGACGAGGCGTGTGCTCCTCATTATTGTAGGTCACCTCCACCGAAAAGCGCAGGCCGTTCTTTTCCCAGATGCCGTCCGAGCCCCGCTCCCATCCCGCTGCGGTCATGTACTGTTTGACTTTCTTCAGGTCGAACCGCCGGGCCCGAATCTGCGTATTGGAATACCGGCCGTATCCCACATATCCGTTTTCGAGGCGATAATAATCCCCCCGCAGCACCTGTTCGATCACCTTTTCGATGTTCATGGCGTGGGCGAAGGCATACCGAACGTTTTGATCTTTGAATATCTCCTTGGCCTGGTTGAGCCACAGGCCCTGGGCAGACTGCTGCGTGTTGTTGAAGAACCAGATCCGGTGGATATAGCCCTTCCCGACCTCCCGGATATTGGATTTGACGTGCCAGTACTGGGGGATGGTCATGGGGAAGGTATCCATCTTGCCCCGTTTGAAATGCTCCCACATGAGATTGAAATCCCGAACCACCGTGTACTTGACGTAATCGACGTTGAACCGATTTTGAAAATACTTCAGATCCCGGGCCCACCAGTCCTCCTTCCGCTTGAATATGACATGGCGGCCCTTTTTGAAATCCGCGATCTGGTACGCACCGGTGTTGGGCACGATTTTCCAGTTGTATTTCTGAACAAAATTTTCATCCAGCTTCCCGTAAAAATGCCGGGGGGTGGGGCCGATGGGAATCTTCAGGTGCAGATCGGGTACCGCCTTGGTGCCGACCACCGCCAGGGTATGGTCGCCATAGACGATGACCTTGTCGATCTCTTTGGTGTAGTAGTCGTTGTACCAGGGTGCGATGATATGCTCCGAGCGCATGAACTCCAGGGTGTAGGCGAAATCATCGGCCGTTACCGGATGACCGTCGGACCAGCGGGCGTCCGGGTTGAGTTTGAAGTACATGGTCTTCTTGTCTTTGCCGAATGCCCAGTGGGTGGCCAGCTCCGGGATAATGTTCTCGGTGTTGGGGTGAATCCCGATCAGGCCCAGCTGGTTGCCCAGAATGGCGCTTCGAAAACTCGAATTGGAATCGGGCCCCACCGTTCGAAAGGTGAGGGGAAAACTTAGAATCGCGGTGTTGTACATGCCGCCTTTTTGGGCCTCCGGAGAAGCGAAAACCGGGTCATCGGTGTTGGTGAGCCATTCGATTTCTTCCGGCAGTTCCGGAGAAGCCCCGAGCGCGGGTACCGCGGTCAAAAGGAGAAAAAAAACGGCCGTCAGAGCCGGGAAATATCGTATACGCATTACCTATCCTTTCCGTTGATGCAGGTTTCACGGATTACAGATTCAATCCAATACGTTGCAGTCAAGAATATAAGCAGGATTTCCGGTTTTTCACGCCGCTTATTCATAGACGGTGTGCAGTTTGGGATCGAATGCCTCCCGCACCGCTTCGCCGATAAAGGTCACCGTGAGCAGGGTGACGATCATGGCCAGGATGACCGAACCGGCGATCCACCAGGCCCACATGTTGGCCCATCCCTGCTGCAGAAGTTCGCCCCAGCTCGGGGTGGGCGGCGGCAGCCCGAAGCCCAGGTAGTCAAGGGAGGTGAGGGCCACGATGCCGCTGGAAACGGAAAACGGCGCGAAGGTGACGATAATGGCCACCGTATTGGGAATGATGTGATTAAAGATCACCCGCATGTTGGAGGCGCCCAGGGCCTTGGCCGCCAGGGCGTACTCCCGGGCCTTTTCCTTGTAGGTAATCGTTCGCATGGTCCAGGTAATGTTGATCCAGCCGAAAAAGGCCATGATCAGGATCAGAAGCCAGAAATTGGGCACCACGATGGAGGAGATGATGATGATGACATACAGAAATGGAACATTGGACCAGATTTCGATGATCCGCTGAAAGAAAAGGTCGAATTTTCCGCCCAAATACCCCATGGTGCAGCCGATGGACACCCCGATGGTGTAGTTGGCCAGCAGCAGGCCCAGGGAAAAAAAAATGGCGATGCGAAAACCATATACCAGGCGGGCCACGACATCCCGGCCCACGACATCGGTGCCCAGATAGTGACGGTCTTCAAAAGAGGGCGGAAAGGGGGGCCAGGCATTTTCCTGAAGATCGTTTTCATAGGCATTATAGGGCACCGGCGGCAGTAGGACCCAGTTGCCTTCGCCTTCGGTTCGAAACCTCTCCTTGAGCTGACGGTAGTTGGTTTCATAGGCATAATCGAGTCCGAAAACGGCCCCCGGTATCATGTCTCCATAGGTGGGGAAAAAATACTCGCCGTTGTAATGCACGATCAAAGCCCGGCTGTTGACCAGCAGTTCCGCAGACAGGGAGATCAGGAGCAACAAGGCGAAAATAAGAAAGGAGTAATACCCTCGGCGGATGGATCTGAACCGGCGCAGTTTACGCAGGGTGAGCGGGTTCATGTTTTGAAACAGTTTCATTTGAATTGTACCCTCGGATCGACGATGGCCACACAGATATCCGACAGAATGTTTCCGATCATCAACAGCAGAGAAGAAATTACCAGAATTCCCATGACCACCGGATAATCCCGGTCCAGAATCGATTCATAACCGAGCAATCCCATGCCGTTGATATTGAACACCTTTTCGATGAGAAATGATCCGGTCAGAATGATGGAGATGTTGTTGCCGAAATGGGTGGCGATGGGAATCAGGCTGTTGCGCAGGGCATGGTGGAAGACCGCCTTTTTAAACGGAAGCCCTTTTGCGATGGCGGTGCGCACGTAATCCGAAGCGAGATTGTCCATGACGGTGTTTTTCATGAGAAAGGTCATGACGGTGAAGGAACCGATCATGTAGGCGGTGAGCGGCAATGCCGTGTGCCAGAGAATATCCACCGCCTTTTCCCATGCCGAATATTCAAAAAACATGTCGCTGGTGAGCCCGCCCAGGGGAAAAATCTCCCACCGGGAAGCGAACAGAATCAGCATCAGCACCCCGGCCACCCACCCCGGGATGGCATACCCGATAAAGACGATCACCGAACTGGCGTTGTCGAATGCGCTCTTATGCCGAATCGCCTTGGCCAGCCCCAGGGGGATGCAGACCCCGTAGGTCAGGATCATGGTGAGAATTCCGAAATAAAGGGAGATGGGAATGCGGCTTTTGATCATGTCCCAGACCGGGTCGTAATACCGGGTGGAGGTGCCCAGATCACCGGTGAGCACCTTCCCCAGCCAATCCAGGTAGCTCACCAGAACCGGTTTGTCGAAGCCGTAGTATTCTTTGAGCTGTTGAATCTGGGATTCCGAAAGGGGTTGGGAGCGTTCTTCGCCGGCCATTCCGGACGGACCTGCCCCCATGGTATTCTGCATCTGCTGGGCCTGAAGGATGATCCGCTCGATGGGTCCTCCGGGCACGAACCGGGTGATGGTGAACACCAAAATGGTGATTCCGATAAATGTCGGAATGATCAGCAGAAAACGGCGAATAAAATAAGCGGTCATGGTTCTCTCGGAATATCCGGCACGATCGGTTCTTCGATATCTTCTTCAAAGGGTTCGGGAATCGGAGGAAACCCCGGTTCCTCACTGCCCAGTGTATCAGGCATAGGCCCGGATCTCAAGCCGGGTTTCGGTTTCTCGAGGACATCGAAGGGATGCGGCCCCTCGAAATGGCCGTACCGCCCGTCTTGGTACCCCTCTTGAAACCGATCCATCTTCGCTTCCACTTCCCGAAGGGATTCCCCGATGGCCCGACCGGTCCGGTAGCAACCGGACAGAAGTACGAGGACACCCATGAGCATAATGATTGCGGCGAGCCGTTTCCAGTTATCTTTCATGAATACACGTCTCCTGTTCGCCATATGCTGCCGTGAATTTCTTTGTCCAGTTGTTTTTCCCATCGGTTATCGCTGTTGCGTCGAAATATCTCACGCCTTGCCGGTTCAAAGGTTTCGCCGTTCCACATGTGTACATCCAATTCCACTTTTCCCTCGGTCCTTTGAATAAAGTTGAAGGCATTCCGCTCTTTTCGGACCCGCCTAGATGTGGCGGTGCCGGCCTGAACCACCAGAACCGAACTCTGGAGCGCACGATAGGCTGCATGGGAGCCTTCTGCGTAGCTCCTGTGATAATGCCCCGAGAGGACCAGGCCCAGACGGCATTTTTCCAGATATTGAAGGGCCCTTTCCGCCCTGCCGACCACCCGCTTGGGGCGTCCCGGGGGCGACAGAAAGGGATGGTGGGTGACCAAAATCCGAAAAACATCCGGGGGCAGAACGCAGAAGCGCTGGTAAATCAGGCGGATTTGGGAAACCGATAACCGACCGTCTTTGCGGGTGAAAGACCGGGCCGTATTGATGCCCAGCACGGCGACCTTGTCATCCTGATACATCGGGCTCAGATCGGTGGTGATGTATCGCTTGTAGTTTCTCAACGGATGGAGAAACCGGTTGTAGACATGGTATAGGGGCACATCATGATTTCCCGGCACCACGATCTTGGGAAAGGGAATCTTGTCCAGGTACTCCCGTGCGGCCCGGTATTGGCGGCTTCGCGCCCGTTGCGTAAGATCGCCGCTCACCACCACCAGATCGGGTCGAAGCCGATTCAGGCTGGCCAGCAATCCGTCGGCCAGCACCGGCTTTACCGTTCCGAAATGGAGGTCTGAAATATGGGCCAGTCGGGTCATGCGGCCTCTTTCGGGGCGATGATGGTCAGGCTTTGCGGATGAATGCGAAAGATCAGCGGCGGGGGAATTTTCATGAATTCGCCGTCGATAATCAGCTTCAAGTGTTTTTTCCGGGTTCGAATGGTGACCTCCTCCGTCTGTAATTGCACGATTTCAGGCACTTCTCGAAAACTGCGTTTGATCAGGCTCAACACCGCCAGTTTCAGAAGCGACCGGGTGGGAATCGGCGGTGAATACAAAACGGTCAGGCGTCCGTCGGTCAGGGACTTGCGGTCTAAAAAGGCCAGACTGTCGGTATCATAGGTGTTGTTTCCGATAAAAACGAATGGGGAGCGTAAAAACTCGGCCCGTTCGCGACTTTCTATGCGCCCCTCCAGGCGGGGCGGTTTCCAGATGGTCTCCAGCAGCGCCCAGCTGATGCCCAGGGCCTTGTTGATGCCGAGGTTTCGCTTGTACTCGTTTCGTTTTTCCACAGCCAGCGAGTGAATCCCGAGGGATGCGTTGTGAAGAAAGAATTGTTTTTTCGAATCCCCCGTTTCGACCTGTCCCAAATCCATCCGCAGGGCGAAGCCGTCGGCGATCGCATCGACCGCCGTCTCCGGGTCGAGGGGCAGCTTCAAATCACGGGCAAAATAATTGAAGGTTCCCATCGGCAATATCGCCAGCGCGGTTTGGGTATCGGCCAGAAGATTGGCGGCCGCATTCAAGGTGCCGTCTCCGCCCCCGGTGATCACCAGTTTTTTACCCTGATCCACCGCCCGGGTGATCGTTTTACCGATATCCCCAGGGTTCAGCTTCAGGATCTCCGCATCCGGAAATGTCGTGGACAGCTTTTGCAGAAGGGCGCTTTTTCGGGCTTCTGAGTTCATCCCTTCAAAAAAGCCGGACTGAGTATTTAAGACAATCACCGCGTTTCGGCTCAGTTCCGAAACAACCGAAGACTGACGAGGCATAGAATACCCCCTGTATTAGGGTGAGACAACCGAACGGTCATTCCTTTGCCGCAAACGGAAGCCATCCTATTGAAGAATGTGCGGATGCACAAGTCATTTATAAGCATACCATAACCCTTTAATTTAAGGATTGTGAAAGGGGATTCAAGCGGATATAACACAAATCAACCTTTATCCATTTGCAGGGATTTTGCCATGAAACAGCTCGTCAAGCGCGCCCGGGTCATCTATCTGCAGATCATCCAGAGCATCGCCTTTTATCCGACCCTGATCACCGCCGCGCTTTTTGGTCTGGCCCTGGTGATGATGTTTCTGGATACCACTCGGGTCGGCCGGTTGATCGATCCTTACCTTCGCTACGTGATTGATGTAAATGAAGCGTCCGCCCGAAGTTTTTTGTCGACCATGGCCGGAGGAATGATTTCGCTGACGGTGTTCAGTTTTTCCATGGTCATGGTGATGCTGAACCAGGCCGCCTCCAATTACTCCCCTCGAATCCTTCCCGGCCTTATTTCCCAAAAATCCAATCAAGTGGTGCTCGGTATTTACCTGGGCACCATCATCTATCTCCTTATAATTTTAATCAATATACGATCGAACATCGGAGACCGGCAGGTGTCGATGCTGTCGCTCTTTGTCGGATTTCTACTGGGGCTGGGCTGTCTGGCGCTTTTTGTGTATTTCATCCATACCATTTCGAGGACCATCCAGATTGAAACCCTTCTAGAAGATATTTACGAGAACACCCGGTCCGTTTTAGCGCAGGAAATCGAAAATCAGTCCGATCACGGAGAGCCGGTAACGCCGACATCGGGGTCTTGGCAGGTTTATAATAGTCCGGAATCCGGTTATTTTCAGCAGATTCAGGAGGACCTTTTTTTGAAAGCCCTGGTAAAGGATGATCGGGTGGTACAGATTCTGGAACCCTTGGGAGGATACCTGATCAAGGGCACGCCTCTCATCAGAGTCAGCGGGCCCGAAGCGGATGCCGATTCGAATCTCTTCAAAACATTGTCGAGCGGTTTGATTTTTCAGAAGAATGAATTGCCGAAAATCAACTATTTATACGGGTTCAAACATATCGTCGAAATCGCCGCCAAGGCCCTCAGCCCGGGCATCAACGACCCGGGTACGGCCGTCAATGCACTGGATTACCTGACGGACCTGCTGGCGATCCGGATGCGGTTGCCGGATCACAAGGCCTTGTATGATCAAGAAAATCGCCTCCGGGTAAGTTTTGTAACCCTTTCCTTCGAGGACCTCGTCTATTTTTGTTTTGCTGAAATCCGGGCGTACGGCAAGCACGACCCGGTTATCATTCACCGGCTGCTGCAGATGATTCAAAGCCTTCTTCATTCGGCTTCCCGAAAGGCGCACCAGAAGGCCCTCCTGCACCAGGCTCAGGCGGTGGCGGCGGATGCAAAGTATTACATTCACAACACCGCCGATCGTATTCGAATCGCCCGAAGGCTGAAATCGATAGAGGGGATGGAATCGGCGGCGGCGGAACTGTATCGGGCTGAGGAGAAAACCGAATCTTCGGGGCCTTGATCAGGATGGCAGGGTTTGGAGGTTCCGTTCCCGGCAGAAAGCCATCCCCCAGGTGCCCGGACCCATATGAGCTCCGGAGGTGAGGGAGAGCGGTATGGTTCGAATCGCCGATCCGGGGCAGCGGCGGCCGATGGTTTCCCGAGCTTCGGTCTCGACCCATTCCCGGTTGTCGGAATATTCGAGCAGGATCAGACCGGGGGGGGTATCTCTCAGGGCCTGGTTCAGTTTATTCAGGGCGAATTCCAGCTGCGCCTTTCTGTCCCGGACCATGCCGATTTTTTTGGCTCCGTAGGGGGTGGGGGTGATCACCGGCTTCAGGTGGAGCATGTCGCCGAAAAAGGCCCCGGTTTTGGAGAGCCGTCCGCCGGCCGCCAGGTAATGAAGCCGGTCCAGGAACAGGTACTCCTCGCAGCGGGGGAGGATGGATCTTGCAAATCGATTCACCGCCTCGGAATCATTCGATTCTTTGGAAAAGCGCGCCGTGGCGAACACGACGGCGGCCAGACGGCCCGAGGCCGCACCGGTATCGATGACCTTGAACCGGTTTCCAGGGTCATGGTTCTTCTTCCAGGTGACGGCCGCCTCATAATTACCGGTATAGACCGATCCTACACAGAGATAAAGAACCCGATCATGGCGGCTCATGATACTCTGGTAATGCTGGCCCCGCTCAAAGATCGAGGCCTGGGAAGTGGAAACCCGAACCCCGTTCCGCATGGCTGAATAGACCTCTTCCGGCGAAAAATGGCTTTCGGGAAGATTTTTTTCTCCCACCAGAAGATAGCTGTCCAGCAGGGTAATGCCGAGGCGGCGGGCATCCGAGCGGGTCAGAGACCCGGCGGCATCGCTCATGAGGTGAATGGGACCGGTCGCGCCGTGGAGGATTTCGGGCCCCGCGTCATCTCTCAAAGCCTCCTCCGACCAGTCCACCAGTCGACCCAGGGATTCCATTCGGGTTCGGGCGGCGGCCCGATCCGAAGTATGAAAGTGGACTTTGACATATCCTCGGTCCGGGGTTACCACCACGCTGTCGCCCAGCGCGGCGATCTGCGGGTCGGCATCCGCGGTTTTCTCATCCAGATGGAGGAGGGCCTCGACACAGTGGCCCGACCGGCCCCGACTCTGAAAACCGGGAGAGATTTGAAGCCGGTCCGGAAAGCGCCGGGACAGGGGAACGAACAGCCACTCGTCCCCGACCAGGGATTCAAAAAAACCCTCCATCAGTAGAAACATCCCCAGAGCCCCGGCATCCACCACCCCGGCCGAATCGAGTTCCGG
>JBEPWQ010000011.1:0-32025 GCA_041642315.1 Desulfobacteraceae bacterium | reverse complement strand
TGGAAAGACCTATCGAGGTATTGCTCTCGGTTTCCCGGGCCGGAGAACAGGTGCTTCGACATGAAACCGAATACGACGGCGGCTCCTTGGAATTTTTCCTCGAAACCCAGGGAACGGATTTTCACTCAGAGGCTCGGCTGATTTCCTATGATCCGGAGAATCTTTTCGCACCTCCGGCCAGCGGATCTTTCCGCCATGACGGGATGATCATCGCCCCCTGTTCCATGAAAACCCTCGGCGCCGTTGCAGCGGGTCTGGCGGACGATCTGATCCTTCGGGCCGCCGATGTCACCCTGAAGGAGCGCCGGCCACTGGTACTGCTGACCCGGGAAACCCCCCTGAGCCTGGTTCATCTGGAGAACATGACTCGGGCCGCCCGGGCCGGGGCCACGATCATGCCGCCGTGTCCGGGATTTTACAACCGGCCGCAAACGGTGATGGAAATCGTGGACGCCACCATCGCCCGAACCCTGGACCAGTTGGATATCGACAACGACCTGATTCGACGATGGGGAGAATCCGATGGCGTATAAAAATCTCAAAGCATTTATCGACGCCCTGGAACGGGCCGGAGAGGTCAGACACATTCAAGAACCGGTATCCCCCTGCATCGAGATCAGCCGATACACCGACCGGGAATCCAAAAGCCCGGGCGGGGGCAAGGCGCTTCTTTTTCAAAGTGTCAAAGGATCGGACTTTCCGGTGGCCACCAATATCTTCGGCAGCGAAAAACGAATCTGCATGGCACTAGAGGTCAGCCATCTGGATGAACCGGCCGACCGGATCCGGGAGTATATCGAATTCAACCCGCCCAAATCCTTGAAAGAGGCCCTGAACGTAGTGCCGATGGCCATCGGCCTGGCCCGGTATTTTCCCCGGTCGTTCAAAGGCAAGCGCCCTCCCTGCCAGGAGGTGGTGATGACCGGAGACCGGGTCGATCTCACCCGGTTGCCGGTGCTCCAGTGCTGGCCCCATGATGCCGGCCCCTTTATCACCCTTCCCCTGGTGGTGACCCGCAGCCTGAAAACCGGAAAGCGGAATGTGGGTATGTACCGGCTTCAGGTGTTTGACAAAAACACCACCGGCATGCACTGGCACATCCACAAGGACGGCTCCCACTATTTCAATGAATACCGGGAGGCCGGCAAACGGATGCCGGTGGCGGTGGCGGTCGGCGCGGACCCGGCCACCATCTACGCGGCCACCGCCCCGATGCCGAGAGGGGTGGATGAAATGATGCTGGCCGGTTTCCTTCGAAAAAAACCGGTGGTCATGGCCAAATGCGTCACGGTGGATCTGGAGGTGCCGGCCGAGGCCGAGTTCGTGCTGGAAGGCTATGTCGACCCGGAAGAACTGCGGCGGGAAGGGCCTTTCGGGGACCATACCGGCTATTATTCATTGGCCGACGATTATCCGGTCTTCCATGTCACCGCGATCACCCATCGCCGAAAGCCGATTTACAATGCCACCTTGGTCGGACGGCCGCCCATGGAAGACTGTTACATGGCCAAAGCCACCGAACGGATCTTTCTGCCCATGCTGCAGGCGGTGATTCCTGAGATTCGGGATTACTGGTTCCCATGGGAGGGGGTGTTCCACAATATCGTGGTAGTCTCCATTCAAAAAGAATATCCCGGTCATGCCCAGAAGATCATGAGCGGTCTCTGGGGGCAGGGTCAGATGAGCTTCTGCAAAGCCATTACGGTGGTGGACCGGCACATCGATCCCGGTGATCCGGAGACGCTGCTTCGGGAACTGGTCTCCAAACTGGATGTCGAATCGGACATTACCCTTTCTAAGGGAATTCTGGATGTGCTGGACCACTCCTCCCCTTTTCCCAATTTCGGGAACAAAATCGGCATCGATCTCACCACCCGGTTTTCCGGGGAACCGCCCCGGCAAACCAGAGCGGCATTGAAGACCCCGCCATACTCGGAGAAATTGGAACGCATCATCCATGTCCACCTGACCGGCGCCACCGGTTTTCGATATCTGTTCCCCGAGGTGTCCTCTCGGGAAGATACCGCAAACCGGGTACTGGCCCTCACGGTGGAAAAATCAGAAGGCCGGGGCGGACAAGAGCATACAGAGGCCCTGTTCAATCTGGCGGAATTGGAGATGTTCAACATCTTCATCCTCTTCGACCGGGACATCGATTTGAAGGACGGTTCATTATTGCTGTGGAAAGTCTTCAACAATGTCGACCCGGGTCGGGATATCCGCTTCAGGGAAGGACGGGCGGTGATCGATGCCTGCAAAAAAGGCCCTATGGACGGACATGATCGGGAATGGCCCGAAGAATTGAGTTTCGATGTGTGAGGATTCAGCCAAAAACTCCCCAGGGGTTTGGTCGTACGAAATGGAAGGGGAAAGGGATGGTTGTGCACCCCCTCTCGAATACGACCCATCCGCGATGTCACGGACTGAACGGGATCGATCCGCGACACAGACGGGTTCACTTATTGCTGCTTCCTTCCGGACCTGACAAGGTTCGTGATCGTCTGTTGCGCGGCGGCCGTTCAGAATGACACCCCTTCAGGGCGATATCCTCAAGGGGGGATTCAGCCCCGCATAAGCGGATTTCGGGTGCAGGGCACCGCTAGCTCCCCGCCTAGCACAACCAGATGTCTATTATAAGTGTTTAGATTTACTTTTCAAGGAAAAAAATCAGACCATTCATTCATGTCGACATCCAGCAACCCGATCAGCCGACGCATTCGGCACAGAGTCATCCGCGCTGTTCATCAATACCGCATGTTTGAGCAGGGGGACAAAGTCCTCTGCGGAGTATCGGGAGGGCCCGATTCCGTAGCCCTGGTCCATATGCTTCACCGGCTGGCATCCCATTTTTCCATTCACTTGGGGATCGCCCATTTAAACCATCGACTGCGGGGGGAAAATGCGCTGACGGATGCCCGGTTTGTGGAAGACCTGGCCCGAGCCCTGGATATCCCCTGCCATTCAGCGGCCGGCAATGTGGCGGCCTATCGGCGCACACACCGGCTTTCCCAGGAAGATGCGGCCCGCCGGGTGCGCTATGATTTTTTTGACCGGACCTGCAGAAAGCACCATTATGACAAGACCGCCCTTGGCCATCAAGCCGACGACAATGCCGAACAGGTCCTGATGGGACTGCTGCGAGGGAGCGGCAAAACCGGGCTTTCAGGCATTGCCCCGCTCCGGGAAGGCCGGTATGTGCGGCCCCTGATCGGGCTGACACGATCCGAAATCCTGAAGTACCTGGAAGCGGAGGGGGTGGCATACCGAACCGATGAAACCAACACCGACATCCGCTTTCTGAGAAATCGAATCCGCCATGAACTGATCCCCAAATTGAAAAGAAACTATAATCCGAATATCTCAAGTAACCTGAACCGACTGGCGGAACTTTTCCGGGAGGAAGAAGCATGGATCGAGGGAATGATCGCCCCCCTGTATGAGCAGTGTTTACTGCGAAAGGAAAAGGGAGAAGTCCGCCTGTCAGCCCCGGCCCTGCGAACCCTGCCGGCGGCTCCCCGCCGACGGGTCATTCGAATGGGAATCGAGCGGGTCAAGGGAGATTTGCGACGGATTGCCTTCGGCCATATTGAGGAAGCCTGCCATATTCTGGGCCATCGGTCTCACGGCCGCCGACTGGATCTGGCCGACGGGATTCGGGTCGATATGGCGGACGACACGCTCCGAATTTCACAGGAGACGGAGCCCTCTATTTCACCCCCCCCGGAGGAAAAGGCCCCCGAATTCGACCGGAATATTCCAGGGGTGGGGATGTTTCATTTTCCGGAATACGGGCTTCGACTCCGATTGTCGCTGATGCCGGAGAATATGCATCCGAATTTCGAGAACGCTGGACAATTTACCGCTTTTTTTGATATGGGCAGGATTGAGTTTCCGCTCCATGTGCGGAATATTCGTTCCGGGGACCGGTTTACGCCCCTGGGGATGACCGGAACCCAGAAGGTTAGAAAATGGTTTCTCGACCACAAAGTGCCGGCAGGGGAACGCACTCGGCTTCCCCTGCTGCTGTATGGAGAGAAGATCCTATGGGTCATGGGCCACCGAACCGACGAATTCGCCAAAGTGACCGCTGATACGCAAAGGGTGCTGAAGGCGGAACTTTTCCTTGCCTAAACGGCAAGAATGGTTAAAATATATCCTTGTATTTCTTTTCATCTTTCCAGGAGGTAATATTTCTTGAACCCTTTCTATAAAAATCTGGCTTTATGGCTGGTTATCACCCTGATGATGATCATGCTGTACAACCTTTTCAGTCAGCAGAATCTAGCGGATACCAGCGTCAGCTATACCGAATTCCTGAACATGGTCGAGGCCGGCGAGATTTCCGAGGTCACCATTCAGGGCCAGGAATTGATCGTCAACGACCGGAATAACAAACGATTCAAGGTATTTGCCCCCAGAGACGCCGATCTGGTCCGGCGGCTGGAACAGAAAGGGATCATTATTCGGGCAAAACCGCCGGCTGAATCCCCCTGGTACATGTCTTTGCTGGTCTCCTGGTTTCCCATGATGGTGTTGATCGGGGTCTGGATCTTTTTCATGCGCCAGATGCAGTCCGGCGGCGGCAAGGCGATGTCCTTCGGCAAAAGCCGGGCCCGGCTCCTGTCGGACCAGTCCGAGAAGGTGACTTTCGAAGACGTGGCCGGCATCGACGAGGCCAAAGAAGAACTGTGGGAAATTGTTGAATTCCTGAAGGACCCCAAGAAGTTCACCCGTTTGGGCGGCAGAATCCCCAAAGGGGTGCTTCTCATGGGTCCTCCGGGCACCGGGAAAACCCTGCTGGGGCGGGCCATCGCCGGCGAGGCCGGGGTTCCTTTTTTCAGCATCAGCGGTTCCGACTTTGTGGAAATGTTCGTGGGCGTCGGCGCCTCCCGGGTGCGGGATCTTTTTTTACAGGGCAAAAAAAACGCCCCCTGCATTATTTTCATCGATGAAATCGATGCCGTGGGCCGCCATCGCGGAGCCGGTCTCGGCGGCGGGCATGATGAGCGGGAGCAGACCCTGAACCAGCTCCTGGTAGAGATGGACGGATTCGAATCCAACGAAGGGGTGATTCTGGTATCGGCCACCAACCGGCCCGATGTCCTTGATCCGGCCCTGATGCGGCCGGGCCGCTTCGACCGCCAGGTGGTGGTCTCTCTGCCGGATGTGGTGGGCCGGGAAAAAATCCTGCGGGTGCATATGAAAAAGACTCCGGTGGGCCCGGATGTGGAGCCGATCACACTGGCCAAAGGCACCCCCGGGTTTTCCGGTGCGGACCTTGAAAACCTGGTCAATGAGGCGGCTCTGTTCGCGGCCAAACAGAGCAAGGAACACATCGAAATGGCCGATTTCGAAGAGGCCAAGGACAAGGTCTATATGGGTCTGGAACGAAAATCCAAGGTCATCAAAGAAGAAGACCGAAAGACCACCGCCTACCATGAAGGCGGGCACGCGCTGGTGGCCCGGTTCCTTCCGGAAACCCATCCCATCAACAAAATCACCATCATTCCCCGGGGACGGGCCGCCGGGGTCACCTGGTTTCTGCCCGAGGAGCGGGACTTCAGATATAAGGATCAGCTGGAGAGCGAACTGGCCGTGGCTTACGGCGGCCGGGCCGCCGAAGAGTTGATTTTCAATCGCGTCAGCACCGGGGCATCCAACGACATCAAACAGGCCACCGACATCGCCGTGCGCATGGTGCGATCCTGGGGAATGAGCGAGGAGTTGGGGCCCCTGTCCTATGCCAAAGGCGAAGAGCAGGTCTTTCTGGGGCGAGAAATCGCCCAGCACAGGGATTACTCGGAAGAAACCGCCCGGGTGATCGACCGGGAAATCAGTAAATTCATCAATATTTCCTATCAAAAAGCCAAAGATGTCCTTAAAGAAAATGTGGACATCCTGCATAAGCTGTCTGAACTGCTCCTGGAAAAGGAGACGGTACTGGGAAAAGAGCTGGATGAACTGATCCTCTCCATGCGGCCCTCCGGATTTCGGCTCCCGTCCAATCCGCCGGACGAAGGGATTGATATCATCGAGCAGGAGGATTTGAAAACCAAATAGATCGAAACCGCCATGAAGACCTATACCCTCGCCTGGAACAGCCGTCGACTGGAGCTCGGAAAGCAGACCCGGATCATGGGCATCGTCAATGTCACCCCGGATTCATTCTCGGACGGCGGCAGGTTTTACAACCCGGATGCGGCGGTCGCCCAAGGCGAGCGGATGGCCGAAGCCGGTGCCGATATCATCGATATCGGCGGGGAATCGACCCGCCCCTTTTCCGACCCGGTTTCCGAGGCGGAGGAGGCCCGGCGGGTACTGCCGGTCATCGAACGGCTGGCGGCCCGGATCTCCCTTCCCATCTCCATCGACACCACCAAATCGGGCCTCGCCAAGAGCGCTCTGAATGCAGGGGCCGAAATCATCAATGACGTGTCGGCCCTCCGCGCCGATCCGGGCATTGCCGAAGTGGCGGCTCGAACCGGCGCCCCTCTCATTTTGATGCACATGAAGGGAACCCCGAAAATGATGCAGAAGAACCCACACTACGATGACCTCATTGGAGAGATCAAATCCTTTCTCTCGGACGCCGTGCGACGGGCCGAAGCGGCCGGGGTTTCCCGGTCCAACATCATTGTGGATCCGGGAATCGGATTCGGAAAAACCTTTGCCCACAACCTGGAAGTTCTGAGCCGGCTGGAGGCTTTCGCCGAGCTGGATTGTCCTCTACTGGTGGGTTCATCCCGTAAGGCCTTTATTCGAAAGCTGTTGAAGGCGAAAGATCAGACCGACCTAGATCCCGAATCCCCGCTGGTGGCGAAAGGCACCCAGGCCACAGTGGCCGCGGCCGTTCTGAAGGGGGCTCATATGGTTCGGGTGCATGATGTGGCCGATACCCGAATCACCGTCAGGATTATCGATGCCGTCCGTCAGGCCGGAAATGCGTGACCAACCGGCACCCGCCGTTTTTATGAAGCATACATTTTTCAACACATGAGGGAACAAATCCGATGAAAAGAAGACGTCTTCTGTCCGGAGCGGTCTGTGTTATTCTCGCCTGGAGTTTTCTCTCCTGCGCGGGAACCACAAAGGAGGTTCGGAAAAAGCAGGGGGAGGCCAGCCGGAATCTGGGGGAGGCCTACATGCAGGAAGGCCGGTACACCGCCGCCTTAAAGGAATTGCTCGAGGCGAAAAAGCAGATTCCCGATGACCCCTATCTTCAAAACGACCTGGGCCTGACCTATCTGGCCAAGGAAAAACCGGAGATGGCCATCGAGCACTTTAAGGAGGCGGTGAGGCTGAATCCCGATTACGCCCCGGCCCGAAACAACCTGGGTGTGGCCTACATGGCGGCGGAAAACTGGGATTCCGCCATCGCCGCATTCGAGGAAGTTTCCGAGGATCTGCTCTACGCCACCCCCCATTTTCCGCTAACGAATATGGGATGGGCCTACTACAACAAAGGAAAATTCAGGGATGCGGTGGCCTATTTCCAGGAAGCCCTGGAGATCGAACCCAAATACATTATCGCTCTGAGGAATTTAGGGATAACCTATATGTCCATGAAAAAATACAGAGATGCCATCGATACCTTTGAAAAGGCCATCGACCTCACCCCCCGGTTCCCACCCCTTTATATGGATCTGGCCCAAGCCTATGCCGCGATTCGAGACAGCCAGTCGGCCCTCCAGACCTATAAAAAGGTGATCGCCCTTTTTCCCCAGAGCGATTTCGCCGAAGAGGCCAAGAAAAAAGCCGGGGAAATACTCCTGAGAACCAGCGGTTAAACCTTTTACTTCCGTCAGACAGGGGATACAGCCATGTTCAATTCACGACGATTATCGGTTTTTTTCATCATCTGTCTGACCCTTTGGCTGGGAATTCCGAACAGTGGAAACGCATCGGAAAGAGAGTATCTGGGAAATGGGTACTGGGATTCGGGCAAGGCCGAGTTTCAGGTCCTGGAGGGTCGGATTCAGCAATACGGGATCGACCGGGAGGCCATGGCCCGCCTGGTGCTGGTGAAAGAGCCTTTTGACCCGAACAACCGGGTCAAAACCCTGGCTTCCGAAGCCGTTCCCGTGCTCAAAATGCATTTTTTCCGCCACATTCCCACCGGGGTCTATGATTATTTCCAGACCGCCTCTCTTTTTTTCGACCGTCAAACCGGCCGGGTGCTCAAATACACCATGAGCAGTCAGGACGGCTGCGGCAATACCTTTATGGAGTACCTCTATCAGCCCGACGAAACCCACCTGTTCCGTTATTTTTCCTATTTTGATGATGAGGGCGATGCCGAAACGGTTTTGCAGGATACCGATTTCATCTTCTATGATGCTCTTCCGCTGGTTCTGCGATACCGATTGGAAGATGGAGCGCGCTATTCCCTGCGGTTGATGGAATCGCTCATCGCGAACAAAAAACAGCCCCTCACCCTGCAAACCGCCGCGGTTCGGGTGAACCGATTCGCCGATGCGGCTCGGGATGGGCAATCCATCCCCAACGCATTTCTGGTGACAGTGCAGCGGGAGGATCGTGAGGATCGCTTCTTTTTTGAAGCCGCCTTTCCCCATCGCCTGATCCGATGGGAAAAGGAGAATGGAGACCTCCTTTTCCAAACCGCTGCCGATTTTTTCTATTATTGGAATTTCACTCGACCTGAGCACCGGGATTATATGGATAAGGTGCAGAGCCCGGAATAGGCCGCCATGCCGGAATTGCTGATCGATCGAATGCTCGAGCTCATCCGTTGGGGTGTGATCTTTCTCTATTTTTTTGCGGCCGGCGCTCTCATGCTCTACGGGCTCAACTGCTACATCATGATCCGGCTGTTCGGCCGGCGCCGCCAAGCGGCGCTTTCCGCCCGCAGAGAGATTCTGGAAAACACGGGGGATCTGATAAAACACGAGGAGCTGCCCGCGGTCACCACGCAGATCCCGGTTTTCAATGAACTCAATGTCGTGGAACGGGTCCTGCGTGCGGTCTCTCGAATGCACTATCCGCCTGATTTGCATGAAATCCAGGTGTTGGACGATTCCACCGATGAAACCCGGGAACGCATCGACGCCCTGGCCGAGGAACTTCGGGCACAGGATCGGAATGTTCACGTCATTCGTCGATCCACCCGTGAAGGATACAAGGCCGGGGCCCTGGCAAATGGGCTGAAGACCGCCCGGGGAGAGCTGGTGGCGGTCTTCGACGCCGATTTCGTGCCCCCGGAGGATTTCCTGCTTCAGACCCTTCCCTTTTTTCTGGCCGATGACAGGGTGGGGCTGGTTCAGACCCGGTGGGGCCATCTCAATCGGGGCCGGTCTCTACTCACCCGGGCCCAATCCATCGGCATCGACGGACACTTCATGGTAGAGCAGGCGGCCCGGAACTGGAACGGACTCTACATGAATTTCAACGGCACGGCCGGTCTCTGGCGACGCCAAGCCATCGAAGACGGCGGCGGCTGGCACTGGGATACCCTGACCGAGGACATGGATCTCTCCTACCGGGTGCAGTTCGCCGGGTGGCGGGCGGTTTACCTGCCTGAGGTAGTGGTCCCCGCGGAAATCCCTGAAGACGTGGAGGCATTCAAGAGTCAGCAGTTTCGGTGGGCCAAGGGGTCGATTCAGACCGCCCTGAAACTTCTACCCATACTAGCCCGTCAGCCGGTGCCTATTTTTCAGAAAATCCAGGCCATCATCCACATGACCCATTACCTGGTCCATCCCTTGATGCTGACACTGTCCTTGCTGGCCCTGCCGGTCCTGATGATTCTGGAAATCGGACCGGCGCCTCTCCTGTTCGGCATCCTTGCCACCGCGCTGGTCCTGTCGATGACGGCGCCCAGCGCCTTGTATGTGGTCAGCCAACGGGCCGCCTATCCGGATTGGCCCCGACGACTGCTGGCCCTGCCCTTTCTGGTGATGGTGGGCGTCGGACTGGCGGTGTCCAACTCCCGGGCCGTCATTGAGGCGTTGGTCGGACGGGAGAGCGGTTTTGTGCGCACCCCCAAACGGGGGGACCGGGAAATCAAATCCTACCGAATTCACCTGCCGTGGACATCGGCCGTGGAAATCGGGTTGGGCATGTATTGCCTGGTTTCACTTCATATCTACCTGGAAGCGGCCAAGTACCTGATCGGCCCGTTTCTGGGGGTCTATGCCGCGGGGTTCCTGTTTGTGGGCTTGCTGACCCTGGCCCAGAACCTGAATCTTCAGCGATGACCCTGAAGGCTCGGTCGGAAAAATCCGCGCCGGCAGAAGCAATCGAGCGGCCGGTGGCCCGACCGCTTCGGCTTCCTTTTGCGGTGGGGGTTCTGACCTTCTTTCTGATCTGCCTGAAAGGCGGCTTTTTCGGAACAATCGGCGCCCGAACCCTTCATCTGCCCTGGCCATGGTCCGAGACCGGCTTTTTTTCCATTCCGGCGGGACCCTTTATCCTCTTGTTCAGTCTGACGTGGGCCGGCTGCCTGGTCCTAATGATTCTCTTCCCGCGCGGGCTGAACACCGGACATCAACGCACCCTGATTCTGGCCTGCGCCCTTCTGTTTCGCTTCGCTCTGCTCCACCATGAACCCTCGGACGATATCAACCGCTATCTCTGGGAGGGAAAACTCATCCATGCGGGGGTCAGCCCCTATCACCATGCTCCCGATGATCCGGCCTTGGCGGATCTGGCCCGAAACGACCCTTACCATCCATATATCAATCATCCCGAAAACCCGGCCGCTTATCCCCCTTTCTTACTCTATCTTTTTTCTCTGGTGATTCAGCTCGGGTATTCTCCCATCAGCATCAAATTGATCGTCATTCTTTTCGATCTGGGGGCTCTCTTTTTCCTCCTGAAACTTCTGGAATATCGGCGTCTCTCCCTGCGATGGGCCATTCTCTATGCCTTCAATCCGGTGATCCTCTACAGCTTCGCCGGCCAGGGTCACTTCGACGCTCTCCAGAATTTTTTTCTGCTGGGCGCCGTCTTCTGCTATGACCGAAAGCGCTGGGGGTGGACCTTTCTGTGCCTGGGGCTGGCGGTTCAAACCAAATATGTGGCGGTTCTGACCCTGCCCTTTTTTATGAGGCGGGACAATCTGGCCTATTCGGGAATTGCCGTGATGGCTGTCCTTCTCCCCTTTATCCCCTTTCTGAAAACAGATCCGGAGCAGCTATTCTTTTGTCTTTATAAATTTGGAGGACAGTACGCCTTCAACGGACCGGTCCATGCACCATTGCGAGCGCTGTTTGACGGCGATATAGTTCCTGCGACCCGGATCTGCGGGAGCCTTCTGGTCTTGGTGTTGATTTTCGGATACATTTACTTCCATCCACGGCGAGGACATCGATTTCAGAATGATCCGGTGTCGGGATGCTTCTTCGCCCTGGGCGCTCTTCTGGTACTCTCCCCGACGATCCATTTCTGGTACTTGAGCTGGGTGATTCCTTTTGTTGCGCTGAGACCATTTCTTTCGTGGATTCTGCTCTGCCTCACCATCGGCGGGTATTTCATTACCAACGGGGTATTCCACTTTACCGGCCGATGGCATCTGCCGGCCTGGGGCCAGACTTTAGAATGGCTTCCTTTCGGGCTTTTTCTGCTCCGGGACGGATTTCTGTTCGTAAAACGCCTTGGCTCGCCCCCGCCCGAAGAGCCTCCGACAGCTGTATCAGTAGTAATTCCGGCCAAAAATGAAGCGGACCGGATCGGGGCTTGCGTGGCTTCCATTCGACAGGATTCCGCTGTGTGGGAAGTCATCGTGGTGGACGGGGGCTCCTCGGACGGAACGGATGCCGCAGCGGAAACAGCCGGGGCGCGCGTGATCCGCCATACCGCGGCCCCGGAACAGGGAGGGGGTCGAGGCGGCCAGATTCTGGCCGGCATTCAAACTGCCCGGGGGGATGTGGTGGCGGTGGTCCATGCGGATACGCAGGTTTTCGCCCCGAACTTTCACCGGGTATTGAACCTGTTGCAGGTCCAGCCCATGATCGTGGGCGGCGCCGTGGGCGGGATCTTTTCAACTGAGGGATGGCGCTTCCGGGTACTGGAATGGGCGAATGATGTTCGTGCCGGATTTTTGGGTATCAGTTTCGGGGATCAGGTTCAGTTCTTCCGCCGAAAAACGGTGATGGATCAAGACGGATTTCCCGACATCCCGCTGATGGAAGATGTGGAACTGGGGCTTCGGCTCAAAAAATTGGGCGGTCAAACCTATCTGTTCGGTTCCGCTTCGATTTCCGCCCGCAGATGGAAAACAAACGCCTCCCGACGAACCGCGTTGATCCTCTTTCTTTTTACTTCTTATCTTTGGAAACGGTGCTGGGGAAAGCCGAATACGTCGGCCATGTATCGCCGGTATTACGGCCCTTAAGATCCGCTTGACTGACATCGGTTCAGGAATTATTGTCTCTGAAAAAATGATGGAAAGGAGTCGTTGGGTATGCCGATTTATGAGTATGAATGCAAAGACTGCAAAACCCGGTTCGAAAAACTCGTTCTCACCTGCGATAAGGACGACGATATGGAATGTCCGGAATGCCGCTGCGGGGACGTGGGAAAGTTGATATCCGCCGGAAGTTTACGGCCCAAGGGTATTCCAAAGGGATCCGGCGGGTTTACTCCGCCCCCGAAAGCGTGTTCGGCCGGAGGTGGTTGAGCGGTCTGACGGAATTGCTCTCGGGTAGAGCAGACAGGATCGACAAATGTCCGGTGCCGCACCCATTCACCGAGTCGATGTTCGGTGCGGCACCGACCCCATTAATTTCCGCCGGAAGCGGGCACATTCCGCGAATGGATCAGCGCCCTTAGGCTGATTTGCAAAGGAGACTATTTGTAGTAAGCAATGGCTTTCCGATAGGATTCATCCAGATCGCCGACCATGCCGTCGATCTTCTTTTTCATATCGAACCAGGATTCGCCGCTGGCCTTTTTGAGTTCGGTCAGCTGATTCAGCGCCGCATCCCTTTGGGCCTGCATGTCTTTAATTTTAGTGTAGCTGAGGGTTTTCACATTGGGGTCGTCGGATTGATCCGCCTTTTCCCTCAATTCCTCTATTTTATCTCCCCACTTGTCGATCTGCGCCTTGATCTGCGCTTCCATTTCCACTTTTTGAGGTTCATTGGCTTCCATGTCTCTTCGTCCCCCTTTTCAGTTCAGGAAATTAGATAAAATTCTATTTTTTGTTTTATTGTAAATCGAATAGTGGGGAATTGGAAATACAGGAAATCCTGTAAATTCAGGAAAAAAATGTTTCCAAAATACCAAATACACACCATCCCCCCAAAAAATACGCAGTTCTGTTTATTCCGATCCGAAAGTGCCTCATCTACCCTATCATAGTAAAAGATTCACCATCCAACCCAAGGAGCGAAAAGCGATTCCTATGGATGCACCATGGACCCATTCCTGGGAAGAAGTGGCTGGAGAACTGGATGTTTCTCGAGAGGAAGGACTGACTCCCAGCCAAATCGAGGACCGAAAAGAAAAATACGGGCCGAACCGGCTCCGTACCAAGGAACGCAAACCCGCGTCCGCCGTCTTTATCGATCAATGGAAAAATCTGGTGGTGCTCCTGCTGGCGGCGGCATCGGCGGTCTCCTTTGTCTTCGGCAAATGGCTGGACGGCATCGCCATCGCCATTGCGGTGCTGATTTCGGTGGGATTGGGATTTTTTACCGAACTCAAAGCCATCCGCTCCATGGAAGCGCTCCGCCGAATGGGTTCGGCAAAGGCCAAGGCGATTCGGAAAGGGGACCTCAACGAAATTCCGGCCGAAGAGCTGGTGCCCGGGGACCTGATCGCACTCGAGGCCGGGGATGTGATTCCGGCCGATATTCGGCTGTATGAAGCATCCAAACTCAAGATCGACGAGTCGGCCCTGACCGGCGAATCGGTGCCGGTGGAAAAAGGAGTAGAACCGGTGGAAGACGCCGACCTTCCGCTGGCGGAACGAAATAACATGGCCTACAAAGGCACGGCGGTGACCGGCGGTTCGGGAAAAGGGGTGGTGGTGGCCACCGGCATGGACACCGAACTGGGAAACATCGCCTCGATGGCCGAAGAAGCCGAAGAGGAAGAGACCCCCCTGGAGAAGCGACTGGACCATCTGTCCCACCGCCTGATCTGGGCCACCCTGATCATCGGCGGTGCAGTCGGCCTCATCGGGTTCTTCACCCAGGACGATGCCTTTCGCATCCTCGAAACCGCCGTGGTTCTGGCGGTGGCCGCGATTCCTGAAGGGTTGCCCATTGTCGCCACCATCGCTCTGGCCCGCGGGATGTGGCGAATGCTCGAACACAATGCTCAGATCAACCGGCTCTCCGCCGTGGAGACCCTCGGCGCCACTACTGTCATCTGCGCGGACAAGACCGGCACCCTCACCGAAAACCGAATGACCGTCTCCCGCATCTATCTTCCCTCGGAAAGTACTGGAAACCGGCGGCAGATTCAGGTCGCGCAAGAAAACGGTGAAGAAAACAGCCCTTTTACGGAAGAAGATCAGACCGTCGCCCCCGCAGAGGACCACCTGCTGCGCAGGGCTCTGGAAATCGGAGTGCTTTGCAACAATGCCGAACTCGATTCGGAAAACCCGAAAGACCCCGGCGAAGCGGTGGGAGACCCGATGGAAGTGGCCCTGTTGATCGCCGGAGCCCGAGCGAAAATGTACCGAAAACAATTATTGGAGGAGCATCCCGAAGCCAAGGAGGTCGCCTTTGATCCTTCCGTCAAAATGATGGCCACCGTTCATGAAGCGAACGATCGATACCAGATTGCGGTCAAAGGCGCCGCCGAAGCGGTTCTGGAGGCCTGCTCCCGGATTCAGGTGAACGGAGAGGATCGGGAACTCGATTCGAAACACCGAGACAAGTGGATCGACCTGACCCTGGAGATGGCCCAAACCGGCCTTCGGGTCCTGGCGGCGGCCGCCAAACAGACCGATGATCCGGATACCGATCCCTATTCGGATCTCACCTTTGTCAGTCTCTTCGGGCTGATGGATCCGCCGCGGGGGGATATGGACCGGTCGATCGCCGAATGCCGGAAGGCGGGGATTCGGGTGGTCATGGTCACCGGCGATCATCCGGAAACGGCTCGGTCTATCGGGGATCAGGTCGGCATTGCGGAGGAGAGAGAGCCGGTGGTCGAAAAGGGCGAAAAGCTGAAACCGCCCGATGAAATGTCCGATTCGGATCGGGACTCACTGCTGGAGACGCCGATTTTCGCCCGGGTCTCACCCAAGCAGAAACTGAACCTGGTCCAACTTCACCAGAAGGGGGGCGATATCGTGGCCATGACCGGGGACGGGGTCAACGACGCACCCGCCCTGCAAAAAGCCGACATCGGCATCGCCATGGGACAGCGCGGCACTCAGGTGGCCCGGGACGCCGCCGATATGGTGCTCAAAGACGACGCCTTCAGCTCCATCGTGGTGGCGGTGGAGCAGGGCCGCATCATCTTCGACAACATCCGAAAATTCATCCTCTATCTGCTGTCCGGAAACATGGGCGAAATCATGATCGTCGCCTTTGCCCTTCCCTTCAACGTGCCGATTCCGCTGCTGCCGCTTCAGATCCTCTATCTCAATATGATCGGGGATGTGTTCCCGGCCCTGGCCCTGGGGCTGGGCGAAGGGGACAAGCAGGTGATGGAACGGCCCCCGCGGGACCCGGAAGAGCCGATCATGACCAAGTCTCACTGGACCGCCATCATCGGTTACGGCCTGTTGATTTCTCTGACGGTGCTCGGGGCCTTTTTCGTAGCCCTGAACTGGATGGAGATCGACGACGCCGGGGCGGTGACCATCTCCTTTTTGACCCTGGCTTTTGTCCGGCTGTGGCATGTCTTTAACATGCGGGACAAAGCTTCAGATATGTTTCACAATAATATTACCCGGAACCGGTATGTGTGGTATGCTCTCGGTTTCTGCATTTTTCTGCTGGTATTGGCGGTTTATGTTCCCGGCCTGTCTGCAATCCTCGAGATGACACGGCCGGGATTTCAGGGATGGATGCTGATCCTGGGGGCCAGCTTTATCCCGCTGGGCGTGGTTCAACTCTATAAAACCTTATAATCCTGACCGAGCAGAAATGGCAAAACCAAGTACCCAAAAGATACACAAGGGCTTCCAGTGGATTCAGGAATGGCTGAGAAAGCGCCGGCCCTTTGAATTGGTGACCCTGGTGAGCGTGATTCTGATCGTCATCGGCATCTGGGGATTTATCGCTATCGCCGATGAGGTCATGGAAGGGGATTATCAGCACATCGACGAACAGGTCGTGAATGCGCTGCGTGATCCCGAAGACCCGTCCAAACCGATCGGACCGCCCTGGGTGCTGTCCATGGTCAGAGATATCACCGCATTGGGGGGGTACACCCTTCTTGTCCTGTTCACCCTCTCCGTACTGGGTTTTTTGGCGATACAGCGCCGGTACGGCGCCTTCTGGCTGGTGCTTTTGGCCAACTTGAGCGGGTTCGGCTTGAACAGCCTGCTGAAAAACTTTTTCGAAAGGGAGCGCCCGAGCATTCCCCATCTGACCATGGTCTCTTCCGCCAGTTTTCCCAGCGGCCATGCCATGACCTCCGCCATCATCTACTTGACACTGGGAGCGCTTTTGGCCAGGGTGGAAGGGGGCCGAAAGCTGAAAATATACATCTTTACCGTGGCCATCACCATCACCCTTCTGGTGGGGCTCAGCCGAATCTATCTGGGGGTTCACTACCCCACCGATGTGCTCGCCGGGTGGACGGCCGGCGGGGCTTGGGCATTGTTTTGCCTGCTGATTGCCGGCTACCTGCAGCACATCGGAATGGTGAAAAAAAGCAATGAAGAATAACCTGCGGAAATCATGATGAGCAAATACTCTGAAAATAGAATTCTGGCCGGAGATATCGGCGGCACCAAAACCGCCGTGGGCATTTTTACCAGAAAGGACGATCGACCCGAAGCGTCGGTGGTTGAAACCTTTGACAGCCGGAATGTCGACGGCCTCGAATCGATCATCGACCGCTTCTTACAGGACCATCCCGAAGATATTCAGCGAGAGGGCATCCAGGCCGCCTGCTTCGGCGTGGCCGGCCCCGTGGACCAGGGCCGGTGCAAAGCCACCAACCTGCCCTGGGTGATTACGGAAGATTCCATTCAGGACCGGTTCGGCTGGAAACAGGTCCGCCTGATCAACGACCTCACCGCAGTGGGATACGGGGTGCCACTGTTGAACAAGGAAGAGATTCAGGAACTCAATGCGGGAGAACCCAGCGAGAGAGGAAATCTGGGCCTGATCGCCCCGGGCACCGGCCTGGGCATGTCCCAGCTGGTCTGGTGCGGCGAGGGCTACATGCCTTTGGCCTCCGAAGGCGGTCATGTGGATTTCGGGCCGAATGATCCGGAGGATATTTCCCTGTGGGAATACCTTCGGAAAAAGTTCGGCCACGTCAGCCCGGAACGAATCGTGTCCGGGCCCGGCCTGATGAATGTCTATGAGTGGCTGAAGTCCACCGGCAAATATGAGGAACCGGGATGGCTGCAAACGGATTTGGAGAAGGGCGATCCGGCCAAGATCATTTCGAAGGCGGCGATGGCCGGGAAAGCCCGCATCTGCGAGGCGGCTCTGGAGCGCTTCATGATGGTCTTCGGCGCAGTGGCCGGCAACCTGGCCCTGATCGGCATGACCCGTGGCGGCATGTACCTGGGCGGCGGCATTCCGGCCAAAATTCTGCCCAAATTCGAAGAAGAGGCCTTTATGCGGTCATTTACCGCAAAGGGGCGGTTTGAGGAATTGATGACCCGAATCCCCGTCTATATCATCCTGAATCATCAGATAGGACTCATGGGAGCGGCGGAGCGGGCGTTTATGGATCTTGCCAACCTATGAAGCGGATTGGAGAATGACTTTCAGTTCATCCAGCAATTCCGCGATGGTCGGTTTCTTTTCTTTTTCTTTCACCGATTTCGCCCCATCCCTTCTACCGTCTCCTTCAATTCCTTCAACTTCTCCGCCGCTTCCAGTCTGCGCTGCTCTTCGTAAGAAAGAAACTGCCCCGCAGCCTGTTTCCTTTCAATCTTATCGATATCGAGGGTTTCGTCCACAATCCGAGCGAGGGCATCGGCGATCACCGCCAACCGATCTTCGCCCTCGGCCGCTTCCTTCGGCAAACGGCCCTCGCCTTTCTGAAGGAGCGGGTTCATGGATTGGAACACGGTGGTCAGGCCGAAATCCATGGGCGGGCGATTTCGTGAGGAAAAAAAGGGCGCGAAAAAGGCGTCCATTCGATACAACCGGCCGACCAACTCCAGCCACTGATTCATCGCTTGGGCCACCTGCTTCCACAGAAGCGGCGGAAAAAAGATCTCCATCAGAGGAAAGGGAGGGGCGACGTCCTGGATCGGGGCTTCGCTTGAGGTCGGTTCGGCGGATCGAGGGGACGGCTCTCCTTCAGGCTCGAATGATTTCGAAGGCCTGGTTTGGGGTCGGGACTCGGATTCGGCTTTCCGCCGGGCCGCCTCTTTCAGGAATTCATCCCGGGAGACCGGTCGATCCGATTCGGCCTGACTCTCGGAGGCCGGAGGGGTCACCTTGAGGCTCGATTTTTCTTTTTTAGCCATAATAGATCTCCTGATACAGGGTTTGAATTTCATCCGCCGCTTTGGCGTCTTTCTGCTTCATCTCCACCACGCTCAATCCGTCGCGCACCGCCCGGCGAAAGGCGATGCGATCTCTCAGCAGGGCCGAAGACATCTCCAGTCCGTTCAAGTCGCCGATCACGTCCCGGGCTTCTTCGGCTTCGGTGACCGCAGGATTGGTGGAAGCCCGGTTGAGAATGATGCAGGCCTTCATCTTGGGATTGAGAATGGCCGCCTTTTTCGCCATGGCCGCCATGGGGGTGAGGGACCAGAGGTCGAACTGGCTGGGGGAGATGGGAATGTAGACCCGGTCGGCCACCAGCATGCTGCTGCGGATCTCTTCGGAATCCCGGCCCCCGCTGTCGATGATGATGTCGTCGAACTTGCGGGTCAGTTTGGCCACTTCGTCGTCGATGCGACCGAATTTCTGGGTGCAGAAGACGGCCGGGGTGATCTTGGCGTCGTCCCGGATGCGGCACCAGTAGGTGGCCGACCCCTGCAGATCGGTATCCAGCAGCATGACATCGAAACCTTCCTGTGCCCGCATGGCCGCAAGATTGGTGGCGATGGTGGTTTTCCCGGTGCCCCCTTTTTCCGATCCCACGAGAACGATCATGGCATGCCTCTCTGTCTGTTGGTGGTGGCAGAATGGATTGCCTATTCTACCCGGGACGGCAAAAAATACAAGCGAAAGTTGTGGGAATTCAATGAATGGAGTCGATTTGCCGGTCGGGACGGCGGCCGCAACCGGCCGCCGTCCCTGAAAAGAAAAAAGCGGGAAGTGGGGCGAAGAGAAGATTCCCTCCGCCCAAATATCAACAAATCAGGCGTCGATGATGGCCAGAGCCTCCTCCCGGTAGGCATCCATGATATAGGGGATGCCGGTGACCTTGGTGGTCTCCTCGGTGAGTGACGCCAGATCGTCCCGCGTGATCAGATGGCTCCGCCATTTTCGGGAGCCCGCCATCAGCTGCTGCAGGCCCACCCGCAGCTTTTCGGAAGCGCTGAAGATCCCGATGGCCCCCAGGGGAAAGTTGTCCACCTCGTTGCCGTATTTGGCCCGGAGTTTTTCGTAAGTAGTAAAGATCTCCTCTTTGGTAGAGCCGTACTTGGAAACGGTCGGGGGCAGCCCGCCGTCTTCGCCGTCAAGCCACCGGCCGATGTTCTTGCCCACCATGCCCGGCACCATCAATGCCCGGCCCATGCAGACCGCCTTGCAGAAGGGCGCGCCCAGGGCCAGGGCCTTGAAGATATGGTCTTCAGAGGAGAACCCGCCGGCAAATGCCAGATCAGGCACCCAGGCGCCCCGCCGAGCCAGCCGCAAGGTAAGCTCATAAGCCATGGAATGGAGATAGATCGCGGGCACCCCCCATTCGGCCATCATCCGCCAGGGGCTCATGCCGGTGCCGCCGGGGGCGCCGTCGATGGTCAACAGGTCGATGCGGGCGTCCGAGGCCCACCGAATGGCCATGGCCAGCTCCCGCATCGGATAGGCCCCGGTCTTCAGGGTCACCCGCTTGGCGCCCAGCTTCCGGATTCGGTCCACCTCTTTCATGAAGGTGTCCTGATCCAGAAAACCCACCCGGGAATGGCGCTCGAATTCTTTGATGGACCCGTCCCGAAAGGAGGTTTGATTGGCGGGTTTGCACGGATCGGGAGTCACGATATAGCCCCGCCGGTCTAGCTCCAGGGCGCGCTCCAAGGAGTTGACCTTGATTTCGCCGCCGATGGATTTGGCCCCCTGCCCCCACTTCAGCTCAATCGTTTCCACCCCCAGTTTTTCAACCACGTATTCGGCCACCCCGAGGCGGGTGTCCTCCACGTTCACCTGCACCATGATATCGCCGTATCCATCGTGGTACCGACGGTAGGCCTCCATCCGGCGGCGCATCTCCGGAGAATCGGTCACCTTGCCGTTTTTGTCGATCTTTAATTCCGGATCGATGCCGCAGACGTTTTCGCCGCAGACCAGGCTGATCCCGGTGATGGCCGCGCCGATGGCGAAATGATCCCAGTTGTTGCGGGCGATATCGGTGCTTCCCAGTGCCCCGGTGAACATGGGAATCCGCATCTTGATCTTTTCGGTGGCGCCGTACCAGGTTTCGGTGTCGACTTTGGGAAAAATGGCGTGGTCGGGGTCGGCCTCGATGCCGGCGGCGCCGATGGCATAGCCCATGATGTTGAGATGGGAATAATCGACCGGATAATCCTTGTCGGCCCCGGCGGTCACTTTACCGAAGGGAGCCGGATACAACATCTCCCGGCCCCGGAAGGTCGACATGAACAGATCGCACCCGCCCTTGCAACCATCCACGCAACGGGTGCAGATACCGGACTGGGGGGCCACGCTTCGCGATCGATTTCGGGTTCGAAGGGCTTCATTGGCATTGGGTTTTTGCAAATTCATCGGGGTGTCTCCTTGCTGATGTGATTTCTCTGCCCGGGTGCTCGTTTCGGGCCGGGAGAATCAATTATCAATTAAGAATTCGATTGAAAAGCTTATTCCGAATCAGAAAAGCCATTTTCAATTAGTTTTACTGATGAAAATTGTCAAGATGAAACTCACCGCAAAGAAACCGGTGCCATTTCCCTGAATACTCTGAAAAAGAGCATTGTATTCCTCGAAATGGATGATAAGGTTGCAAAATGGAAGAAAAGGGCAGGATCGGGTATTAACGAAAGGAAAATAGGAATGGCTTCCGAAAACAAACACATCCATTCAGGAGTAACGGATCTGGATCAACTTCTGGGCGGGTTGTTCATCGGCGACAATGTGGTCTGGCACGACAGCGCCGGCAGCTTGGCACCCGTATTCTGGATGAATTTTGTACGGGCCGCTCAGACGCAGGAAAAACCAATGATTTACGTCTGTTTTGACCGATCACCAAAAAACCTTCTCGAAAAACTGGGATCTCTGGGACAGGTACCCGAATTGACCGTTTTGGATTGCTTTACATGCGGCAAAGGAGAATCATCGGGCATCTTTCTTCAATTCTATGATAAACCCGAATCCGAATTCCCCTGCCGCATCATTCGAATGGAAGATCCTCAGAATATAGAAAGCGTCGCAGAAACCATCTTCGAAATTCATCGGCATTTAAAGGGAGAGGTCTGTTTCATTTTTGAAAGCCTGACCGGCATGCAGGATCTTTGGGAAAACGAGGATACCGTACTCAAATATTACTCCCGAACCTGTCCCCGCCTTTACGAATTGAACACAGTCGCCTATTGGATGATGGAGAAGGAAGCCCATTCCCCCCGCCTGCGAGCCCATATCAATGCCATCGCCCAGGTCGCCATCGAGCTGTCGGTGAAAAGGGGTAAAACTTTTCTGACGCTGTTAAAGGCTGAAAATCGGCAAATCGAGACCCAGGATGAGCCCCTCCTTTACTGGACCCGGGATCTTGAAGTGACCTTTCAGCCCGAAGGTCGGGCGATCAGCCGGTTCGACCTGGGACCCCGTGTCAAGGCGCTTCGCAAACAACGCGGGCTCTCTCAAACCGAGCTTGCCCGGTTGATCGGGGTCACACCCAGCAATATTTCTCAGGTGGAGAGCAATATCATTTTCCCCTCCATTCCCGCACTCATCAAAATGGCCGAAATCCTTTCGGTGGAAATCAGTGCTTTCTTCCAGGAGCCGGACCTCATCGTCCGCCGGTCGGTTTTCCGGGGTTCTCAGGGAATCGAGGTGCAGCTGAATGATCTGCCCAAAGGAAGCATCTTTGCCAAACGCCTGCTCCCCCTGGATATGGACGAACTTGCCGACCCCTACCTCATCGAAATTCCCCCCGGCAAGAAACTCCTTTCTCATTTTTTTCTGTTTAAGGGAGAAGAAATCGGGCACCTGATCTCCGGCACCATCCAGATGAAGCTCAACCAGACCCTGCACGAAATCAATCGGGGAGACACCGTCTTTCTCACCGACAACACGCCCTCCCAATGGATCAATTCCGGGGAAGAACCGGCCCGGTTTTTCTGGATAAAACTTCACAACAGAGAAGCGTTCCGAAATGACCAACCCCTTTCCCCCATCCCCTGAGAATCGGATCCACGCAGCGTTCCCGGGGCTACCGATATGTCCGTGCATGAAAGACGCTTCGGGCATAATTATATTGACAGCAAACGGGGCTTTTGCGATATTCCAGGAGAAGAAAGTTGAAAAATGACAACCAATTAAACAGAAGGAGGAGTGAATGAAGAAGATGCTGCGGGCAATCATCGTTCTGACAATTGCGGGGTTTATGACGGGCGGTATGGCCCAGGCCGCTGAAACGGTGGTCGGGGTGGACGCCAATTTCATGCCTTTCGAGTTTAAAGTAGACGGGAAACTGACCGGCTTCGACGTGGATTTGTTCGAGGCCATCGCCAAGGAAATCGGTCTGGATTTCAAATGGCAGACCATGGATTTTAACGGCATCATCCCCGGCCTTCAATCCAAGAGCATCGATGCGGCCATCGCCGGGATCACCATCAAATCCGAGCGGGAAAAGGTGGTCGATTTTTCCCATCCCTATTACGACTCCGGGTTGATCATTCTGGTGGCCGCCGACAATGAAGACATCAAGGTTCTGGAAGACCTCAAGGGGAAACGCGTGGCCACCAAACTGGCGACCACCAGTGAAGATTATCTGAAAAAGAACGTGGATACCAAAGAGCTGAAACTGCTTCCCAATACCGACAATCTGTTCATGGAACTGATGACCGGCGGGGTGGACGCGGTCTTCTTCGATTCTCCGCCGCTGCTCTATTTCGCCAAGAACCAGGGCAAGGGCAAGGTCAAAACGGTCGGACCGCTTTACCAGGGCCAGCCCTACGGCATCGCTTTCCCCGAAGGCAGCCCCCTGCGGGAAAAGGTGAACATCGCCTTGCTCAAATTCATGGAAGACGGCACCTACGACAAGCTGTATGAAAAATGGTTCGGCACCTCTCCGAAGTAAAAAGGGGCTGAAACACCATGCATGTATCGGGAGAGCAGGGTCCAGGCCCTGCTCTTTTTGTATCCGGAACCAGGCATTCGGGGCGCCGCATCCGTCATCGACCGGTCGGCCGCCCCTTCCAATTCAAAACAAGAGGAAGCATGATCCATGGGCACCGGCTTTGAATTCAAGTTCAGCGTCATCTGGGAATCGATCCCCATTCTCCTGACCGGAGTCAAACTCACCATTTTCATCACCGCCTTCGGCCTTCTCATGGGGTTTCTTCTGGGAACCACCACGGGGCTGATGAAAATCTCCCGCAATCCGCTCATCCGGCGGTTGGGAGGGTTTTATATAGAGAGCGTCCGGGGCACCCCGCTGATGGTCCAGGTCATGTTCATTTATTTCGGACTGCCCCTGGCGATCGGCACTCGAATCCCGCCGATCGTCGCCGGCATCACCGCCATCGGGATCAATTCCGGAGCCTATATCGCGGAAATCGTCCGGGGTACCTTTCAGTCTATCGAGCGGGGCCAGACCGAAGCCGGCCGATCCATCGGACTGACCCATTTTCAGACCCTCTACTATGTGATCTGGCCCCAGGCCTTCAAACGAATGATCCCGCCGCTGGGCAACCAGTTCATCATCAGCCTCAAGGACACCTCCCTGCTGGTGGTGGTCGGGGTGGGCGAACTGACCCGAACCGGGCAGGAGATCATCGCCGCCAATTTCCGGGCCTTTGAAGTCTGGCTGGCGGTGGCGGTGATGTATTTCATCATGACCATGTCCATCGCCAAGGTCTTGAACATTATTGAACGAAGACTGGAGATTTGACCATGATCGAAATCCGGCAGCTCCACAAAAATTTCGGAAGCCTCGAAGTCTTGAAAAACATCGACCTCACGGTGTCGGCCGGAGAGGTGACGGTCATCATGGGCCCGAGCGGATCGGGCAAAAGCACCCTGCTCCGGTGCATCAATCGGCTGGAGGAGATCACCTCGGGAACGGTCATCGTCGACGGCTACGATGTGACAGACAAAGCCACCGACATCAATTTCATCCGCACCGAGGCCGGCATGGTCTTTCAGCAGTTCAACCTCTTTCCCCACATGACCACCCTGGGAAACGTCACCCTGGGCCCCCTCAAGGTACGAAAGATGAACCGAAAAGAGGCCGAAAATCTGGGACGGGAGCTTCTCGCCAAGGTGGGCCTGAAAGACAAGGCCGATACCTACCCGGACCACCTGAGCGGCGGACAGAAGCAGCGGGTGGCCATCGCCCGCGCCCTGGCCCTGAAACCGAAGGTGATCCTATTCGACGAACCCACCAGCGCCCTCGACCCGGAACTGGTCGGCGAGGTCCTCGACGTGATGAAACAGCTGGGCCGGGAAGGGATGACCATGGTCGTGGTTACCCATGAAATGGGGTTCGCCCGGGAGGTCGCCGACCGGGTCATCTTCATGGACGAAGGGGTGATCATCGAAGAAGGCCCGCCGGAGGAGATCTTCACCCATCCGCGGCATGAGCGGACCAGGAGTTTTTTAGGGAAAGTGATTTGAGGAGGCAAACAGCATGGGCATGGCAACGGACGAATTGAATTTCAAACCGCGGCTTCAAGTAATCAATGAATACCAGATCGCTCAACTCCATATGGCGACCCTGGAAGTGCTGGAACGTACCGGCATCAAGATCACCCACCCGAAAGCGCTGGAGATTTTCGAAGCCGCCGGTGCCCGTATTAAGGGCGATCGGGTCAAAATCCCGGCCCCTTTGGTGGAGGAGGCCATTCGGAAAGCGCCTTCGAGGCTAGTTCTGGGCACCCGCACCGGAAAGCGGACTGTTTTTCTGGAGCGGGATAAAACCTATTTCGGTCCCAGCCTCGATTGTATCGAATACCTGAACCCCGAAACCCACGAACGGATTCCGTTTACCAGCGATCACGTCCAAGTGACAGCCGCCCTTTGCGATGCCCTGCCCAATTTCCAGTGGTGCATGACCATCGGCATGGCCGCGGACGTGGATGCAGACGTCGCTGATCGGGTGATCGCCCGAAATGTCATGGAGTATTGCGAAAAACCGCTGGTCTTCTGCTGCAAGGACACCAACAGCGTTCAGGATATTTACGAAATGGCGCTCTTGCTGTGCGGCGGCAGAGAAAATTTCGATCATGCGCCCTGCATCGTCCACTACTCGGAACCCATTTCTCCCCTGGTCTATTATGATCCGGCTGTAGACAAGATCCTCTACTGCGCCGAAAAGTCCATACCGCTGATCAACTTCCCGGCGCCCCAGTGTTGCGGATCATCGCCCGCCACTTTCGCCGGCGCCATCGTTCAGGCGGGCGCCGAATCCTTGAGCGGACTGGTTCTCCATCAACTGGTCAATCCCGGAGCGCCCTTCATATACGGGGCCTTCACCACCATCATGGACATGCGGACGACCATTTTCTCCTATGGCGCCAACGAAATGAGCCTGATGACCGCCGCCCTCGCCCAAATGGCCCAGCACTACCGGTTGCCGTTCTTCGGCACGGCGGGCGCCACGGATGCCAAATTCTGCGATGCCCAGGCCGGTGCGGAGGCCGCCTTTCAGTGCCTATCGGCCGCAGCCGTGGGGTCGGGCCTGACCCATGATTGCAGCAGTTGGATGGACCACGGATCGGTGGCCTCCCCGGAGTTCATGGTTTTGGTCCATGACATCGTCGACTCGGTCCAGCACTACATGGAGGGCATTCCCATCAATGAAGAAACCCTGGCCCTGGATGTGATCCACAAAGTGGGACCCGGCGGGCATTATCTACAGGAAGCCCATACCCTGAAGCATTTCCGAAACATCAAATATTCCGATCTGTTTGAACGCATGGTTTACGGACGGTGGGAAAAAACAGGCGCCAAACGTTTCGAGGAGCGGCTTCAGGAAATCACCTTGAAAAAAATGGCCCACCGACCCGAGCCCTTGCCCGATAAAATGGTGAAAGAACTGGACCGGATGCAATCGGGATGGAAATAGCCGGCTGTATGCAAAAAGGGGCTTGACAGAAGCCCCGACTACCCTCATATTACACGTTTTGTTACGGCTGAGTCTGTGGACAGCCGTTCACTTGAACCGAAATAAATAACTGTTTTTTATGGAAAAGCCGATTGAGCATCCGGCCGAAACCCAAACAAAAAACACAGGATGAACAATGGATCAGATCAAATCCAAAATTGAACAAGAGATCGCATCGTTATACAATCTTCTGGAGAACATCGACGAGATGTCCCGAGCCAAGGCATTCAATCATCTGTCCAATGTCGGCGATGAGCTGATGGAGACGGCCTTGGCGCTTCTGGATCAAGAGGTCAAGGCGGCGTAAATCCTTCGGCCCGCCCCGAAAACCTGCCGGGGCGGGCTCGTCTTTGACCATCCTGTCTTTCCGGGATTTCGGCTGAAGCCGAAATCCACCTCAACCGCCGAAATCGATATTCTCTCCCCCGCTGTAGACGATGAACTGTTTTCCTTTGGCCCGGGCGATCATGGTGATGCCGAGATCCCGGGCCAGTTCCAGCCCCATGTGGGTGACCCCGGATCGGGAGAGCAGCACCGGAATGCCCATATGAGCGATTTTCATCACGATTTCAGAGGTGAGCCGCCCGGTGGTGTAAAAGATCTTGTCGTGGCCCGAAATCCGATCCAGCCACATCCGGCCTGAAATGGTGTCGGCGGCATTGTGCCGGCCCACGTCCTCCACGAACATGAGAATCTCCTCCCCCCGGCACAGAGCGCACCCATGCACCGCACCGGCCGCCTTGTAGATTTCATTTTCCCCGGCCACCGCCTTGACCAGGCCGTAAATGGTGGATCGGTCCACCGTCACCCGGGGAAGCCGAACCTCGTAGAGCTTGTCCAGAACACAGCTGAAGACCGTGCCCTGACCGCATCCGCTGGTCACCGATCGATGGGCCATCTTCTCTTCCCAGTCGGCGATGCCTTTGCCGTGGCGGGTGGCGATATGCACCGACTCTTCCGACCAGTTCACATCCACCGAGGCGATCTCTTCGATGTCTTGAATCAACCGCTGGTTCCGCAAAAAACCGAGCGCAAGGGTTTCCGGATATGTGCCGAGGGTCATGAGGGTGACGACTTCCCGCCCGTCCACGTAGATGGTCAGCGGATATTCACCGGCGATTCTGGTGTGAAGGGTGCCGCCTTCCTGATCCAGTCCATCCACCGAATGGGTGGGGGACAACCCGGCGGAGGTCATGCTCGGGCGGTAAGCGTTTGTTTTTCGGGCCGTCGGCATAGGTTTCATTCCTGTTCTGAGGCTTCTGTACGGAAACCGGATAACTGCGGTGAATCGAATCGGCGTCATTTGAAATGATAATCACCCAAACCGGGGGTGTGCAAGCAACCCGCTGATCCCGAGCCGGATTTACACACGATTTCAGATTGCCGGTTCGGGGCGCCCCCGCCGGCTATGCATTTCAACACAGGGGCAGGGATCCACAGGTTGAATGCATTCCCGGCTTGACATCTTTTGCTTCCGGATCAAATATGAACCGCCCCCACGGCCCTTAACAAGACCACGTATGGAGATAGACGATGCTGGATAAGCTGATCGATCGGAACCTGGATCTGGTGATTTACAAAAATTCGCTGGAAGAATGGATCATCGCCCTGGCCACCGCCTTTCTGATTTTTCTCGTCACCCGCATTCTCAAGCAGATCCTGTATCGCAAACTGAGCAAAACGGCCTCCACCACCGTCACCATCTGGGATGACATGTCCGTCGAACTCATCGCCCGCATCCGCACCTCGGTGCTGCTGCTGGTGGCCGTCTATTTCGGCGCCTTGAAACTCGAACTGCCCGACATCGTCCATATGGTGATCAACCGGACGGTCATTCTGGTGCTGCTGCTGCAAATCGGCATCATCAGTTCCCGGGCGATCCGTTTCTGGTTCGACTACTATAGAAAGCTCAAGCTGGAGACCAATGCCGGCGCGGTCACCACCCTGGGCACCCTCAGTATCGCCTCGGTCATCGGGCTTTGGGTGATTCTCTTTTTCGTGGCCCTGGACAATCTCGGGGTGGATATCACCGCCCTGGTCGCCGGTCTCGGGGTGGGCGGTATCGCCGTGGCCCTGGCGCTCCAGAATATCCTGGGCGACCTCTTCGCCTCCCTCTCCATCGTCCTGGACAAGCCCTTTGTGATGGGGGATTTCATCATTGTGGACAGCTACATGGGCACGGTGGAGCATGTGGGGCTCAAAACCACCCGCCTGAGAAGCCTGTCCGGCGAGGAGCTGATCTTTTCCAATACCGACCTGCTCAAAAGCCGCATCCGCAATTATCAACAAATGTATGAGCGGCGGGTGGTCTTTTCCCTCGGGGTGGTCTATCAGACCTCTCACAGTCAGCTGACCGAGATCCCCGGCATGATTCGGGAGATCATCGAAAGCCGTAAAACGGTCCGGTTCGACCGGGCCCATTTCAAAGAATACGGCCCCTATTCGCTCCACTTCGAAGTCGTCTATTACGTGCTCGACCCCGACTACAACATCTACATGGACACTCAGGAGGATATCAACCTGGCGATTTACCGGCGGTTTAAAGACGCCGGCATCGAATTCGCCTATCCGACCCGGACCCTGTATGTGGAACAGGTACACCAGCGCAGCCCTCCCCGGGCGAAGCCAATCAAGGAAAGATCGGAGGCTCATGAACCGACGGTCGGAATCCCATAGGATGCAGCAAATCATAGAGACGGCCGAGTCTTTTTTCGAAAATGCCCGGGGCAGCCACGGGTGGGACCACACCCTGCGGGTCTATCGTCTCTGTGAACAGATGGGGCCTGAAGAAAACGCCGACCTGGAGGTGCTTTGCATCGCAGCCCTGCTCCATGACATCGGCCGGGGGGAACAGGATGAAAGCCGGGGCCGGTTGTGCCATGCCCAGGTGGGCGCCGAGCTGGCGCGCCCCACTGTGGCGGGCCTGAATTTGGAAGCGGATCGAAAAGAGAATATCCTTCACTGTATTGGCAGCCATCGGTTTCGGGGCGATTCTGTGCCCCGAACGCGAGAAGCCGAGGTTCTCTTCGATGCGGACAAGCTCGACGCCATCGGCGCGGTGGGCGTGGCCCGGGCCTACCTGTTTGCCGGAGAGATCGGGGCCCGCCTGCACAGTCCGGAAATCGATGTGACCGATTCCGCAGCCTATTCCCGGGACGATACCGGCTACCGGGAATTCAAAGTCAAACTCTCCCGGATCAAAGACCGGATGTTGACGGAAACCGGGCGGCGAATGGCCCGGGAGCGGCACGCCTTCATGGAGGCGTTTTTCGAACGGTTTCTGGCGGAATACACGGGGGCGAAGTAAAAAGAGGACCTATACCGATGAAGCGATCTTCCGATACACCCGACAATATCGAAAATCCGGAGGCAGCCTACCGGCAATCCGCCCGCCGGGTCAGCCCCGGCGTCCTTTCGGGCGATTACGGGGTGTTGCGCGATGGCCGGGAATGTCCAGACCGCCGGCGCGGGAATATTGGCCGGGTCGAGAAAAAGCCTTTGTTCCGACTTTGGAAAGGTGAAGACGGTGGTAGTGAATGAAAAAAGATCGGTCCTTTATGTCAATGACCCTGGCGGTTTGCTGTAAACTGTTGTTGGCCGCCTAGTAGATGCAAGCATCCAATATGGACAGCACTTCAGAGAGCAACTCATCATTGCTATGTTGGATTCGCTTGGCACGACGTGTGCGAAAATCAACAGATTTAACTTGCTCCACCATGATGAACCCTGTCAACTTACTGTCTCTCGGGATAGGGACATGAAAGGGGAACCCACGTTCCGTGTTCGTTACCGGGCATACGATAGCCAATCCTGTGCTTTGGTTGAACAGGTTCTTGCTGACCACCAAAGCAGGGCGTCGACCTTTCTGTTCATGACCGGATTGCGGATCTAAAGTGATCGCGATAATGTCCCCTTGCTTGGGGACATAAGCAGCCATTTACCAGACCTCCTTGCCAACCGGCTCACCCCAATCGACTTCACCGGGCTGGTAATCTTCAGGAATACGTTCGACAAGCTCCTTGAGACTGTGCTTGCCGCGTTTCCTTTTAATAGGTGTGATAATCATAATGCCATCTTTTACACTGATATCCACCTCGTCGCCGACTCCAAGTTGCGCATCTGCAAGCAGATTCTTTGTAATACGAAGCCCTTGGCTGTTTCCCCATTTCTGAATTTTTGTAAGCATTTGACCACCTCCTTATGTATATCCGAAGTATATCCATCGTAAACAAAGCGGTCAAGGAGCATTTTTGGCCAACCGGTCGCACATAGTGGGCGTGCAGGCGCAGATCCGTCCCGTCAGTACGGCCACCATGACGATCGGTTTCAATGCATTGTACCATCGACCGATTGAAACGGGTTCAGGCGGGCTCTTTCAGGTTCAGAATGCGGATGCCATCGTCCAGAAACGTCCACTGAACGTCGAAATCGTAAAGCCGGAAACCGAAAACCTGTTTTTTAGGACTACGGACGTAATAGGCGGGACGGGGGTCCATCCGAAGCATCTGGATGAGGAGGGAGCGGAGATGGGGAAGATCCCGCTCCTTCCGGAGGCAGATCGCCTCGGCCTCGTCGCTGAAGGTGACGGCCAGATCGGTTCGGGGCGGTTCCGGGGCGAATCCTCCTCGGGCTGCGGGAATGCTGTCGGTGTAAGGAAGATAAGGCTTGACGTCGAGAACCGGGGTGCCATCGAGGAGATCGATCCCCTTCAGGTGCAAATGGAGTTTTCCGCCGCCGGTTTGGATTCCCGTCAATTCCACCGCCGACATGCCGATGGGATTGGGCCGAAACCCGGATCGGGTGGCGAAGACACCGATTCGACGGTCTCCGCCGAGCCGGGGGGGCCTCACGGTGGGTTTCCATTCCGCTCGATGGTTTTGATGAAATACGAAAAGAATCCAGACATGGGAAAATTCGGCCAACCCCCGGAAGGCCGCTTCCTGATAGAACGGGGGCAAAATTTCCACCACCCCCTCGGCATCCGGTACGATCCCCGGCTGCCGGGGAATGCCGAATTTCTCTTTAAACGGCGACCGGATGATGCCGATCGGAAGAAAAGTGAAACCATCCGTTCTATTCATTTACTCAAAATTACCCGGCCATTTCATCGAAGAGTGCATGACTTTCATCAGATATCCTCTTTTCACCTGTATTGGCAAAGCATACAAACGAACGCAGCCAAAAACAAGCCTTGTGCAAATTCAACCCTGAACTTAAAGCGGAAGACAGAGGTTATGAGGTCTCTATCGGCGGTTTCTGAATCTGTTCCGCGAATTTTTTGAGGTCCTCCCCCTCGATCTTTTCGTGTTCCAGCAGGATGGCCGCGCCCTTTTCAAGATGGTCACGATTCTTTGAAAGCAATTCCTTGGCCCGTTGGTATTGGTCGCTGATGATCCGCTTGACCTCGGCATCGATCAGCTGGGCTGTGGATTCGCTGTATTCCCGCACCCCCTGGGGCAT
>JBEPWQ010000010.1:0-32594 GCA_041642315.1 Desulfobacteraceae bacterium | reverse complement strand
TTTCTCTTTTAAAATGACGGTCGGATACCGTCCGCGGGACCGCCAGCGGAGACCGAAGAATCGTTCCGTGAGTATGTTCCGCACGCTTTTCCGGGCGCCCGTCAGCAAGGATCGCAGCACCGGGGGCCGCAACCCCGCGAACCAGGCATCCCGGCCGCGGACGGTTCCGCTGGCCAGACCCCACAACAGCCTTCCCAACGGCCATTGGTCCATTGTATTCCGTTTCATTTCCGTGGCGAACGCCTGATACAAGATCCTGGCGGACAGCGGATGTCTCAAGGCCGGCCGGAGCAGCCGGTACAGCAACCGGTCGTAAAGCGCTTCGGCTGCCAGCGATTGCACCACACGTCCGTATCCTTTTGACAGGTGTGGACGGTCGAAACCTTCTTCGATCAGTGTTTCAGCCAACGCTTCCGCCGTGATCAGGGCCGCATCAAGGCCATCCCGGCCTTCTGGCGCCCCCAGTCCATTTCCGATCCAGGCGATCCGATCGCCATAATACATCCGGGCGGGGCCTGCCGGTTTCAGCGTCAACAGCAGACGCGCCGGACAAACGGGGCTTTCGGCCAGATGAGGGAGAATGGTTTGAACCTGATTGAGGGAGAGAAACTCCTGAATGATGGTTTGCACATCCGCCGTCGAGGATGCCCGGTCAATGCTTTTGCCGGTCATCACCACCGACAGGCAATCAAATCGGGGGATCAGGGTGATCTCCTCCAGGTGCGGGTTCCGACATCCGGAAAGGATCAGGTACATTTCCCGGCTCATATATTTTTGAAGGTAATCCCGACCGGTTTTGAGATCAAAAATGAGGACTCTTCTTACCTTGGCCGGAGCAAAACGGGGCTGGATCTGTTGATAGGATCGAAACAAATGCTGGGAACACCGGTTTCCTCGACCATCATCACCGAGGCCCGCGGCGATAGCGGCGAAATCGGCTGTGATTTCAAATGTGTTTCCCGAACCCTCCCGAGCGGTCAGCACCGGCTTGCCGTCCCGGCCGTATCGGATTTTTCGAACCTCACCGATTTTCAGAACCGCCCCATGGGCCAGGGCGGTTTGTAAAAGAAAGGCCTTGAATTCGAGCGGCTGGTCCCGGTTCCCGGATTTCTGTGCTTCCCGATGGAGGGTAACCAGCTTTTGATGGGCCGGCACCTTGAACGGAAAATTCTTCCAGCAGCCATGAATCCATACGTGTTCGATATTCCGGCAGATCATGCCGTCGGGAAGGAAGATTCCGTTTTCAATCAGCCGCTGGTGGGCGCCCGGCCAAATCACCCCCTCGCACACGGATTCCCGCATTTCTGATTTTTGAATCCGGTGGCCCGTTTGGCCCGCCGCCTGCTTACCAATGATAGTGACGCGGATATTTTGCCGGGCCTGTTTCGCCCTCCGAAGCAGGGCAACGGCAAAAAATGCACCGGCCGGCCCGCCACCGGCAATGACAACCCGGCTGTCTGGTTCGAATACCCCTGTTTTTCCGGTTATGAATGTCATCCGAGGTGTTTCCTCTTCCGGATTTTTGAACAGAATAATTTCATCGATATCTTACCCACAAGACCATCTATCCGGCACCGTTACCGGGCTACCAATCGATCAAAAACAGGGACTGATCGGTCAGTTCCTTGAGCACTTTGCGCGAAACGCTGCCGAGGAGCCAGCGTTTAATGCCGGACAGCCCCCTTTTGCCCATGATGACGGTGCCGTAATTTCCGTTTTGAATTAGACGGATGAGGGCGGAGGCAACATCTCCGGCCGACGGCAGTACCGCCAAAGGGACGTGGTGATCAAAACCGACAATGGCCTTAAAAGCCATCCACCGCTTCCGGTACTCCCCGGTAGCATCGGTCAACACATGGCAGAAGGTGAAGGTTATTTTCGGATGTTTCCGGATGGCCCTGTTCAGAAACCGCATGGCCAATAAGGAGGCGTCTGAAAAATCGATGGGCACGATCACTTGCTCAGGACGGCCATGGGTGCCGATCCATCCGATCACCTTTCCGCTTTCCCGGTACAAAATCCGCCGCTGCCAGGCCTGCTTCGGGGCGGCGCCCATCACAATCAGCCCGTACCGGTCCCGCGCAATCGCCTGGCGCACCTGGTTTTCAATGTTGTGGCCGGTCTTTGGGATGACGGACCGGACCTTCCCATCGGGGAAGCCGACCTCCCGAAGTCGATGCCGGACCCATTGGGCAAACCGTTCGCCCGGTGCTTCATGCACTTTTCGTATTCCCCAATCACCCGACCGTTCAGACACATCCAGAAGGGTGATTGAAACACGGCTCTCTTCCCGCCCGAGGTCCGGAATCAAAAACGGCCAGGCGGCTTGATACAAATTTCGGTCGCCATCCCGCGTCACAATCCACAATCCCCGTCGGTTTCGTGTCAGCAGTTTGTGCTCCAGGGCGATGCGTTCGCGAAAAACCGCGGGCCAACGGCTGCAGCTAATCCCCTGTTCCAGAACCACACGCTTGAGACAGGTGTGGCAATTGAGGCACACTCGTATTTTCCCGCCTTTTTGCCGGGCTTTCTTTATCCATTGAGGGTCCGCCAGCAGCGGTCGGCCCAGCCCGACCAGATCGGTGACCCCCTCTTTGATCAGCTTGCCTGCAAGGGTTGGGGTGATAATCCTGCCGGATATGATGGTCGGCGTCCGAACGGTTTTCTTCAACGCGGCCATTTCTGGCTGCAGATAGGCAGGCCGGGCCATTTTCTTCATGACCGTTTCTGAAAAAATGGAATTGTAGGTACCGCTCGACGCGGATAGATAGGCGATTCGTTCCGCCTCCAGCAACCGGGCAAAATTCAATGCCTCGGAAAAATCGATGCCGTCGGGTACCCATTCGTTCAGGATCAACCGGAAACCAATGGGGAAATCTTTCGGAAGCGATTGGCGCATGGACCGGATCACCGCCAGCGGAAATGACGCACGCCTCCGGAAATCGTCTTCCGTTCCTTCCAGCCGCTTATTGGTGAATGAAGAGAGGAACTGGCAGAGCAGGTATCCGTTGGCGCCATGAAGCTCAACCATATCGAATCCGGCCTGGCAGGCTCTGACCGCGGCACTGGAGAAATCGCTCATCACCCGCTCGCGCTCCGTCCGGTCCATGCCGCGCCGCCATGCGTGCACCTGGGACAAGAAGTTCCGGGTCAGATCGAAACGCCTTTCAAAAGGAAAAAAATGCATATATTCCTTTAAAGAGGCGATATTAAATGCGAAATTTGATGTATCCAGGGGAGCGGGCAGCAAGGGGCGGTGATGTTTGGCGAACCGCCCGGCATGGTTGAGCTGAAGACTGGCGACCGCCCCCTCTTTTTGAATGGTTTCGGCCAGCCGGTTCAAGCCGGGGATGAAATCATCCCGGTCGATCCTCAGGTTATAGCGAGACACGGCCCCATCCGGGGAAACCGCCGCATTGGCCGTGACGACCATGGCGGCGCCCGATTGCGCCAACCGCCGGCTAAAGTTGATAAGCAGCGAACTGACCCGGCCGTCCGGATGGGCAAACCCGGTATGCACGGGCAAGGCCACAATCCGGTTTTTCAACCGGAGAGGACCGATGCGAAAAGGGCGAAATAGAAAAGGCGCATGCGCCTTTATATGGCTCGGTTCTTGCGTCATGGAAACGGCATTATCCGGTGTTTTTCATCTCCCCAATTTAACACCCGCCGGCGGCAAATGTCAAAATCCGGGAGAACGCGATGAGGCGCACCATTCCAATCTCCGGAGAGACGCCATATCCTCCAAAGGCTTCCGGTGTTCATCCATCAGTTTACAACCCTGCACCGGGAATGGTATGTTCGCAATATTTCTCGTGACGGAACCGAGCGCTAAAAAGCGATCCGTTATCAATCCATTTCAGCCACGCAACTTTGTGCGCCGCCGATGGAACTTGCCGTCAATATCGGACGCATGAGTATCGAATCCTTATACTCAGCAAGGTTGTTCAACGCATTATTCTGTAAACAGGAGGGACCGCTATGGACATTAACGAACTTAAAGTCGGCGACATACTACTCTTTTCTCCGGAGAAGGGAAGTTTCATTTCATGGGCGATCACCTTTTTAACCGATGCGCCGGTAAGTCATGCGGCCATGTTTTACAATATGGAGGACAAAACGCTCATCGAAGAAACACCGCCTCAGGTCAAGGTGAATTTTGCTCCGGAACGGTTCAAGGGAAGAGAGATTTACGTCCGCCGCCTGAAGGATCCGGGAACGCTGCCTTTGTCCGCCGTGGTCGATTGCGCCACAAAATATTTGAACGAAAAGGAACCGTATGACCACAGTTCCCTGTATATGGTCGGATTGTTGTTGCTATACAGAAAATTTACACCCGATACCATGGTCCAAAAAGCAATGATCAAAATTCTCAAAAAACTCACTTCGTCGATCATAAAATACATTCATGAGAAAGAAAACCCGGGAAAACTTCCGATGGTATGTTCCCAGTTTGTCGCTCAGTGCTACGATGATGCCGGCGACAAATATCGTTTGAAAATCGAAAGCGGTGTTTTAAAACAAATTATGGCAGCCCAACAGAGCGGCAGTGTATTGGACCAGGTGATGGAAGTCGTAAAAAACGGAAAAGGCGAAACAGATATTTTACAGACATTGCTTGCGCCAGAGACCGTATTTCAGCAAAACTTTTCTTCGGACGAAGAACTTTGCAGGGAATTGAAAGAAGCTTTCGAATCGGCAACGGACGCAGAGGCAGCCGGCCTCTCGGATGACCTGGTCGAAGCCGCTTCCCAATTTTCCCATGCGCAGTATATTCTGGATACAGGCCGAACACAGCTTCAGAATATCGGCAAGAAGGACCCCATCGACCTTCTTCTTCATCTGAAAAATAACGAAAACATCTATGTATTTCCGGGAGATATTCTTAAACATTGCACCAATGTAAAGAATGTCGGAACGATTAAATGATCATGGAAATTTACATCTTGGAAACGCCAGTTCCGCTGGTTTCTGGAACCCTTGATTCAGAAGCTTCACCCGCATCTTCCCATTCGGCATCAGGTCGGATGGAGAATGCCGATGCGAGACATGTGATTGCTATTTGAAAGGGCAGGCATTCGGTATCGGGTCAAAATGATGGGGACAGATAAAGGATATCACTGAAATCGCGGCCCCCGGTGAGAAGTGCTCCCTCACCGAGGCCGCGACCATCGGCATTGATCCGGCCCGGCGGAACAGCACAAGCCCGGATGGACAGAGGTGGATAGAACCGCTTTAGGCGATCCCCCGCATATCCTTGAGATCGGTCAAACGTTTGGTGGCCTGTTGCCGGACCATGTCATTTTCATCTTTTTCCGCGATCTGAGCCAGGAGTTTATCATCCTTCAACTTTCGGACCGCCTTCATCCGGACATCCGGCACGGAATGCAAGTACTTGGGAACAAACAGATCTGAAAATTTCATGGTTGACCTCCTTTGTGAATAGATAAATGCTATTCTCAGGGGATGCGGAAGTCATGTGTAAAACAGATCCATTTTATCAACAGGGTGCTATTTGTCTTTTAAATATTCCATGATCAATTTCATAGCGACCTCGCCCATACTGCGCCCTTCCCTTGCGGTACTGGCTTTAAATTCCCGGTGAACATTCTCGGGCAACCGCAGGGTCAACTGTTTGATGCTTTCATTTTGATTCATCAGGTATGCCTCTGTTCGGATCCGTTGGGATTTTGTCGGTTCCGGTTGGGATTTTGTGTCGGTGCGAACGGGCAGTTGCAACTGTCCCCTGAACAACAGCTGTTGAAAGCAATATATACCTTTATTTCTTTATGTCAATACCGCAATCAGAAGATATACCGATACCCCAAAATGGCTGGATAGGCATTCGTATAACGCCTGTTATTTTCACCAAAGCACCGCGCCGACCCTGAGCGGTGCCGGCTTCCGCGACTCGCCGTCAACTCCGAACGTAATCCGTAACCGTCTTCAGGGCCTGATCCAGGTTGAAACGGCCCATATTGAGCACCAGGTGATACAAATTGGGGTCGTCGAAATCGCTCTTTCCCAACCGGTGGTAGAGATTTGAGCGCCGCTTGTCTTCGGCGGCGACTACCTGGGCGGCTTTTTTGTGGTTCAGCTCATAGTGCTTCATCATGAACTGGATGCGGTTTTCCAATTCATCCACCAGCAGGATATGGGTGGCCTCCGGATGATCATGGAGGATATACTGGGATCCTCTGCCCAGCAGAACCACATCCCCTTCCTCGGCCATCTGGGAGATGATCACCACCAGGTAATCGAGGTAGATCTGTTCATCCATATACCCGCGTTCTCCACCCAGGACGCGGTCCACGAGGCTTTTGTTGACCATTTTGTTGATAATCCGGGTCAGATTGGTGCCGGCCTCTTTTTCCACCCCCTCCACATAGGTGGGAGTCACGTTGGCCGCCTCCGCAATCCGTTCGATCACCTCACTGTCCGCGAATGTGTATCCCAGCTCCCGGGCGATCATGCTGCCGAGAGTTCTGCCGCCTGCTCCAAATTGTCTGGAAATGGTGATAACCGCCATCGGATCCTCCTTGTTTATTCCCTTTCAGCTGGTTCGAAGATTTCGGCCTTCGGTGGATGGAACGGTTTTTGTGCACCCGGTCAAGCCAGAAACTTCTGAATGGCCGCTCCGAGTTCCTCGGGATCCACCGGTTTTTCCAGATATCCCTCGGGCTCCGGAACCGGCTTGTCGCCGAATTCGGTCAGGACTTTCTGGGAACGTAAAAAGGCGTTTCTGGCGATGCCGGTCAACATGAGAACAGGGATGTTCTGAAACTTCTTGTCGGTCTTGAGATTTCGAAACATCCGCACCCCGCTCTGTTTGGGCATCATCACGTCCAGCACCACCAGATCGGGCTTTTCGCTTTTGACCTTGGCCAAGCCTTCTTCCCCGTTGACCGCCTCCATCGGTAAATATCCTTTGTCCTGAACCACACTGGCGGTGATCATGCGTACATCAGGATCATCGTCCACTATGAGTACTTTTTTCGACATGTCGATTCCTCCTTGAAGGGTTATTCCGAATGGATTTTTTCTGTAAAAGGAAGCCGAATGGTGAACACCGTGCCTTCTCCTTCCCGAGAGGACACCTCGATGGTGCCGCCATGCTCTTCCACGTTCTTTCGGGTGACCAGAAGCCCCAGGCCGGTGCCGCGATGGCCCTTGGTGCTGAAAAAGGATGTAAATATTTTTTTGGATACCGCCTCGCTCATGCCGGCGCCGTTGTCCTCGACTTCTATGATCAGATCGCGATCCCCGCCCAGGGCGGTCCGGACCGTCACCCGCCACTCTTTGTCGGTGGATTCATCGAACAGGCAGGCATCGATCGCATTGGACACCAGGTTCATCAACGCCCCGTGAAGCGTGTGCGGGTCGATCATTACCGTGCCGATCTTCGGGTCCGTTTCGGTGGTCAATTTCACATCGTTCTCCCGGGCGGTTTCACTCAGAAGCCGGCATACCTCCTCGACCAGGACATTGGGTTCACTGGGCTCCGGTTGGGGTTTCCGCTCTTTGGAATAGGACAGCAGATTCATCACCAGCTCGGAGGTCTGATCGATGTTTCTCTGGATCAGGCCCCAGCCCTGTTTCAGCCGATCGGTATCATCCTTTTTGAGGGCCTGGTTGACCAGGTAGGAACCGCCCTTGAAGCCGTGCAGGATGTTTTTGACGCTGTGGGCCATTCCGGCCACGGTCTGGCCGATGGCAGCCAGCCGCTCGGTTCGAATGAGTTCGGCTTCCAGCCGCTTGATTTCTCGAAGATCTTGAAAAAAGGCCACGCTGCCCACCATTTCATGCTTTTCGTAAAGGGCCGTGCCGGAGAACCGGACCGGAATCGCTTCCCCGGTTTTGGAGATGATTTCAGTCTCCCATGAGGGCGGCGACTTGGTGACATGGGGAGGCTGGCGCTTGGTATCCAGCGCGGTCAGAACGTCTTCATTGTAAAGATCCCGCACATTCTGTTTCCCCACCGCCTCCTGTTTGGTATACCCGAAGATCTCTTCGGCGGCCGGATTGAAGATCACGATGGTGAAATCCTTGTCGGTGGCGACAATGCCGTCGTTGGCGCTCTTGATCAGTTTGATCTGAAAGCTCGATTTCCGTCGCAGCTCCCGGGTGGCGATGTCGACCGACCGCTTCAGCTCCTTGGTGTGGGCTTTCAGTTTTTCATGGATGGCCACCTTTTCCTCGGCCCGGGAAAGAGCGATGGCGAGGACATCGTCGCGGATCGGCTTGTTGATGAAATCCGACGCCCCGTATTTGAGGGCTTCGACGGCGTTTTCGATATCCCCGTGGCCGGTGATGATGATAACCTCGGTGCCGGGATTCCGCGTCTTCACCTCTTTGAGCACTTCGATCCCGCCCATCCCCGGCATCTTGATATCCGTCAGAACGATCTCCGGGTTTTCCCGGTCGAAGACTTCCAGGCCATCCGCTCCGCTGGTAGCGGTGAAGACTTCGTATCCGTCGCTTCTGAGCGACATGGATAGCACCCGGACGTTGATCTTTTCGTCGTCGATGAGTAGCAGCCGCGTCATGACACCGCCGGAAAAATCAGGGTAAAAGTCGTACCGCGGCCGATTCGGCTGTCGATATCGATGGTGCCGTCGTAGTCTTTAATGATGCCGTAGCTGATGCTGACCCCCAATCCGGTGCCCTTGCCCACCTCCTTGGTGGTGAAAAAAGGTTCCAGGATTTGATCCATCACCTCTTTGGACATGCCGATACCGGTGTCTGACACTTGAGCCATGACCCGGCCGCCCCGGCTGAATGTCCGGATGGCGATTCGCTTTGGTGTATTCGCCATTTCCGGATTCCGCCGTTTTTCATCGATGGCGTCGATAGCGTTGCTCACCAGGTTGATAAAGACCTGCTCCAGCCGGTTGTGTTCCGCCATTACAAAAGGAAGATCCTCCGCCAGATCCAGATCCAGGTCGATGTCGTGGGCCTTGATCTGATGACCCAGAACATTGAACACCGCCTGAATGGGGTTGTTCAGCAGCACCTTGCTCCGCACGATTTCCGACTGCCGTGCGAAATCCCGCACATGCCTGATCACCCCCGTGATCCGCTGAACATTGGCGGCGATATCTCTGGCCAGGGTGGATAGGTCTTCGCCGCCAAGCGCCTGGCCCTTTTGAATCGACTTCTGGAGATAATCGGCACAAATCTGGATTACATTGAGGGGCTGATTAATCTCATGGGCCATGCCGGCGGCCATGACGCCGAGGGTGGTCATTTTACCGGCCTGGATCAGCTGGATCTCCTTTTCGATGCTTTCGGTGATGTCGGTGGTGGTCGCGATGATGACGTTCCAATCCCCATATTTGGCCTGCCTGATGTTGATATTGACATAAAAGGGCCGCTTCCCCTTCGTGTAATGCTTTTTCTTTGAAAACAGAAGAGACTGGCCTGCGGACAGGAACTTGAGCCCCAGTTCGACCTCCTCGTCGTGGGGATCTCCCAGCTTGACGAAGGGCATTCCGAAAAGCTCTTCCCGCTCATAGCCGTAGCAATCCTGGGCCCGCTCGTTGGTGTCCAGGATTTTGAAATTGTCGCTGTCCAGAATAAAGATCGGATTGGGATCATTATTGAAAAGGGAGCGGTATTTTTCCTCGGACTTGATGTACTGCTCCTGAAGCATTGCGTTTTCGATCGCGACCCCGATGCGGTTGCCGATCAGTTCCAGCACACGGCGGTCTTCGGGGTTGATCCGTTTCTGGGTTCGGCTGCCCACCCGGATGACACCATAGGTCCGTTTTCGTTTGGCGCTGATGGGAATGTAGGCCAGGGATTGGAGACCCTCGTCGCTGAAAAGCCCGATTTCCTCCCGGGTTTCATCCTTCGGCAGGTCCTCGAATACGGTTGCCTGGTCCTGCTTCATGACCCGGTAGACGATGCCGTTTTCATTGGCCATGAGGCTTCTTTTACAGAGGCTTTCAGAGAGGCCGTAGCTGTACTTGAGGTGAAACAGTTCGTCTTCCACCAGAAGGAAAATACAGATGCTCTCGGCCGAGAGAAATTTTTTGATCTCCTCAACCGTGTTTTCGATCCGCTGATTGAGACTGGCCGGCGCGCTCAAACAGCTATAGATGGCGACCAGGGACGCCAGTTCCTGGGTATGCCGCTCCCGCTCTTCTTCGGCTTTTTTATCTTCGGTCTTGTCCCACAGGGTCTCGATAGCCCCCACCAGGGTGCCGTCCGGAGATTTGATAGGCGCTGCGGTGAACCAGCACCAGGCCCCGTTTTTCCCCAATTTCGGGAAAAACCCTTCGGCTTCGTAGCCCCCTTCAATCAGGGGGGACTTGCGCCATTGATTGCCGTAAAGCTCCTTGATCTCCGTTTCCTCGGTCTGGTCCAGTATCACGTCCGCCATGGTCGGCCGTTTTTTATCATAAAAGGGACTCCATTGCCGGGTGGAACCGATGATGTTGTCAGCCGAAATCCCGGTTAGATTTTCCATGGCCCGGTTCCAGTGGGTAATCCGGTGGGCCCGGTCGATGACGAAGGTGGGAATGGTGCTGCCCTGAATGATCTGGGAGCGGATGCGCTCATTTTTCACCAGTTCCAGTTCAATTTCATGGGCCCGGGTATTTCGGTGCCGAAGAATGTCGGCAAAGTGATCGGTCACCCGGTCGAAAATATCCACCACCGCCTCCGGATCGTCCAGATTCCTGAGCAGCTCCCGACGACTGCTCTGGCGAAGATCTTCGACCTGAAGAAAATCCCAGAAAGCCCGGGCCTGCAAGTGGTCGATCACCCGGACCCCTTCCGGACGATTTCGCTGAATAACCTCTCCGAGAGACCGGTCGCTGGTCAACTCCAGGATGACGTTCAATTTCGGGAGATGGTAGAATTCCTCGTAACTGCCGGTGGTGGGGATGCCCAGCTTCCGGGCCAGCTGAAACCCCGGCGCGGATTCATTCTTATCCGCCACCCCCAGGATTTCAGGACGGCGGCAGGCCAGCCGCTCGTCGAAGAGAAACTGAAGAAATGCCTTGCAGAATTTCCCCCCGCCTACAATGGCGATTTGGGATTCCAGCAGCTCCTGAATCATCGGGAGGTTGCTCCCTGATTCGCCGCGCTTCCGGGGATTAATGCACAGGGTGAACCCCTCTTCTTCATTGATTTGCAAGCCTTCTTTTGCATCCGAACCTGTTGCCGGAAAAATTTTCAGGATTTTCGATTACGAGATCATTTCAGTCCATTGTGCCTGAATCATGTTTAAACTTTAAAGGTACTTAACTTTTTTGATATGATACTTAAGAAAATTTGTCAAGGCCGCTTTCAGCCTGGACCTTTATTTAGTTCCTGTATAACCAATTGTAATTACATATGAACTCTGATACGAAACCGCCGGGCTGTCGAACCCCGATCACAAAGCCCCCTGATTTTGGAAAAATTTTGTAAACATTCTCTCGCCGGCAGGCCGCAGCCTCCATCCTTCACCGATTCCCAAAAAATTTTCCGCCATGGACTGGCCATAGCTTCGCCCACAGGCCAGGAGCAGCATGGAATTGACCGGGCTGTGCTCCAAAACGGCCAGAATGCAGTCCACATCAAACACCGGCCCCTGGAACATCCTTCTCGGCAACGGCGGTTGCGGTTGCCAGAGGTCCAGCGGAGCGGCCTTCTCCAGAATGGCCGGAATATCCCGTCCCGTGAGGGCCAGGAGGGCGTCACCGCCGGTGATGTCGATGTAAGGGAATTCGGACGGAATTTCAATGGATTGGCCGAAAAGATGCCAGACATGGGCGCGGAATTCGGTAAGCCGAAGGAGCAGGAAACCATTTTGAAGTATGCAGGTGTTCGAAACCCTCGGAAGGTCCATTCGGTAGGGACGTATTCGGGAGACTTGCCGGTCCTGGATAGACCATTTGGGACGGTGGCTGAGATCAACCAGAAAAGGACCTCCGCCCTCATGCTCATAACGAAGCACCACCTGAAAGCCATCCCGGACTTCGATTTCGGCCGGGGTTTCGTTGAACACGATCGGCGATTGCTGATGGAAAGGAGCCGCTTCGGTCATCGAGTTCATCCCTTCATTCGGGAGTCATCCGGGTCATAAAACGGCAGGGAGACAACCCGCGCATACCGCCGTTCATCCGGGTCCATATCATGTTCAAAGAGGTTCAGGATTGTGCCGGGTTCGGCCAGATGCTCCGCCACCAGGGCAGTTCCGATCTGTTCGCCGAGAGTGGCGCTGTACCGGGTCAGACAGACATGCCCCTGAATGGTGTCTTCTACTACGACGGCCCCGTCTTTGAGGAGTCGGCCGTCGTTCGGCGCCGGTTCCATTTGAAACCCCACCCGTTTCATTCGCCCGGATTGTTCGGCCGTTCGGGAAAGGGCGACATCCCCGATTGTCTCCGAACCGGATCGGCTGCGATGCCAATATCGTCCCAGCCCGGCATCCGGCAGGGTCACCCTGTTGTCCGACTCCCGTTCGGTGTGGAAGCGGCCCTTTTCCAGTCTCAGCAGAGTATCGGCGGCTAATCCGTAGGGATGGATTCCAAAGGGTCCGCCGGCCGCCGTCAGCGCCTCCCAGGCCGGGGCCATGAGCGATGCCGGCATGAAAAGATCAAAGGTGATCTCTCCCACCGCACCGGTTCGAACCGCTTGAACCGCCAAGGCACCATCCCACAACGAAAGCCTGCGAAACCCCATCAGCGGGAAGGCCGGGTTGGAGACATTGGATTGGGTAATCCCCTGCAAGAGATCCCGGGCCGAAGGACCGGACAGGCGGATGGCGCCCAGAGATTCGGTGAGATCGGCGATTTGAAAATTCCAATCCTCCTTTTCGGCATGAAGGCATATCCACTGATACACTTCCCGCCCTTTCCCAGGCTTTGTAATCACCAGGTAATCATCTTTTCCCCTGCAGGCGGTGACCGCCTCATACAGGATGCAGCCGAACCGGTTGCACATGAAAGAATGCTTCGCCCTTCCCATAGATAAGGCCGACATGCCTCCGATCAAAACCCGGTCGAGAACATGAACCGCGTCCGGGCCGAAGATCCGAAACTTTCCCTGGGCCGCAGCGTCCATAATCCCCACCCGATGCCGCACCGCATCGATCCCCTCCCGGGCCGCCGGATCAAAAGCGAAGTAGGCGGCTTGGCGCCATCCGGTGGAATCGTCCCAGACCGCACCGGCCTCTTTCAGCAGTGAGTGCACCGGAGAAACCCGGCTCAACCGGATTCGGTCCGCACCGTACACCGGTATAGGGGTGGAGATCATGGGCGGCCGGACGGTGGTGGGTCGGGTGTGATCCGGCGCCTCTTCACGAAACCGGGCGATCAACAGCGGTAGATTATGACCCGGGATTCCGCCCTGCCCCGGGCCGGTTCCGGCCCCGGTGAACCGCTTGGCCAGTTCTGCGGTGTCAAAGCCCCGGTCTACGGATTGACGGATATGCTTCACGGTGACATCCATATCAAAACAGACGAACGACTTGCGGCCTTTGCCGGACAGCGGGAGTTCCGGACATCCCCGGGTCGGCGCAGGACATTCCTGAAGCGCCGCTTCCGACTCTCGAAGCGCCTCATCAACGGAGGCGCCGCATTCTTCCGCCGCCCGAAGCCCGGCCAGACGGCCGGAAGCCTCCAAGGCCCCGGGATATGTTATCCCGGTGATTCGGCCGGCCGGATGAACCCCGGGCGGGACGGACCGGGGCAGATAACAACCGGTACGGCTGTCATAATCCAACTCAGACCCCGCCAGCAAAAGCGGGTCCCCCACCGGCGACAGACCGGCCGAAGCCACCAGGAGATCACAATCGAAAAACTGTTGCCGCCCGCCGTTTTCACTGAAAAGAACGACCCCTTCAACCCCCTTCTTCCCTTTTACTTCAGCTGCATGCCATCCCGGTAAATAGGGGATATTCCGTTCCGACAGCATCGCCGACAGTTTCGGATTGTCCGGTTCGGTGCGGCAATCGGCCACCGCCCGAACCATCATGCCCAGATCATGAAGGCTTGCCGCAGCCTCCAGTCCTTCATCGTGCCCCACGCTGAACACCCCCGCAGTCCCGGGCAGGATACCATAGGTTCTGGCCAGCCGGTAGGCGCAGTCGACCTGCATCACCCCGGGTCGATCGTTGTGTTCGAACAACAGGGGCCGTTCCGTGCATCCGGTGGCCGCCACCAGGGAGCGACACCGGATATTTATCAGCCGCCGATCCCATAGGTTCTCCTCGCCGCCCATCCGGTAAGCGGTCACACGTCCGTCTCCGGAAAGGTCGACGGCGACGGTTCGAAGCAATAGCCGGATGGATGCATTCTCGATTTCAGCCGCCAGGTTTCGGGCCTCCTTGTAAAGTGTCACCTCGGATTCGAATTCTCCGGTACGATGGTCGAAATTCCCGCCCAGCCAGGGACGGGATTCCAGCAGAACCACCCGCACTCCGCTTTTCGCAGCCGCCAATGCCGCCGACATTCCGGCGGCCCCTCCGCCGATGACGCACACATCCGTTTGCAGAAACTGCCGGTCGAACAACTCTTCAGACCGGTAATCGGGAGCGATACGCCCGATCCCGGCAGCCCGGCGAATCCGTTTCAGAAAAAACGGCCAGAGCGAAAAGGGCTTGTGAAAACGCCTCAGATGGAAACCGGCCGGCATGGCCCAATCCAGCCGGTCCATGAACCCGAAGGGGTCCCGCTTCAGACTGAACCGCACATTCTGAGGTCGAACCCGCATGCCTTCCCCCAACAGAGTGGTTTCGGCCGTTTCATTCGGGCGGCCGTCAATCTCCATCAGGCAATTGGCGCAGTCGCCGTTGAGACTGTAGAGTCCCCGGGGGCGTCGGAACTTAATGCTTCGAGAAAAAATCCGCACCCCGTTTCCATAGAGAGCGGTAGCCACCGAATCTCCGAGAAACCCCTTGACCGCCCTGAGGCCGAACCGAAACCGAACCCGACGGGACGGATCGATCCGCAGGGTTTCCAAGTCGGTCAGCCGTTTCCGGGATCGCCGTTTCATGAATGGTTTTCCGTTTTGGCGTTGATCATTGTTTCGGCTAAGCCTGAATGGTAGAAAGGCCACCCTGGGGAATTCTCCCGGTCCGGGAAGCTGTTTGAGCGAAAGTGAGTTCTTGCCGGGCCGGGAGAATTCCCCGGGGTGGCCGAAATGGTGATCATGGCCTCCGTTTTCATGATTTCACCGAAACATAGGAATCAGAAGTTGGGGTTTCCCCCTGAAGCCGATAATTCTCAAACCGCGCCAGTGAGAAAGGGTTGAGTGCTCCCGGCTTTTTTCCATCGGCCATGAATTGAGCCATGTATTTTCCGACTACCGGACCCGACTTAAACCCGAAGTCTCCCCATCCGCAGTCCAGAAAAAGGCCCTGAAACGGATCATTTCCGTCGATGATGGGGGCCATGTCCGGGGTCACATCCACCGGCCCTGCCCAGGCCCGCATCATCTTCACTCCCGTAAGGCAGGGCAGCAATTCGGTAAGCGAATGTGCCAGCCGCTGAAGACTTTCCGTGGTGGTTCGTGTAGAGATATCGGGACGGAAATCCAATGGGCCGCAGGCGACCACCTCTCCCTTGAGGGTCTGATTCGCATAGCAGGGATATGCTCCCGAAGAGATGACATGATCCAAAAAGGGTTTCAAAGGCGGAGTCACCATGGCCGGCGCATTCATCATCCGCACCGGCAGATATAGCCCGACCATTCCGGCGATGGCTGCGGACCAGGCCCCGGCGGCGATCAGCGCCAGAGGGGTTTGAACAGGTCCGCGGGAAGTCTTCACCGATTTCACCGAACCCCCTTCGATCTCGATTCCGGTCACCTCGGTTTCCTGATGAATGTGCACCCCTCTTCGGGAAGCTCCTTTGGCCAATCCCCAGATCACCGCATCATGGCGGAGCGTTCCGCCCGCCGGGTGGAACATGCCCCCGACTATGGGATGCCGGGGTCGATTCGAGATATCCAGGGCCGGCACCAGCTCCCGGCAGGATCGGGAATCCAGCATCTTGTTCTCGATTCCCTGAAATTTGCCCGAGGCCGCAGCCAGCCGCAGTTCAGAAAGATCCGAATCGTTGTGGGCCAGCGTGAGCACACCGCAGTTGAAAAACATCAGGTTGAAATTGAGTTCCGAGGTGAGGCGGGGCCAAAACTTCAGCCCCTCGGCATACAGGGAAATATTTTCCGGGGTCCGCTGGTTGGCGCGCACAATGGCGGTATTTCGGCCTGACCCGCCATATCCGATATGCCGCTTTTCGAGAACGGCTACATTTTTCATGCCCTGATGACGAGCCAGAAAATAGGCGGCGGCAAGGCCGTGTACCCCGCCTCCGATAACGACCGCATCATATCGGGATTGTAAAGGCGTTCTATTCCACAGGCGGCGGTTTCGTTTAAACATGAAATATCATTCCCTCTCGGCCCCTGTCTTGTCCGAACAAAAATCCATCAGCGGTTTAAAATAGTTCTCCTGGCGTCCCAGAGTGGGCCCCGGCACGACCAGTCCGGTTTCCGGAGGCTTATTTGATTCCGCATCCGAGAGCCAACGACCGCCCCGCAGTCGGCATTCCCCGCCAAAGCGGGTGTCCGAATACTCCGCCGAGATCGCTTCTTCACCTTCGGCCGTGCCCTCCCAGATCAGTTTCGGGCCGCCGCCTTCGGTTTTTGCCGTCCGCATCAGCAGCACCCGGGCGTCGGTCCCCAGCAGCCATTGGTCCGGCTTTCCGAATTCATACCAGGGTGTCTCCGCCGCTTCCTGATCTTCGACTTTGGGATGGCGGTATACAAAACGCAAGGACTCTTCCGGCCCCAAAACGGCCAGCAACCGCCGGAGCACCTCGGGTTTAATCCGTTTTTCCGGGGAGTCGGGCCGCAGTGTTTTCTCAACCACATCGGTGTACATGCGATCGATCGTTTTTCGAAAGGAGGTCATATCCTTACACCGGAAATAAAGGGCCGCTCCCTCGATGACCTCCTCTCCGGGCCGGTCGTGGGGAAACACCTGAACCCCCAGCTCGATCAGGTCGTGGAGGTAATCGTCCAGCAGAGAATCCCCGGGTTCGAGTTCGGGATAATCGAAGATCATGGGAGGCTCCGCCATGAAATCCAGAATCCGGTCCCGGCGGGTCCCTTCGTCCAGGTGCGAAATCATTCGCGTCCGGGTAAGCAGTTCAGGAAGATCTTCCACCCCGCGGCCTTTGATATCCAGCAGAAAGCCGGCCAGAGACCGCAGCGCGTCCTCGGCCTTTTCTTGAAGTGATCGGGTATCCGAAGGTTTGCCCGACAGCAGCTTGACCCCTAACCGCTCTTCAGTGTCGGCTTTCCAGGAATGAAGTGTATCGTCCTCCCCATGAAAATGGCGCTCTAAAAACCGCTCCAGCCGCTCGGCGATGGTTCGACGTTCCAGGTCGGTCAGGAACGGACGGCTGTTGAAATGATCCGGGCCGGCGCTTTTATGGGCCGCCAGGCAATGATAGAGAAAAATGCGGTCGTATTCGCAGCGCAGCCGAAGATCTCCGATTTCTTTCAACCCGTTTTGAAGGATTTTCCGGTTGAGTGGATGATGGCGAATCAATTCGGTCAATTCGGCCCCGTAAATCCAGTTGGGGTCCCGATGCCGAAAGTCCCCGCCGAAGATGCCGGCAGACTCGCCGCCGATGATGAACATGGTATCGTAGAGCAGGGTCATGGCATAACGGCTGACCAGATGGGAGGAAAGCTTTTTGGCACCGCCCTTGGCGAGTTCCCCCATGGCCCACCATGCGCCGAGCACCAGCGGGTTGGTCCCCAGGGTGAACCGGCCCAGGTAGTAGGCGGGACGCAGAAAGGTCCAGTAGGGGGTTGCGGTCTTGTATAGGTTATAGGCTTTCACCCCGGTCTGGACCGTTTCATAGATGGTATGGATATTATAGGATTTGAAATCAATCGGAAATTGTTCCAGAAGAACCAGCAGCTGGAGAGCGATTCGATTGACCGCCCGAAGCAGCTGCTCGACGCTGGTTTCCAGCAGCGGATTTTTGGAATTCGGATTATAGATTCGGGCCACCGATTCGGTCAATTCCAGCACATCCCGGACGATGGCTTCCCGCTGGATTTCGCCGTCTTTTCGATACACCTGCAGTCGAATTTTTTCGAAGATGGCTTCCGTCCTTTTCCGGATCAGATCCTGGGCCTCCCGGTCCTGGCGGTCAAACCGGGAGAAGGAGATATCATCAAAAGGCGCTTCGTTGCGTTCAATGCCCCGGGGAAATTCCATCCACTCCTGAAACGTCATCAGCTTTCGGGAAAGTTCCGCTTCCTTTTTCTGAAGCACCAGGGTACGCTTTTCGATTTCTTTCTCCACCTCCTTTTTAAGATCCGCCAGGCGCGCCTGTTCCGACTTCAGTTCCTTTTCCCGGGTCGACAGGGTTTCTTGATCCGCTTCGAATTGCGCGGCGCCGGCATGAACCCGGTGCCCAAATCCCCATGCCCCGGCAAGGGCCGCCAGGCCGGCGACATAAAAGATCCATTGCAAATCACCCAGGGCCTCCGAAGCGGCAAAGGCGGCGGACCACACCCCCAGAACACCGGCACAGACCAGAAGGATCGGCAGAACGTGCCATCGCATCCTTGGCCGGCCTGCCGTCTTCACCATTTTAATGGGTCTGTCCACCCCGGGTGGGAATTCCTCGGTCTGTTGAGGATCTTTTCCGGGAGTGTTGTTCTGTTTCATGAAAGACGATCCCTGATTGGTAATTGTTCGGGGCAACCATTGCAATTCAGTACCTGCTTTCTTTATCATGGAAGGGTTCAGGGAACAAATGCTAATTGAACCGCCCCCGTCGCCATTCCAACCTTTTTTCGGAGCAACCAATTTTATTTGACAAACCTCTGGGTTCAGCGTAAAACTGCCTTTCCTCGTTCGGCAACAATTTCCGCTTTTGGTGTAAAATTAGAAAGGTTGGGTTTGCAATATGGGAAGGCAAGTGTGTTTGCGACGGATGGGCGTCAATCAGAAAGGAATTATTAAATCGGTAAAGGCCGAGGGAGAACTCGGCCGAAGAATTCGGGACATGGGGCTGGTACCCAATACCGAAATCATGGTGATGGGCCGGGCTCCGCTGAAGGATCCGGTGGCGCTTCGGCTTCGAGATTTTACTCTCTCTTTGAGAAACAACGAAGCGGATTACATCATGGTGGAGCTGCCTGGAGATTAAATGACGCAGATGCTGAATATCGCCCTGGCCGGCAACCCCAATGCCGGCAAAACCACTATGTTCAACGCCCTCACCGGATCACGGCAGAGCGTAGGAAACTACCCGGGGGTCACGGTGGAAAAACGGGTCGGATTCGTTACGCACAACGGCCTGAAACTGAATGTGGTCGACCTGCCCGGCACCTATTCTTTGACCGCCTACTCTCAGGAAGAACTGGTCGCCCGGGATTATCTGGTCAATGAACGTCCTCAGGTGGTTATCGACATCGTAGACGCCAACAGCCTGGATCGCAACCTCTATCTGGGGGTTCAGTTCATGGAACTGGGAATCCCGCTGGTGCTCGCCCTCAATATGATGGATGAGGTAAGGAGAAGCGGAAAAAGCATCGATACCCGAAAGCTTTCCCAGCTGCTGGATATGCCGGTGGTCGAGACGGTGGCCCGGGCCGGCGTGGGAAAGACCCGGCTTCTTGAAGAAGCGATCACCTATGCCGAAGAGCGCGGCGGCGCCTGGAAACCCCTGACGATTTCCTACGGGCCTGATCTGGACCCGGCCCTGCTGGATATGGCCGCCCTGATTGAACGGGAGAGATTTTTGACCGATTCATACCCCGCGAGGTGGCTGGCCCTCAAATACCTGGAGGGGGATATACAGATCCGAAGCATCGCGAACCGGACCGGTGAGACCGGTCGAAAACTATCCGACATCGTCCGGAAAACCGCAAAACACTGCCGAGCCACTCTGGACACCACCCCGGAGGCGATCATTGCCGACTACCGGTACGGATTCATCACCTCGCTCACAAAGCAGGTGGTCGCCACCGTCACCGATCAGCGGGACCGGATCGCGGTATCCGATAAGATCGACCGGGTCCTGACCCACCGCATTCTGGGCCCGGCCTTGATGCTCGGGGTCCTGTACGGAATGTTTCTGGTGACCTTCACCGTCGGCGACATCCCCATGGGGTGGGTGGAATCCTTTTTTGCCTGGCTGGGCGGCACCGCGGCGGAATTGATTCCCGAGAGCCTGCTCAGGTCCATGATTGTCGACGGCATCATCGGCGGAGTGGGTGGGGTACTGGGGTTTGTCCCGCTGATCATGATCATGTTTCTCGGGATTTCATTCCTCGAGGATTCCGGTTACATGGCGCGAATGGCCTATATGATGGACCGTGTGCTTCGCATATTCGGACTCCACGGCTGCTCGGTCATGCCGTTTATCGTTTCCGGCGGTATTCCGGGCGGATGCGCCGTACCCGGTGTGATGGGAACCCGCACCCTGAGAAGCCCCAAGGAGAAACTGGCCACTCTTTTGACCTTGCCGTTCATGCCTTGCGGGGCCAAGGTGCCGGTATTTCTCCTTCTGGGCGCAGCCTTTTTCGAGGGGGCGGCGGCTCAGGTCCTGTTCTGGATCACCATCGGGGCTTGGATCACCGCACTTCTGGTCTCCTGGGTGCTGCGGAACACCATCATCCGTGGAGAAGCGACCCCGTTTGTGATGGAGCTTCCCCCCTACCGGCTGCCGACTCTGAAAGGGGTCTGCATTCATACATGGGAGCGGGCCTGGCAGTATATCAAAAAGGCCGGCACCATTATCCTGGCGATCTCCGTTCTGATCTGGGCCGCCATGACTTTTCCCACCCTTCCCCAGGAAAAGACAGATGCGATTCGGGAACAGCGGGAAGCCATTCAAATCCGCTTGGATTCGGTTGAAGAACCAAATCAGGCCCTGTTGCAGGCGGAAATCACCAGGCTGGAAAACCGGGCTGCGGAGGCCGCCCTCAAAAACTCATTTGCCGGCCGAATCGGCACCGGCCTCGAGTCGATCACCCGCTGGGCCGGGTTCGACTGGCGGGTCAATGTGGCCCTGGTGGGCGGGTTTGCGGCCAAGGAGGTCATCGTCTCCACGCTGGGAACGGTTTACTCAATGGGCGCGGTGGATGTGGAAGCCACCGAAGGGCTGAGCAAACGGCTTCAAAAAGACCCCCGCTGGAATCGGTTGCGGGCGGTCAGCCTGATCATCTTCGTCATGCTGTATGCCCCCTGTTTTGTGACAGTAGTGGCCATGTCCCGTGAATCGACCTGGAAATGGGCGCTTTTCAGTATGGTGTATACGACGATTCTGGCGTTTACGCTATCTGTGGCGGTGTATCAAATCGGTCAAATGATTTGGTGATAACCGACGCAGCAATAACGGTTCATTCGGAAAACCCTTCCACATCCTTTTATAATTTTCATATTACCTGAAAAGCTCCTCTGACCCTATCAAGCCGTCTCCCTGAATTCACCCCGGTTCACGCAGTAAACCGGATTCGGTTGATGCCCGCAAAGCATGTGAATTTTCATTTGATAAAATCCAAAACGTATTGTAGTTTTCCGTCACATGCGGATGCAAACCGGATTTGGTTCACAAAAAAAGTGAGTTCTATGCTCAAGGATCACAACATTAAAGACAAACTCCTGTGGCCGGTTGGATTTCTGATGCTGGTCGTGACCTGTTTCCTTCCGGGAGTATTCCTGATCGAAAAGAGCCGCAATTTGAACCATTGGCTGCTGATCATCGGGATACTGTCGATGATGACCCTGATTCTGGTCATCTATTCGCTCTCCCGCCATATCGTCAAACCCCTTCGGAACCTGGTGGAGGTCAGCACATCTCTTGCCGACGGGAATTTCGAAAGACGTTTCGACATCGACGCCAGGGACGAATTCGGTATTGCTGCCGATCACATCAACCGGGCCTTCGATATCGTCATCGATAAAATGTTCTGGTATGAGGGCATGCTGGACGCGATTCCCTTTCCCATTCTCGTGACCGATCTGAACATGCGCTGGACCTTTATCAACCGGGCGGCCGAGGGAATGCTGGGGGTTCAGCGGTCCGCGGTTTACGGTGAATACTGCACCGGACCTCATTCCGATGTCTGGGATACCGAATACAGCATTCATCGCCTCAAGGGGGGGGAAACCTCCTATAACTTGCACCACGCCCTTACCGACCGCCATTATCAAGTGGATACCGCCTGGCTGCACGATTCAAAGGGGAGCAAAACCGGGCATATCCAGATCATTCAGGATACAAGCGAAGCAACCCGACTTCGGCAAAAAGCAGAACACCGAAACTGGCTCCGCTCCGGGGAGGCGGAGTTGGGCCACCTCATGCGGGGGGAAGCCGCCATTCCCGAATTATCGAAATCGATCATCACCTTCCTTTGCAAATACGTCAACGGATTTGCCGGGGCGTTCTATGTAGCCCGAAATGAAGATCGGATGCTCGAACTCACCGCAAGCTATGCACATACCCGAAAAAAGGGCCTTCCCAACCGGTTCGCTTTCGGCGAAGGGCTGGTGGGCCAGGCGGCCCTGGAGAAAGAAACCATTCTGATCACCGATGTGCCGCCGGATTATATTCGTATCGATTCGGGGCTCGGGACCGGTACACCCCGGAATATCGCAGTGGTCCCGTTTCTGTTCGAAGATCAGGTCAAAGGGGTGATCGAAGTGGCCGGTTTTCACGATTTTTCGCCCCGGGAGATGGAGTTTCTGGAAACGGCGGTCCGGCATATCGGGGTGGCGGTCAATACCGCTCATTCCCGTTCCCAGACGAAAAAACTTTTGGATCAGACCCGGAGCCAGGCCGAAAAGCTGCGGATTCAGCAGGAGGAGGTCCGTCAGACCAATGAAGAACTGGAGGCCCAGACCCGAGCCCTTCGGGCGTCGGAATCGAATCTCCAGGCCCAGCAGGAGGAGCTTCGGGTCACCAATGAGGAACTCGAGGAAAGGACCAAAGCCCTGGAAAAGCAGCGGGACGATATCCGTCAAAAAAATAGGGCTCTCAAGGAGGCACACGAAGAGATCGAGCACAAGGCCCGGGACCTGGAGATCGCCAGTCGGTACAAATCGGAATTCATGGCCAATATCTCTCACGAACTTCGGACTCCGCTCAACAGCATCCTGATTCTGTCCCAGCTGTTGTCCCAGAACAAGGACCACAATCTTTCCGACAAACAGATGGAATTTGCCCAGACCATTCATTCCTCCGGCTCGGACCTGCTGTCGCTCATCAATGAAATCCTTGATCTTTCAAAGGTGGAGGCCGGAAAGCTGGAGATCGTCCTCGAGGAGATGAGCCTGGCGGAGCTGACCGAGGATATTCGGCGGACTTTCGAACCCATGGCCCAGCAGCGGAATCTGAGCTTTGGAATCGATGTCCACAAGGAGGTGCCGGATTACATTCAGAGCGACGGAAAACGGGTCTGGCAGGTAATGAAAAACCTGCTCTCCAATGCCTTCAAATTCACTGAAGCCGGGGAGGTTCGGGTGGATATTCAACGGCCGAGGCCGGGGACCGTTCTGAAGAATCCGGCCCTCGAACCCGATCGGGCCGTTGCTCTGGCGGTGTCGGACACCGGCATCGGCATTCCGCCCGATAAACAGGAGCTGATCTTCAACGCCTTTCAACAGGCCGACGGGACCACAAGTCGAAAATACGGAGGCACCGGATTGGGGTTGTCCATCTCAAAGGAATTCGCCCGGTTTCTAGGCGGAGAAATTCAAGTCGACAGCATCCCGGGTAAAGGAAGCACCTTTACCTTTTTCCTGCCGGAAGATCCTGCTCGATCGTTGGAAAACCAGAAGCCCGAACAGTCGATGGCGCGGCCGATCAGCGCTCCGGCAAATACGCCCCCGCCGGCCCCGAATTTGAACCCGCCGAAGCAAGAGGTGCCGGCATTTGTCAAGGATGATCGCCGAAGCCTTCGGCAGGGTGATAAAACCCTTCTCATCATCGAAGACGACCCCAATTTCTGCCGCATTCTGTTGGAACTGGGCCGGGACAGGGGATTTAAGGTGCTGATCGCAGAAGACGGAGAGACCGGCCTCCACTTCGCCGACTTTTTCACTCCCAGCGCGATCATTCTCGACATCGAACTGCCCGGCATCGACGGGTGGAGCGTCATGGCCCGGCTCAAGGAAAACCCGAAAACCCGGCCCATTCCGGTCCACTTTGTTTCGGTGTCGGACCGACCCCTGGATGCGCTGCGGATGGGGGCGGTGGGATTTTTGATCAAGCCGGTAAGTATGGAACGGATGGAAGAGGCCTTCACCCGAATCGAGCAGGTGATTGCCCGCCCGGTCAAACGGCTCCTGGTGGTGGAAGACGAGGAGGATCAGAAGCGGTCCATTATCGAACTGATCGGAAACGGGGATGTGGAAATCCAGGCCGCAGCAAACGGATTCGCGGCGTTTGCCCGTCTTCAACAGGAAACCTTCGACTGCGTGATTCTGGACCTGGGCCTTGGGGATATGTCCGGATTCGAACTTCTCTCCAGAATTCGAAAGGACGAGTGCATCTCTCGAATTCCCATCATCATTTATACCGGCAGAGACCTTTCCAGAGAGGAGGAGACGGAACTGCGTAAATACGCCGACAGCATCATCATCAAAGGCGCCCGGTCCCCGGAGCGGCTTCTGGAGGAAACCACCCTCTTTCTCCACCGGGTGGAAACCCGAATGGATCCGGATAAAGAGGGAATGTCTCTCAAGTCCCTTGCCCATACCGATGTTCTTAAAGACAAAACGATCATGATCGTAGACGACGACATGCGAAACGTCTTTGCCATCGGAAGCGTCCTGGAGGAAAGAAAGGCCCGGCTTCTGGAAGCCCGGGACGGATTGGAATGCCTTCGCACGCTGAAGGCCCATCCGGAAACCGACCTGGTGATCATGGATATTATGATGCCTGAAATGGACGGCTATGAAGCCATGGGCCGGATTCGGGAACAGAGGCCGTTTGCAAAACTGCCCATCATCGCCCTCACCGCCAAAGCCATGAAAGGAGACAAGCAAAAATGCATTGAAGCCGGGGCCAACGATTATCTGGCCAAACCGGTGGATGTCGAAAAGCTGCTTTCCCTTTTGCGGGTATGGCTCTATTGAAAATGGTCTGTATGGATTCGAATCTCCAGGAGAGCCGGGACATTGAAATCGATCTGCTGCTGGAGGCGGTCTTTCGCAAATACGGCCATGACTTTCGAGATTATATCCGGGTCCATATAAAGCGCCGGATCGATCACCGCATGCGGATTTCGGGATGCGAGCACATATCCGACATGCAGCACCGGGTTCTGTATGACAGGCATTTCTTTGAAGTTTTCCTTCAGGATTTTTCCATCAATGTCACCGAACTGTTTCGGGATCCCTCATTTTATCTCACTGTGAGGCGGGATATCGTGCCGGTGCTCAAGACCTATCCCCATATCAAAATCTGGCATGCCGGGTGCGCCACCGGAGAAGAGGTCTACTCCATGTCGATTCTTCTGAGGGAGGAGGGCCTGAGCGATAAAGCCAGAATCTATGCCACCGATTACCATCGGGCGGTGGTTCAGCGGGCAAAAAGGGGGGTCTATCCCATCGAAAACATGAAAGAATATACCCTCAATTACCAGAAATCCGGCGGACGCCATTCCTTTGCCGATTATTATCGGGCCGATTACGGTTCGGCAGTCCTTGACCGAAGCCTGCGGGACGGAATCATATTCGCTGATCACAACCTGGTCACCGACGGTGTCTTCGGTGATATGCACATGGTCGTCTGCCGGAACGTACTGATTTATTTCAACCGGGATCTGCAGCACCGGGTGATTCGGCTTTTCATGGACAGCCTTCTTCCCGGCGGATTTTTATGCCTGGGCAAAAAGGAGACCCTTCGGTTTTCCGGCTGTGATCATCTGTTTGAACCGGTTTCGAATTCGGAAAAAATTTATAAAAAACGGCTGTTCGATTCCGGCGACCGCATTCGGAGGGATTTATGAACGCCTACGAAGCGGTGGTCATCGGAGGATCGGCCGGAGGGCTGGAAGCATTAGAGATTATCCTCAAGACCCTACCCGCCGGTTTTCCGGCTCCGGTAGCGGCCGTATTTCATCTCAGCCCCGATTCGGACAATTACATGGTCGAATACCTGAACCGCAATTGCCGGGTCTGGATCAAGGAAGCCGAGGACAAAGAAATGATTCACCCGGGACGGGTCTATCTGGCGCCCCCAAACTACCATTTGATGGTGAATACCGACCGAACCCTGGTCCTTTCGGCTGAACCGCGAATCAACTACTCTCGTCCGTCCATCGATCCATTGTTTGAAACCGCCGCGGATGTCCTGGGCACTCGTCTGGTGGGCGTGCTCCTCAGCGGGGCCAACCGGGACGGCAGCAGAGGAATGAAGCGGATAAAGGAAAACGGCGGACTGGCCGTTGTCCAGAGCCCGGAAACCACTCTAGCGCCGCAGATGGTAGAGGCCGCCATGGCGACCGTGACGGCGGACCACGTGTTGCCGCCGGATGCCATCGGAGCCCTGATCAACCGATTATTTGGGAAAACCTAATGGATGAAAAAACGGATATACTTATCGTAGACGATCGACCGGAAAACCTCCTGGCGCTGGAGAACCTTCTGGAAGACCCCGGGCTCAATATCGTAAAGGCCGGTTCGGGAAATGAAGCATTGAGTCTCACCTTTGATCACGATTTCGCCCTGGTGCTTCTGGATGTGCAAATGCCGGTCATGGACGGATTTGAAACCGCCGAACTCCTGAGGTCTCGACAGAAAACCCGACATATCCCCATTATCTTCGTCACCGCCATCAGCAAAGAGGCGCGGCATGTATTTCGAGGATATGAATCGGGAGCGGTAGATTATCTCTTCAAACCCATCGATCCCCAGGTTCTGGTCGGCAAAGTAAGAATTTTCGTGGAACTCCACGAGCAAAAGCTCGCAGTGGACCGAACCGCCCGGCGGCTGAAAAAAACGGTCGACCGGCTCAAGTCTTCGGAAGAAAGCCTTCGGCGGTCCGAGGAGAAATACCGACTCCTGGTGGAAAACGCCAATGATGCCGTCATGATCCTTCAGGACGATCGGCTTCGGTTTCACAATCGAAAGACGGAAGAAATCACCGGATATCCCGGGGATGAACTCGCCCGAAAACCCCTTTTCGACCTGATCCATCCCGATGATCGAGCCATGGTTTCCGAAAACCTCCATTTGAGCCTTCAGGAGGCGATGTCTTCCAAAATTTATTCCTTTCGAATCATGGCCCGAAAGGGCGATATCGTCTGGGGCGAGGTCAACTCAGTGCCGATCCGGTGGGAGGACCGCCCGGCGGTGCTCTGTTTCGTGCGCGATATTTCACAACAGCGGAAACTGGAGGCCCATCTGCAGCAGGCCCAGAAAATGGAGGCAATCGGCACTCTGGCCGGCGGCATCGCCCATGACTTCAACAACATCCTCGGGGTGATCATCGGCTACAGCGAGATGGCGGTCCAGGACATCGAAGATACGGAGCTGGTGGCGCACAACCTGGACCAGGTGCTGAAGGCGAGCCATCGGGCCAAGGAACTGGTGCAGCAGATTCTGACCTTCAGCCACAAGAACGACCTGGAACATAAACCGGTGATTCTCAATCCGATCGTAAAGGAAAACCTGAAGATGTTGAGGGCTTCCCTGCCCAAAACCATCGAGATTCGGGAGCGAATCACCTCTGAAATGCTGATTCTGATGTCCAATCCGACCCAGATCCATCAGATCTTGATGAATCTCTGCACCAATGCGGCCCATGCCATGGATGATACCGGCGGGGTCATGGAGGTGATCCTTCAGCCCTGGGAACTGAGCCGGGAAGATGAAGACCCCGATCATGACCTTCCTCCCGGAGAATATGTCAAGCTGACGGTTCGGGATACCGGTCATGGGATGACGCCGGAAATCATTCAAAAAATCTTCGATCCCTATTTCACTACAAAGCCGGTGGGTAAAGGGACCGGAATGGGGCTGGCGGTAGTCCACGGTATCGTTCAGAGCCACAAGGGCTCCATCGCCGTATCCAGCAGCCCCGCCCAAGGGACCACCTTCGACATCACCTTCCCCCGGCTGTTGACCCGCCGACTGCAAGAAGAAGAATCCCCGGCTATGCCGGCGCCTCTGGCCGACAAGCGAATTCTTCTGATCGATGACGAAAGGCTTCTGGCCGATCTGGGCAAGCAGATGCTGGAAAGACTCGGGTATGTAGTGGATGCCCGGACCGAACCGGTCCATGCATTGGAGACTTTCAAGCGAAATGCCATTGAATACGATCTGGTCATCACCGATATGACCATGCCGGGGATGACGGGCGATGTACTTTCCCGGGAGGTGATCCGTCTGCGACCCGACATTCCCATCATTCTCTGCACCGGCTACAGCGAGCGGATCAGCCCGGAAAAAGCCGCGGAAATCGGAATCAAGACACTGCTCATGAAGCCGCTGGCGGTGAATCAGCTCGCCCAGGCGATTCACGAGGTCCTGACCGGTTCTCCGAACTGACCTGTTTTTCCCGGCTTGCCATCGACGGCCGATCGTCCCCCGTTTTCTGCTCCCCCCTTTCCGCCGCGATGTTGACACCCTCGGTTCCGGGACTTATTTTGATTCAAAGTATGGAAAGGAGTTCTCATGATCGACCGTTTTTTGGAGGTGTGCCGGGGAGATTTATGGACCTGGGGGTTGATTTTTCTGAGTACGATTTGGTTTTCCGGATGCGGAATGGACCGCCGAATGCGGCAAATCGAATATCCGGCCCCCGCCCCCCAGATCACGGCGAAGGATTACCGAATTTTCGACCGGCAGGGAAATCCGGCCGCCTTTCAGGATATCCTGGAGGCGGCCGCTGAAGTCGATGCCCTCTTCATCGGAGAAGCTCACGGTGATCCGGCCGCCCACCACCTGGAGAGAAAAATCCTGACCGCAGTATATGCCCGATATGGTTCGGCGGAGGAGGAGGGAGTCTCGGAAAATCCCCCGAAGCGTCCCCCGGATCGCGTCGTTCTCTCGATGGAGATGTTTGAACGGGATGTGCAGGTTATTCTTGACGAATACCTTCGGGATCTAATCACGGAACGTCATTTTTTGGCCGGAACCCGGCCGTGGCCCCGCTACCGGCGGGATTACCGGCCCCTGGTGGAGTTCGCCAAAAAAAAGGGGATTCCGGTAATCGCGGCCAATGCTCCGCGTCGCTATGTCAATCGGGTCTCCCGGCTGGGTCCCGAATCCCTGAATGTACTGTCGGAGCCCGCAAAATCCTGGCTGCCCCCCCTGCCCTATCCGCCGGCATCCCCGGAATACCGCCGTAAATTTCTGGAATTCTGGGGTGAAACCATGGGAATCGATCCGGAAAACCAATCCCGGGCACCCGCCGACTTCAACCTCCATATGGAGGAAGCGAAAAAGTCGGCCGAACCTCTGGAAACGGAACCCTCTCACCCGAGCATGGCGGACACACCGCCGAAACTTGAAAATCTTTTGAGCGCCCAATCGCTGTGGGACGCCGCCATGGGTCATGCGGTGGCAGAAGCCCTGAATGAACATCCCGGGGCCCTGGTGGTCCACATCAACGGCAAGTTCCACAGCGCGGAAAATCTCGGCGCTCCGGAAAAACTGCTGTATTACCGCCCCGGAACCGACATTCTCACCGTGACCATTGTTCCCGCGGAAAGCTATCCGGAATTCGATGACCGGTATTTTGGTTACGGAGATTTCGTTATTCTTACGGATCCCGATGTAACCCGCCCGACAGAGAAAACCTAACACAAAGGAGGTCTGTATGGGCTTCACAGTGCTGATGCCCTAACTTGCCAATGCACACACCTCATAAAAAGCGGGTGGATTGCATCGCCTTCGTCTTCGGCCATTGCGGCGTGCTTCCCGATCCGGACAACCGCCTGTATGCGATCGCAGCGATGATTCTGGAACCGAACGGAAACACCCGGTCCTTCGATTCTCTGATTCGATATTCCCGGCTCACCGCCCGGGAGCATTATGCCTCGGGAGTGTCCGCCAAGCAGCTGACCGATGCGCCCCCACCCGCGAATGTCCGGGGCCGGCTGCGCGGATTTTTGAAAGAGGCCGACGTGGTCATGGTCCTGGACGACCCGGACGGCTTTGAGGATACGGCAGAATTCTGCGGGGATTTCCCGATCATCGACCTCGGATTCGCGGCCGAGTTTTTTCTCCCCTTCCTGAGGTCCTATACCCTCAAGAGCCTCTGGGAATTCATCCACGAAAAAGAACGGGACAAGACCAGCTTCAGCGCACCGGAGGCGACTGGGCTTGCCCTCGACCTGGTCCGGCACATCTGCGGCGCCCGGCTCAATGACGCGGCCGCCCCTCATGCCCCGGCCGTCCGCCATTTTCTTCGAAAGAGCGACACCCTTTTGGGGGATGTCTTCGTAACCCTCGCCCGCCGGTTTGGACGCTGTTTCGGCGGACTCTTTGATGCCTGCAATGAGGAGGATACCGATCACTGGGGCCGGTTTCTGGAAAGAGCGGACCAGACATCCCGACAAAACAACGGGGGCGGACCCGTTCAACCGATCTCACCGGAGACCATCGATACCCTTTTTGAAGGGTTGGCCGAAGCGGATTCGGACTTCAAACTGCGGCCGGAACAGACGCAATACGCCCGGCAGGTGGCCGAGGCCCTCAACACCGGTGCGGTTTTGACCATCGAGGCGGGCACCGGTACCGGAAAAACCCAGGGATACCTGATCCCCGTACTGGAATTTCTTCGAAAGAACCCCAAATCCCGGGCCGTGATCTCCACCTACACCAAAAGCCTGCAGGAGCAGATCTTTCAGCGGGAGATGGTCTTTACCCGGTCGGCTCTGCCCCATTACCGGAATATTTCGGTGGCCCTGCTGAAGGGAAAATCAAGCTATATCTGCACGGAAAAGCTGGACAGCCTGTATGACGACACCTGCACCGGGCCCGATCTTCTGGCCTGGCTCTACGGCCTTATCATGACCTTTCATTTTCGAACCGCCGATGTCGATTCGGTGGGGGAAAAGGTCAAAAAACACCTCAATAAAAGCGGATTTCTGAACCGAATGCTGGGGGAGATATCGGCCCGGTCCGGGTGTCCGCCCAAGCACACCCGATGCCCGGCCCAGGTGGTGACCGCCGAGGCACAGGCCGCCTCCCTGGTCATCACCAATCATCACAAACTGGCCCTTCTGGATATGGACCCGGTCCTGGGCGGGCTGTTCACCAACTATATCATCGACGAGGCCAACCACTTTGAAACCGCGGTGCGAAACGCCTATCGGGTGGAGGTCCAGTCCCGAGAGGTACGGGACGTGCTCGACCACCTGATGAAAACCGGCGCCCAGATTCTGCCCCGGGCGGCCGGAGATTACGAAAACCTGCTGATGCGGGGAATGGAAATGATTCGCCTGCTTCGAGACGGGATCAAGGAATTCCACGAAATCCTCTCGGAGATCACGCCCCGCCCATCCAGGGGCGGCATCGGATCGATTCAGTACGACCACCCCATGATCGAGGATGGTTCCCTTCCCTATCAGCTGGGCCTCCTCGAAGAAGGGATTCGGCAGGTGATCGAATCCTTCACCCGAATCAACCAGGAGAGCGCCCGCCGGCTGCTCAAAATCCAGGGCCGCACCGCCAAACGCATCGGCCTGAGCATGGCCCAGCTCACCGAATACGCCGACGCGCTTCGGATCATCTCAGACAGCCTGGCCCTCACCAACAACATCACCGTCTACCAGGTGTTTCACCGAAACTGGTCCATCGGGGCCCAGTCGGTGCAGGTCGGGGACCTGATTCGACGGCAGGTCTATGAACGGAAACATGCGGTCATCTATACCGCCGCCACCTTGTGCCATCACAACCGGTTCGACAGCTTTCAAAACATCACCGGCATGTCGGCCCCGCTCACCATCGAAAACGCCATCGCCCCCAAAGAATTCCGGTTCGCCCGAATCCCATCCCCCTATGCCGCCGATGTCATGGAGATCGTGATTCCGCCGGGAACGGTGAGCGGCAAGTGGGCCAACAAAAAGGCCTGGATCGATTCGGTGGCCGAGGCGTTGCCCGGGCTGATCACCGAAAACAACGGCCGAACCCTGGTGCTTTTTTCATCCTATGAGGATCTCAACGTGATCGCCGACCGGGTTCGGGAGGCGATCAACTCCACCCGGTATCCGCTTCTGATTCAACGGCCGGGCCAGCCCACCGCCAATCTCTGCGACGAATTCCGGGCGGTCAAAGAGAGCGTCCTCTTCGGTGTGGACACCTTCTGGTACGGGGTCGATTTCAAGGGCGATACCCTGACCCAGGTGATTATCACCCGAATCCCCTATCCGCCGCCGTCGGACCCGCTCCAGACGGCGCGAAAAAAAGTTCTCCCTGAAAAAGACTTCTGGAACCGCTACCGGTACGACACCGACATCAAGATGAAGCAGGGCATCGGGCGGCTGATTCGCTGCGACACCGACCGGGGCCGGGTGGTGATTCTCGATTCCCGATACCGTCCGGATTAAATTTTTCTCATTTTCGTATTGGATGGGTCGAATTCCGGACCTCGTTAATCCTTGGCCCGGTG
>JBEPWQ010000009.1:0-32832 GCA_041642315.1 Desulfobacteraceae bacterium | reverse complement strand
TTCTCGGGGGCGAATACCTGACCACCTATGCCCGGCGCGGTCAAAACGCCTCCTGGAATACCACCACCCGGTCCGGCGGCAAATACCAGTCCTACACCCCGTCCGATCAGACCGTGGCCCTGGCACACCGGGCCCAGGCCCTTTTCGGACTCGATTTCACCTGCGTGGACGTGGCCGAAACCCCGGAGGGGCCGGTGGTCTTTGAGGTCTCGGCCTTCGGCGGGTTCCGGGGCATTCAGACGGCCAGCGGCCTGGATGCGGCCGGACTTTATCTCGATTACGTCCTGAAAAGGATCTGAACCATGAACTCGACCACCGAATCCGTTCAGAAACGGGTGAAGCTGATTCGCGATCGGCACCCGGCCGTTCATGGGCTCGGTCTGCGCTTCGGAGACTGCCGCATTCGGGTCTCCGCCGATTCAGTCGAAGTCGCCGATGCCCTGCGGAATTATTTCCGAGCTTTCGTGGATCAGGAAAACATCCCGCCCGATATCGAGATCACCGTCCACGAGGCCGATCCGCCGGAATTCGCCGGACCGTTCATCATCAAGGAACCCGATCCGGGAAAGACCAAAATCAAAGAAGAATTTATCGATTTTTCCGACGGACGGGCGGTCCGCAAACGGCTGACCGGCATGGTCTTTCTCTTCGGAGGCCGGAAACACCTGGCCGTGGGTCCCTGCCTGAAGAACATCAACCAGATCGTCAACTTCATCAACAACCGCTACATCGAACAGGTGCTCTGCCGCGGCGCACTTCTGGGCCACGCAGCCGGTGTGCTTCGAAACGGTCGGGGAATGGCCCTGGCCGGCTTCTCCGGGGCGGGCAAATCCACCCTTGCTCTGGACATCATGGCCCATGACGCCGCCTTTGTGAGCAACGACCGGGTGATGATTCAACCCCGGGGTAAACTCCCGGTCATGCGCGGGGTGGCCAAGCAGCCCCGCATCAATCCGGGCACAGCTCTCAACAATCCGACCCTGACCGGCATCATGTCCCAGGAGGATCGGGACCGGTTCAGCGGCCTTGCCGAAAAAGACCTATGGGCGGTGGAGCATAAATATGACGCGGCCATCGAAGACTGCTTCGGTTCAGGCCGGTTTACCCTGCGCGCCCCGATGCACGCCCTGGCCATTCTCAACTGGCGACACGGCGGGGGGGCCCTCAAAGCTCAGTTCGTGGACCCGAACAAACGCCGGGACCTGCTGACCGCCTTTATCAAATCCACCGGTCTGTTTTTTCTTCCGCCCGCGGACTGCCGCATGCCGGACCCGTCTCCGGAAAACTATATCCGTTATCTTTCCCCCTGTGATGTGATAGAGTTCAGCGGCGGCATCGATTTCGACCAAGCCGCTCGAATCTGCGTATCTTATCTGGAAACCGGGGCCGTTTAGCCCATTCACCAAGCGTCGTTTCAGCCATGGAAATTCAGGTCACCCGCAGAATCAAACTGCCCGATCCCCTAAAGCTGGCCCGCTACCGCCACCGACCGGACCTGGGCCCGAAGATTCTCTTTTTCAGCGGCGGAAGCGCCCTCAAGGATGCCTGCCCCGAACTCATTCGGTATACCCACAATTCTATCCACATCATCACCCCCTTCGATTCCGGCGGAAGTTCAGCCAAGATTCGAGACGCCTTCGGCATGCCCGCCATCGGAGATGTGCGCAACCGCCTTCTGGCCCTGGCCGACCGCAGCCTTCACGGATATCCGGAGATCCACCGGCTCTTCGCCCACCGATTCCCGGCCGGCGGGGATCCGGAAAAACTCACCTATGAACTCAACCGAATGATTCGGGGGGAGCACGAACTGGTGGCCGATATTCCAGACCCGATGCGGAAAATCATCCGCCACCACCTGGACCTCTTCCGGAATTACATGCCCGAGGATTTCGATCTTCACAAGGCCAGCATCGGCAACCTGATCCTGACCGCCGGCTATCTTGACAATCGCCGGAATTTTGATATCATTATTTTTATATTTTCAAAACTGGTTCAGGTACGGGGGGTGGTTCGGCCGGTGGTCAACCGGGATCTCCACATGGTCACGGAACTGGAAAACGGAGACGTGATCGTAGGCCAGCACTCGCTTACAGGCAAGGAGAAGCCGCCGATCTCCTCCAAGGTGGCGCGGATCTACATCTGCGAGCATCGCGATCATCCCAAGCCCGCTGAAACGGCCATTCGGGAAAAGATGCAGGAGCTGATCCGGGATGCGGATGTGATCTGCTACCCGATGGGGAGCTTTTATTCGAGCATCATCGCCAACCTTCTGCCCAAGGGCATCGGAGACGCCATTCGTCTCAATCCCTGCCCGAAGGTGTTCATCCCCAATACCGATACCGCCGACCCGGAGGCTTACGGGATGAGCCTGAGCGATCAGGTCCGGATGCTGATCTCGTACCTCCGCCGGGATGATCCGGCCGAGATTTCGGCCCGGGAGGTTGTCGATTTTATTCTGATCGACAGCGAGAACGGCCGATATCCCGGCAGCCTGTTTGGGGATTCGCTGTCCAGAATGGGGATCGAAGTGATCGACACCCCCCTGGTGAGCTCGGAAAAACAGCCCTTTATCGACGAAAAACTGCTGGTACCGATTCTGCTCTCCCTGGCCTGACCCCGCAACACCCTGCTTTGTCGCATCTCCAGAAATTAGAGAAAGATGCGGCCGTCGATCCCGAATCTGAGGGTATTCAGGAAAAACCAGGGCATGCCCGCACGGATCCCAAGGGTGCCGGCGCACGCCCGCCGCAGTGAATATGAAGGGAGCCCCATGCAGCAGGACCGCAACAAGATTCTGATGGAAAGCATTCGCCGGCTGGTTCGGCGCAATGCCACCTCTCATCTGCGGAAGATCGTCCGCAAAACCCACGGGGCCGACCTCGCCCGAATATTCCCCAATCTGACCCATCCACAGCAGCACAAGCTGTTCGATGTGATCGAAGACAACCAGAAAAAAGGGTTTATCTTCAGTGAACTGGAAGAGGACTCCTTCCTCGAATTCATCGAAGAGCGCAAGCTGGATGAGATTATCGGGGTCCTGGAATCGATGCCCAGCGACGATATCGCCGACATCCTGGAACGGCTTCCCGATGAAAAATCCGACGCCATCCTGCAGAAAATGAAGCGGGAAGGCTCCGAACAGGTCGAGGAACTGCTCGGGTATGCCAAAGACACCGCCGGCGGCATTATGGTACCCGATTTCGTGGCCCTTCGGGAGGATGCCACCGCCGGAGAAGCGATCCGGTCCCTTCAGGTCGAACACCAGGATGTGGAAATGCCCTTCTACCTTTACAGCGTGGATGAAAACGGGCGGCTGGTAGGGGTCTGTTCCCTTCGCCAGCTGGTGGTGAACCCCCCGGAAACCCCGCTTCGGGATTTCATGTCCACCGATGTCTTTTTCGTGCGGGTGGATACCGACCAGGAAGAGGTGGCGCGTCTGGTCGCCCGGTATGACATTCTGGCGGTGCCGGTGGTGAACCATATGAACAAACTGGTGGGGATCGTTACGGTAGACGACGTCATCGACATCATTCGGGAAGAGGCGACCGAGGACTTTCTCAAAATGGCCGGCGCCGGCGCCGAATTCGTGGAAACCAAGTCGATCTTCAAAAGCCTTCGAATCCGCCTGCCCTGGCTCTTTGCCAGCTGTCTCGGGGGCATCGCCGCTTTTTTCATCATCGGAGAATTCGAGGAAAGCCTTCAGAAGATCACCTACCTGGCCGCCTTCATCCCGGTCATCATGGGCATGGGCGGCAATGTCGGCACCCAGTCTTCCACCATCGTGGTGCGGGGGTTGTCCACCGGCCGGCTCCATGTGCGGGATATCTGGAAAGTGGTCTTCAAGGAGCTGAGTATCGGATTTCTGCTGGGCCTGTTTTACGGATTGCTCATCGGCGGGGTGGCCCAGTTTCAATTCACACTGTATCGGCTGGCGATCTCTGTCGGCGCGGCCGTGATCACCTCCATGTCCATCGCCGCCCTGGTCGGCTCATTGGTCCCGATGATCTTCGCCCGCCTCAACATCGATCCGGCCGTGGCTACCGGACCCTTTGTGACCACCTCCATCGATATCATTGCGGTCTTCTGTTATTTTCAGATCGCCACACTGCTGCTGGGAATCTGAATGAATCCGAGCGGATGTGCAAAAACCATATCACTTTTTCTTTTTCAATAGGTGGTCCAAACCCGCAAATGGGTTGTGGGTGAAATCCGAACCGCTCTCCTCGCCCGCGTCCGGGCCGTCCTGCCATTCCGATTCCAGATTCCGGGAGTGTTCATTGTCGTGGCAATAGAGACATAACAGTTCCCAGTTGCTGCCGTCCGGGGGATTGTTGTCATGGTTGTGGTCCCGGTGGTGGACCGTAAGTTCCCGAAGCTTCTTGCCCGAAAACTCCCGTCCGCACCGTCCGCAGACCCAGGGAAACATCTTGAGGGCCCGCTCCCGGTAGGTTTTTTCCCGCTGCTCCCGATCGCGCCGGGCTTCGGCCACCGCCCGGCTTTCCGTTCTCGATTTATTTTGATTCATAAAACGCCCTTTCCTGCATCTTTGCACATCCGCGGCGAATTCATCACCTCGGCAATCAACCTGGCCATTGACAGCCTGACTTTGATACTGCCATTTCGCCGTGGTATGACCATTCTGTCCTGATTTCGAACATCCGTGTATTCGGCTCGGTCCAGTTTTCTGCCCAATCATGTAACCGTCAGCCGCGCGCGCCGAAAATCCAGTTGAGAACCACCTGCCCCAATCACGGAGAACACGACCGGACAGCAGCACTGCACTGATCATATGGCATTATTCAAAGGATCGCTCCTCCATATTTGCTTCTTCACAGGGCCGAATATAGCATTGATCGAACCGATGCGCAAACCGGCAAATCAGCATAAGGCGTTTAAACCTTCAATGGGAACAGCATAAATATATCAAAGATTCACGGAATGAAGCACTACAAAAAGACGCCCCGGAAAAGGCACCAACGGCACCACCGCACCCATAATCGGGCAACTTTTATTATTTTTCTTATGAAATTCTAATCAAATCTTAACATACGGGTTTTATATTCACCCCATACTAGGGCACATCCCCCGTGTCCATTCCCCGAGGGCGGCCGTTTCGGCCGCCCTTTTTTTCACTTCGATCCGAACGGATTACTCGACCCGATCGGATTTCACATATTTCTAACCATATTCTTATACAGACTTAACAGTGAAGCGGTACACTTTCCCCTTCAAACTTACGAGACCATCACAAATATCAATATCTGCTTCCGAAAACGGAGAAAAGAAGACAATGAAAGCCGACCTTCACGTTCATTCAAAGTTTTCCAAACGGCCGTCCCAGTGGGTTCTCCAGAAGATCGGATGTCCCGAGAGTTTTACAGAACCGCTTCAGATCTACCAGATCGCACGCAAAAGGGGAATGGACCTGGTGACCGTCACCGATCACAATTCTATTGACGGGGCCTTGGAAATCGCACACCTGCCCGACACCTTCATCAGCGAAGAGATCACCACCTATTTCCCGGAAGACGGCTGTAAGATCCACGTTCTGGCCCTGAACATCACCGAAGATCAGCACCGGGAAATCCAGCGGCTTCGAAGAAACGTTTTTGATTTGGCCGCCTATCTGCACGATGAAGAAATTATTTCGATAGCGGCCCACCCGCTGTATGCGGTGAATGATCGACTCACCATCCATCACTTTGAACAGATGCTGCTGCTATTCCGAAATTTCGAACTGAACGGAGCCCGAAGCGACGAACAAAATCAGAGCCTCGAGTGGGTGCTGTCCGGACTGAGGCCTCAGGATATCGATCGGCTTCAGAACCGATATGATTTCAAAGCCGATTTTGGAAAACCCTGGGAAAAGACCCTCACCGGCGGATCGGACGACCACAGCGGCCTCAACATCGCCAGGACCTACACCCGGGTGGCGAACGCCGAAACGATGGAGGCCTTTCTGGACGGCCTGCGGACCCATCGGACCCGCGTCATGCGCCAGGCGTCCACACCATTGACCATGGCCCACAACCTCTACGGCATCGCCTATCAGTTTTATCGCAACAAGTTCCATCTGGAGCGCCACATCCATCGGGATCTCCTGCTCAAATATCTCGACCGGTCTTTACGGCCTGATGCAAAGCCCGACGGGGGGTTCATGTCCAAAGTCTATCTGTTTTTAAACCATCGAAGACGAACACGAGCCGCCGCCGATGTGCCGGATACGCTGATGGGATTGATCCGCCAAGAAACCGATCGGTTGCTTCGGGAAGATTCACAGCTGGAAGATATCGCCCAATCCGAAACCGGCTCATTTGAAGAAAGAGAAAGAAAATGGTTCAATTTCGTCAACCAGGTCTCCAATAAGGTCCTCTCCCATTCGGCCAACCACCTGTTGGGGCATCTCTCCGGAGCCAATGTCTTCAACATATTCCAGACCATCGGCTCGGCCGGAGGACTGTATACCCTTCTGGCGCCTTTTTTCGTATCTTTTGTGCAGTTTACCAAAGACAAGGCCCTGAACGGCAAAATCCTTCAGGCCTACTCCAGAAGCGAATATGAATACCGCCAACGGACACGGACCGCACGGGTCGCCCATTTCACCGACACCTTTTATGACGTCAACGGAGTGGCCCAGACCCTTCAGCAGCAGGTGGAGGTGGCACTCAGAAACGACAAGGACCTCACCATCATCACCTGCGATGCCGACAACCGGTCCAGCAGGGAAGGAATTCAAAATTTCACCCCCATCGGGGTGTATGAGCTTCCCGAATACCCGGAGCAGAAGCTCTTCTATCCGCCTTTTCTGGAAATGCTCAACTACTGCTACGAACAGAAATTCACGCACATTCAGTCGGCCACACCAGGACCCATCGGCCTGGCCGCTCTGGCCATCGCCCATATCCTGAAGCTCCCCATCAACGGCACCTATCACACCGCCTTCCCCCAGTATGCGCAGTATCTGACCGGGGATGCAGCCATTGAGGACCTGACCTGGAAATACATGATCTGGTACTACGACCAGATGGACCAGATCTATGTTTCCTCCCGAAGCTCCGCCGAAGAGCTGATCCAAAAAGGCATTCGACCGGACAAGATCCGGCTCTTTCCCCGGGGAATCAATACCGATCTGTTTCATCCGAAAAAGCGAAACGGTCTGCTGAAAAAGCGCTACCATATCGAAGAGGAGGTGAAACTGCTCTATGTCGGCCGGGTTTCGAAAGAAAAAAACCTGCCGATCCTGGCCGGGGCATTCAAATCCCTGAATGTAAACCTGAGAAATCTCCATTTGATCGTGGTCGGAGACGGCCCCTATCTCAAAGAGATGATCCGCACCATGAGCGGCACCCGGTGCACATTTACCGGCTACCTGGAAGGCGAGGAACTCTCGGCCGTGTATGCCTCCAGCGATATTTTCGTTTTTCCCAGCACCACCGATACCTTCGGCAACGTCATTCTGGAGGCCCAGGCCTCGGGATTGCCGGTGATCGTTTCAGATCAGGGCGGCCCCTGCGAAAACATCCTGCCGGATCAAACCGGACTGGTGGTGCCGGGCAAGGATGCACACCGACTGGCGCAGGCGATTCGGGAGCTCACCGCGAACCCGCTCAAACGAACCGCTATGGGGGCCGCAGCCCGGGAGTTCATGGAAGAGCGCTCGTTTGAAAACGCCTTTATCCGCTCCTGGGAAATGCTGGAAGAAGAAACCGGAGCCGCCGAACCATTCGCCTTTCAAGCGGCGGTATAACCGATTCGGGATTTTATGAAACGAATTCACAATTTCCATCAGGATGCGGCAAGTATTTTTCGGGGCCGGATTCCGGGTCAATTGGTGATTCAGCTGACCGACCACTGCAATGCCCGATGCCCCCAATGCGGGATGCGGACCACGGAAGAGTTCCAGCGGTCCCGGCTCTCCGCGAACGCGGTTCGAGACATGATCGACGCCGCCGCCGAAAAAGGCGTACGTGCACTCTCGTTTACCGGGGGAGAGCCGATGCTCTTTCGGAAAGAGCTGATGGAGCTGATCCGATATGCCGGGCAAGCGGGAATTCCCTTTCTTCGCACCGGCACCAACGGCTTTTTCTTCAACGGTTCCGATCACCCCGGTTTCGAAGACCGAATCGAAACCATTGCCGAAGATTTGGCCGAAACGCCGCTCCGAAACTTCTGGATCAGCCTCGATTCGGCCGTTCCCGCCATCCATGAATCGATGCGGGGATTTCCGGGAGTGGTCGCCGGCATCGAAAAGGCGCTACCCATCTTCCATCGGCATGGAATCTATCCCTCGGTAAACCTGGGCATCAACCGAAACATTTCTGAAGCCACCCGGTCGGCTCCGCCCGGAGGAATTCAGGAAAACCCCGGCGAATATACCGCCTATTTTCATGAGCGGTATCGAAATGCTTTCCGCGCCTTTTACCGGTTCGTCATCAATCTCGGGTTCACCATCGTCAACAGCTGCTACCCCATGTCGTTGCAGCCGGAAGCGGGTGTCGGCAGCCTGAACCCTGTGTACGCGGCCAGTTCCGAGGATGCGGTGGTGCGGTATACCGCAGCGGAAAAGGCCCTGCTGTTCAAAGCGCTGCTCGACACCATTCCGGAATTCCGATCCCGAATCCGAATCTTTTCTCCGCGAATTTCCCTGTACGCCCTTCACAGACAGTATGCGGGGAATGAAACGGCATCCCCCTACCCCTGCCGGGGCGGCATCGACTTTTTCTTCATCGACGCCCGTGACGGCATGACCTATCCCTGCGGATATCGGGGTCATGAAAATATGGGGCATATCGAAAACCTGGATGGAAAAGGAATTGATCATAACAGAGAATGTCGCGAATGCGACTGGGAGTGTTTCCGGGACCCTTCGGAACTTTTCGGCCCGTTGATTCAGGCCCGGTCCGCGCCGGGATCGGTGCTCAGGAAATATTTTCGGGACCCGGCGTATTTTCGCATCTGGTGGGAAGATCTGAAGTATTACCGCGCCTGCGACCTGTTCGACGGCCGGCGTCCCCCGAATTGGAAAAGATTGCACCGATTCGATCGGAACGGCCTTGCGGCACAGACACCGCCGAATCTCTCCGGTAATGTCCTGAACTCCCCATGGATGCCGCTAAAAAACCGATAGAGACGAACGGCCCATTCCGATCAGGCCAGGAGCTCCCCTCATCCCTGGCCTCACCCGGCATGGAAAGGAAGGCACGAAGGGTTGATCACCGACAGATCGATCCAAAGGGCCGGAGAACCCGGCTCCGACAGGGGATGAAAAGGTTTCTCAGCCTTCGCGGCACCTCTCGAGAAATCGCACTCGGGTTTGCGGCGGGCATATTCGTGGGAATGAGTCCCTTCATGATGTGCCATTCGGCCATGGCCATCTGCCTCGCCTCCCTTCTCAAGGGCAACCGGCTTTCCGCTGTTGCCGCCGTCTTCATCACCAACCCGATTTCCGCGCCGATGGTGTATGGATGGACCTATCAGGTGGGAAAGGCCTGCCTGGGAATCGAATCGGCCCGAATCCTGAAGGTCGAGTTTTCCGTCGATGGCCTTCTCGGACTGATCCGGTGCGCCCCGGAAATCGTCTGGATTCTGACGGCGGGCGGTTTGGTGGCAGGATTGCCCCTGGCGGTCCTAGGTTATTTTCTTTGTTATCATGCAATCCGCCGATACCGAAGCGGATCCGCCGCTGGAACATTCGCCGAAAAAAGAGAGAACACATGCACCGGCGGCACCGATCCCGTTTAAGTCCCGGGAGCCCGCACCTCCCTGATTTTCTTCAATTTCATACCCGGACACTTCTCCCAGTTGACCTGCACTTCCATGACCGAACCGCAACCACTCGCAGATGAAGGTGTCCTTGCATTATTGCACATGTATCAAAGGCTTATCATATGCAACAAATTTCTGTTGACAGAAACAGGAAATCCTCTACATTGAGCGACAGGGGGGTCATCTCCCTCTCCAATCCACCCTTTCGACGAACCGGCGTTGATCATCGTTTCGGCAAGCCTGAATGGTAGAAAGGCCACCCCGGGGGATACTCCCGGTCCGGGAAGCTGTTTGAGCGAAAGTGAGTTCTTGCCGGGCCAGGAGTATTCCCCGGGGTGGACGAAATGGTGATCATGGCCGACGAACCGGATATTTTATGAAAGAAAATGATGACAAGAAATTGGCCGAGACATTCATTGCCCGGGACCGCTTTGCGAGGGACATGGGAATAGAGCTGGTGGCGGTCTCCGCCGGCAGGGCGACGGCCCGCCTGAAGGTCACCGATGCACATCACAACGGGCTGGGGATAACCCAGGGCGGAGCCGTCTTTACACTGGCCGATCTGGCCTTTGCCGCCGCCTCCAATTCACACGGCACGGTGGCGGTGGCCATCAACGCCTCCATTTCCTTTCTGAAAGCTACCGCAGGCGGGGTTCTGACCGCCCAGGCGGAAGAGGTCACCGCCAACCCGAAGCTGGCCACCTATACCGTTCGTGTGACGGATGAAACCGGTGACGTTGTGGCGATCTTTCAGGGAATGGTGTACCGTAAAAAGGATAGCGTCTACCCCCCTTCTGAATCCATCTGATATACTTCTAGGATCCGTCCGACCCCTTCAGCCCTTTTCGTTGAAGCCATGGAAGCACCCGCTTCTTTATAAACTCATACCGTTCTAGAAATCGAATCGCAAACCGGTCATTGCTTTACAACCGGGTTAAATCCGATGCCGAATCACATGAAAGGAAAGGGAAGAACCGGTTACCCGGCTTCGGCCGGTATGAAGAAAAACAGCGATCCAGATGATCTGAAGCGAAAGGATGATTTCCGGGCGCCAAAGATACCCCAGGCCGATTGCAATGTCCGCGGGAGGGGATACCGTCCGGGTCGGAAAGAAGAATGCGATCAAGAGCGCATAAAAAACAGAGAGCACGCCCATGATTTGATAGGCGGATATCTTACCACCCCCACGGTAGTCATCTCTAAAAAATTCCGAGGCGGTTCGCCAGGTCTGGGTCACCGCCAGGGTAGTGAAAAAGGCGGCGGAATGGAATCCCTTCAGAAAGAGATAGGCCCCGATTACGCCCCACCCGCAGTAGATCACCGCGGTCACCGCCTGTATCGGAATCACCCGCTCTCCTTCCAGGCCGCCGGCGTAGCTGATCTTCTTGGTTTCCCCCAGAAATACAAAGCTGTGCTTTTCAAAGAGCTTTTGGATACGGGAATGGCACCGGGAAAGGGGCTTGCCGTAACAGCACCCGTAGCTGATGCAGGCCAATCTTCCGATACCTTCCCCGAAGGCGTAGCCGACAGACAAAGCAGCCAAAAAGGGCATCGCCGGAATCGCCGTCGAAGGGGCCATGACGGCATTGAGCCCGGCCACCAGCCACGGTGAAATCAGAATTCCCACAAAAGAGGCCCCGCCCACGGTGAATGTGTAGCGCTTTTTTTCCACCACCCGTGCCACTATGCTGGCCGCCGGTATGCACACGGCCAACAACCCTGCGACGACCGTCAGGATTCCGATCAGGGGCAAGGACAGGGACCCCATCAGCACGATAAAAACAGCCACCCCCAGCACATACGCATTGGCGTTGAACACCCCGTAAAAGGTGAAGTTCTGTCCGATCCATCCGCCGTTGCCGTCTTTGGACTTGGGCAGAGCCGCCAGTATCTGCCATTTTTCCTGGGGCAGGGTCCGGAATCCCCAACTCAACACCAGGGTAAAGACCGCCGCGAGCCACAGCACAAACAATTCATCATTCATCTCTGTTCTCTCCTATACACCGGCTTATTTTCCGCCCGATCTCGGAACGAAGGGCCACCTCGGTCTCCACAAGGGGTCGGCCGAACCCTTCGGAAAACCGGGTCTGAACCCCGGGATGGAACATGTTCATGACAATATCGACGGAAAACTCGACCCGTTTTTTCTGAAAAATGAGGACATCGGTGGAACTGCCGGGCCGGTAAAGACTCTTGGGCCGCCCCTTTTTCACAAACATGCCCGGCACCAGCGGTTTCGGATCATCATATTCCCGCTCACTGTAGCACTGGACGATATCCCCGATCATCAACGCCACCACTTCGATCATGGCCACCAACCCGATCCCGGAGCCGCCCGGAACATTTGTGTCGATCACCGTCACCACCCGCCGGTTTTTGGAATAGGGGGTGGACAGAGCCATCACAGCCCCGGGATTGCACGGATAATAGGTCCCGGGGATGTCATAAATGTCGACCACCTCGCCCGAGACCGGCAGATGGTTGTAATGGTATTTGTCCGGGGTGAGCCGAAAGATTGCGAAATCGCCGTCGGCAAAGGCATTCAGCCATCTGCTTTTTCGTTCTCCAAGCAGGGCCTGAAAACTGAAAAATTTTTCCTTGAGGAAAAGCCGGGATGTTCTGGCAAAAGAGCCCACCAGTATTTTGGCATCCGCCGGGGACGCCACCACGGCCGGGTCCTCGTCCACGGGCCGGCAGGTCCAGTACCGAATCTTTCGCTCAAAAACCTTGCGGGGGGTATCCAACGTCTCCGGCGAATCGACGCATTCGGACAGATCGATACCGAGCATTCGTGAAAAATTCCCGGCACCCGAGAGTTTGGACCCCAGCAGGGTGTCATAGGTCAAAAACCCCAACAGGCCCGACATTCGGGCCGAGGTCAGGGCCCGAAAGAGGTGTGTTCCCCTTTCCCGAGCGTCCGAATAGATGAGGTTCACCAGGCGGTCACTGAAAAGATGCTCGGTTTGAATACGGGCGGTGCCCCTTTGAATAAACTGGTGGGGGGCCAAAAGATTCATCTAAACTCGCTTTGTTCGGCTTTTCGAATGTCATGGTGAATGGACAGCAGGGTGAGGTGAATCAGACGAATCAGTTCGGTTTCATCAATTCTCTCCTCGGTCACCTCGGACCGGACCCACCTCAAAAAGGCGTCTGCACTCTCTTGCCCAAGGATATGGGCGAGGGAGTCCCGAAAAATATCCCGCCCGAGGATGGCATTGGCATCCATGTTCTTGAAATCGATTTCCAGAAGATCGAGTCCTTCCCGAATCTGGCGTTTTCGAAGCGTCGACCGGTAAAACCGTTCCGATGCCAGGCCGAATTCCTCTCCGTCCAGTTTCATGGGATGAGTCGACCCGGCGCTCTCCAGGATTCCCGAAGTGAGGCGGCCGGCGGCGGAGCATCCTTTGGGATCTTCGATTCGATGGCTGAGATCCCGAAGGATTTCCTCGGCGCCCATCATCTCGATCAAATCCGGACCGTCTTCTCGAATCACGCTAAGAAGCGCCTGTCGATACTCCTCATTGTAGACTCGAATATAGCCTGCATAGCGACGACTCAATCGGATACGGCGGGTGCGGTTGATGATTCGATGCAAAAACCGGTTTCTGGTCTTTTTATGTACATAAAAGGTGGGGATCCCGATGGCGGTGCCGAAAAAGACCTGTCGGCGCTCGCTTTCCAGTGTGGGGTCATCGGGAATATCCCCATGGGTGACGCGTCCTCCGAGGATGTACTTATAAGCCAGTGCGGTGATCAGGGTTTGGAAACCGGCGGCCGATCCCATATCCGTCATGATGTTTTCGAACTGGCTGTAGTAGCGCCCCTCGAACCCGGAAAACCCCATAGCGGCGAATTCCCGAAGGCGGTATAACAGGTAGACCGGCATAGCGGAATCAAACACCCCGAAATCGGAAAGATCCTGTTTCAGACGGACCTGGTTGTCTGCGGTGCCGTCCAGGGCCGGGCTTCGGTCGGTGCTTTTGACCGCGACAAAATAATCGAGCAGCCGAAAATCCTGAACGAAATCCCCCTTGAGGCCGAATGCCCGGCTGAACCATTGATCCAGGGCCTTGGGGCCGAAAGGAGTGACCGGGCGGCCGAAGAACTTGAGCCTGGCCTTCTTTTTCCACCGCCGCCAGATCATCCGCAGGTGGGTAAAATCGAGTTCATGGGGAAGAAACCCCAGCGCCTTTTCCGGATGGAAGTCCCAGAAATCAAGCCGATAGGGCGCGGCGCTGTAAGTTCCCACAAAGAGGGGCAGAAAATGCTCGATGATCTTGATGGCCAGATCCCCGATATATTTTTCTTCCCGAACTCCGAATCCGGAGGAAGGGTCCGCCATCAGGGCGGTGAGTTTTCGGCTGCCCAGACTGATATGGGTGCCGTTGTTGGCCAGGCTCAGGTTGGACAGGGAAGGCATCACCACCAGATTGCGCGTGATGATCCCGGCTTCCCGCAACTGGGACACGGCATGGAGTTGACTGCGGGACAGCACCTGATGGCAGAGCCCCATGTACCGGTGCTTCTCCTCTCCACGATCCCATCCGCAGAGGCATGGGCTCATGAAGAGTTCCCGGTAAAAGGCGTCGGAGATGAGATCGTTGAGCCGTTTCTGCCGCACATGGGTATGGGGCGCAAAATAGATCACCACCCGCTGTCCGCTGTCGATCAGTCCGAACCGCCGGTTGGCATACTGAATCAGAAGCTGGCTCAACAGAAACCGCTTCAGGGTCTCCCGGGCGATCGCGTTTCCCATCCCGAAGCTTCTGATGACCGGGACCGGATAGAAGGAATAAATCTCCGGCGAAGAGTTGTCATTCAGGAAATGGCCCATGAGCCGCTCTCCGGTCGTTTTGACGGTGGGATGGATTTCCGGGGAGACGCCGACGGCATCGGCCAGAGCCAGCTTGAGCAGATAGCTGACCGGCACCCGCACTTGTGCTTCACCCCGAAAGACCGGGGTGAATTTACAGGCATCGCTTCGCTCCGGCCCGCAGGCGGCCGATTTATCCGCCAGAAGATCCCGTCTGAAGACCGCGTCGGCATACCGGCTCAACCGGGCCCTGGAAAACCGGACCCAGCTGTTTTCCCAGACCCGGTCTGGATTGTCGTCGAGGTAAGCCTGAAGGTCATCCAGGAGCCGTCGGGAGGTTTCGCCGGCCTCGGCCCGTTTGCGGAGGTTTTGAAAATAATTGGAGCATTCGATGATCCGGGGAAAATCGATCTTGCCCCTGTCTCCGATCACCACCGCCTGCAGTTCGTTTTCAGCCCCGGCGGTGGTATCGTTGACGGCAAAAGGGATCGCCTCCGCAAACAGCTCCGGCGGCGCATGGGGTCCGGTCCCCATCAGATCCAGAATCCGGGGCAGCTCATCGGCCGTCCAGGTCTTCAGGGTCCACCGGTTTCTGTCCATGTCCGACGGCACCATCCGTGTGACCGCGCTCATCAGCGCCTCCTTCTCCGTGAAGATTTTATGACCATACATGTGTTACGCCGAGTAAATAGCCCATCCAGATTAGAGAGATGCTAAGAACAGGTTAAATTTGGGTTAAAAAGAAAAGGTTTGCCTGGAAAATTTTCTTGAACTTATCGAAAGGGAACGATAAGGGTTGCCTCTGTTGAACCGAGACCCCAAACAAATGGAAGGACCCGCATGACAAAGTGCGATTCAGCGAGCCGATTCCGCTCGATTCAGGAAGCTCTGGAAAGGAAAATCCTTCACGGACTGTCCCTGGAATGGGAAATGGCCCTGGATGGGCTCTCTTCGGAATACCGCCGGGCCATGGTCAAACCGATGTTCCGTCTGGAAACGATGACCTCCCGGCTCGGGTTCTGGTCCGCCGGGAAGCGTGAAATTTGCCTGAACCGGGAATTCGCTTTCAATCACCCATGGGACAGCGTCCTGGAGGTACTGCATCATGAAGTCGCCCATCAGTTCGCTCACCAGGTCTTTGGAGCCCGCCATGAAAAACCCCACGGACCCGCCTTTCAGAAGGCCTGCACCCTGCTTCGGGCCAATCCCAAGGCATCGGGCAATTACCCGCCCCTGCACGAAAGAATCGGAAAGGAGACCCTGCGGGAGGAAGACCGCATCCTGATTCGAATCCGAAAGCTCCTGGCCCTGGCCCAGAGCCGCAACCGGCATGAGGCCGAGGCGGCCATGCTCAAAGCCCATCAGCTCATCGCCAAACACAACATCGATCTTTTGGAACATCGCCGGGATCGGGATTTCGCGAGCGTCTTTTTAGGCGATCCGGCCCTGCGCCATTTTCGCGAGGCGTATACCCTGGCCGGTCTGATTCAGGATTACTATTTCGTAGAAGGAATCTGGATTCCGGCTTACGTACTGGAGAAGGGAAAAATGGGGCGGGTCCTGGAAGTCAGCGGCACCGCCCAGAACGTACGGATGGCGGCCTATGTCCATGATTTTGTACGCCATTTCATCGAGAGGGAATGGAAGTCCTATAACCGAAAAAAGGGGCTCACTCGATACCGGAAAACCGATTTCGCCATCGGCATCATCGAAGGATTCCGGTCCAAACTGGCCGCCGAGATTCGTGCCGATGCAAAGGAGCCGGAATCGAGTGCATTGGTGAAAATGGAAGATCCTCAGCTAATCCAATACATGTCCCACCGTTATCCCCACACCACTTCGGTGCGCCGATCCCCTCTTCGCACCGATGCCGAGGTGCTCAAAGACGGCATCCAAATCGGTAAAAAGCTGGTCATCTCCCAGGGAATTGCCGAGAAGGGAGAACGGGGAAAATTTCTTCCAAACGGCCGGGGATAGCGGTTGGGCTTTCAGAAAAACAGGGTTCGGCACGGCGATATTCAAGGCGACTCAAACAAATTCGCTCGCTCAGCACATGCCAGGAAATGGGAACGCATCCTTACCGAAACCGCTTCTCGAGATCGAGAAGGGTTTGCTTGATACCGAGCCCGCCGCCGTATCCGGTCAGTTTTCCGCCCTTTCCGATCACCCGATGGCAGGGGATCACGATGGGAATCGGGTTTCTCGCATTGGCCATTCCCACGGCCCGAGAGGCTTTGGGCTGCTCGATTCGCCGGGCCAGTTCCCCGTAGGTGACGGTCTCGCCGTAGGGAACCTCCTGAAGCGCCTGGAGTACCCGGCCCTGAAACGGGGTCACCGCCGGGAAGAGCTTCAAATCGAATTGTTTTCGGTTTCCTTCAAAATAATCGGTCAACTGCCGAACCGCTTCCGACAGGGGTTCGGCTTTTTCCTCCCAATCCGCTTCAGGTTCGTAGATATTGTTTCCATTTGGAAATCCGATCAATGCCAGGCCATTCTCATTCCCCGCCAGAAACAGCCGGCCGATGGGGCTGTCCATATACCGGTAGTACATTCCTACCTCCTTTCGGGCATTAATTAGATGATTTTATTTCAGTTTGCAATATTTAGAATCCCTATTCACCCGGTTGATTATCATTTTCCTCGGATTTCATCAAATCCCAACCTGGTATTATAAGAATTATGAATTATCCTTTAGCTTCGAAGCCCACTTGTGATAACCAATACAAAATCATGGAATGTGACCGGGGGGAAACTGAAACCGATGATCGGCTAACCATCTGAATGCCGGGAGACCCATGTATATTCGAAAAACAATAGAAGAACTGATGGACACGCTGGAATCCATGAAAATGGAGTACCAGATGCTGAAGGACCGGTGGAAGGAGAGCGAATCTGAAAGAAAACGGCTGGTGCAGGCCCTGGCGGAGGCGGACCAGTCTCTGGCCCGTTTCCGGGAAGACCGGGAAAAGGCGGAGCGGGAAAACCATCGTTTGAATGAACGCTGTAACCGGCTGAATCGGGAGATCGATGATCTGGAACGTAAACTGACCGAATCTCGGGAAAACTCCGGAATGGAGTATGCCCTGTTCAAAAGCTTCGTCGAAAACGCCTCCCAGCGCATTCTGCTGATCGATACCGCCTATTCGGTTCAGTATGCCAATTCGGCCGCCCTGGAACTGATCGGACTCTCCGACGACGGTCCCATTCTGAAACAACGGTTATTCAATTTTCTGGGATTCAAGGATACCCTGAAGCTGAAAGAAAAAATCGACCGGACCTTTCTCCAGGGGGATAAGGAGAAGGTCAAGGATATCAGATTTTACCCTCCCGACGGCAATCGATCAGTGAAACTGAAGTTTAAAATGTATCGGGTGCGGTACAGGGACAAACCCTCGATCAAGCTCGAACTCAAATAGCGGTCGATTACGTCCCGATCCCCGTCCAAATGCAAGATTTCACCCATTGGTGAGGCATCCGACTTCCAGTAGGATGTCGTGATAAACTCAGTATGTCAGGAGTTCGACAACAAGTGGAATATACATGCTACCGCAGCACGGGAAAGAATTTAGAGGTGCCGCATTACCCATGCCGACCTTGTTCGACTACAGTTGGAACGCCCTTCTGAGGCCCGGAGACGCGACCAATTTCTTTCTGAAAAGATGCCTCCGACCCTTCCAACCGGAGGCACCGGCCTACAGTACGGTAAACGCCTGGTGGATGGCGGAAATCTGCCGGGTGCTCTACCGTCGGGGTCCGGATGAAATCGGACCGCTGGCCAATCCGGTCACTCGGGGGCATATCCTCGAAAAAGCCAAATTAAAGGAAATCCGGTTCATCGACAAAGGGACCGCCCACTGCTCCCTCATTCTCTCGAAAATCGATCCCGATTCCCCTTTCGCCGTGCTGGCCTTTCGCGGCACCACCGGGTTCGAGACCTGGCTGTCGAACCTGAACACCTTTCAGGTCCCATGGATGGGAGACGGGCTGGTCCACAGCGGGTTCAAAAAGGAATTTTACAAACTCTGGAACGAGGTGGAAGATCTTCTGTCTGAACTCCGCTGCCCGGTGTTCTATACCGGGCATAGCCTGGGCGGCGCCCTGGCTGTTATGGCCGCCTCCCTTATGCCCCCCCGGGCGGTTTACACTTTCGGCGCCCCCAAAGCGGGGGATGCGGTGTTTGCCAATTCACTCCACCGAATCAGAATCTACCGGCTGATCAACAACCGGGACATCGTCCCCACCGTGCCGCCGTCACAGATCCCCTTCGATTTTTGCCATTGCGGGGAACTCCTGAGCTTCTTTAACAAAAACGGAGATTTTCAAAGGGATTCTTCCGAACCTGAAGAATCCTCCTCTTTTCCTGCAGCCCTGCGTCAGGTCACCAGTCAATTGCGCCGCCGGTTGCTGGACCCGCCCGATTTTCTAATCGACCACGCGCCGGTCAACTACACCGCCCATCTGGCCGAGAAGCTCCTCAAACCGGATGAGAATGCCTGATAGACCCCTTCATGTGTAACCACCTTGTCGACTACAGGCCCGATTTAATCACCAGGTCGGTGATGGGACCCCTCGATTTATCCCCTTTCAGTACCAGATGGGCGAATATCCGGTGTCCCTTGAACTTGTTCACGATCCAGTTGAGGCCGTTGTTTTCCATACTGAGATAAGGGTTGTCCACCTGGTGGATGTCCCCCAGGCAGATGCACTTGACCCCTTCCCCCAGCCGGGAGAGCACCGCCCGGCATTCGGCCCGGGACATGTTCTGCATTTCATCGATAATCACCACGGCGTTTTCGATGTTCATGCCGCGGACAAAGGTAAGCGGCAGCAGTTCAAACCGCTTGGGATTGTAGTGGGGCGGTATTTCATTGGCGTCGATAAAGACCCGATTGGCCGGGCGCATCTTGTGAAGCTTCATTATCATGTCGAGAATGTACCGGGTATACGGCTCCATTTTTTCAGATACCTTTCCGGGAAGATACCCGAGTTTCTGGCCGATTTCGACCATCGGTTTGACCATGTAGATCTTTTCATGGGTTTTCCGCTCCAGAACATGGTAGAGGGCGGCGGCCAAAGCCAGAAAACTCTTGCCGTATCCGGCGTCGCTCTGGATGGATACGACATGAATCTCCGAATGGGTCATCAATTCAAGGGCCAGGTTCTGGTATATGTTCCGTGGGGTGATATTCCAGATTTTGTGCTGGTAATCGATCACCTTTTCCCCTTCGGGCGCGAAAAACACCGGCTTGCCCTGCTCCCATAAAAAGGCATTGGTGAAAGCCTCTTCCCGGGTCGCCACGAATCCGGTGTAATACTCGGCATCGGTTTTGAAAGGCACCGATTCCTTGTAGGCCTCGCTTTTGATGCCCCGCAGATCGGCCTGGAGCTGAAAAAACCGATCGTTGGTCACCAGAATCGGTTCAACCAAACCGCTCTGCCGAACCTCTTCCAGGATGAAGTTGTCCACCAGATCGGCAAACGGCCGCGCGATCTCACGGGGCGGAAGGACGGTGAACTGGTCGGGATGGTCGGACAGGGATTCGATCACCTTGGCCACGATGTGGCCCAGCTTCGGATTCTTCTTGAATTTGTCGAGTTCCAGCAACACATGATATGGTATGTAGACGTTGTTCTCGTTGCCGTTGCGGAGTTTAAACAGCGCGCCGGGATCTTCCAGGAGAACGTTGGTATCCACCACGTAATGCTTCGCGTTTTGCATGTCACCTTCCTTGTAAAACACTTTAAAACAAGATAATTGCCGAAACTGATCGCCTTGCCAAATTCCACATTTCGTGCTTTCTCATACCGTTAATATGGTATTGAGTATTTGTAGATGAAACCGGGACGGAACAATGAACTTGGATGCGCTCGGAGATTATCCCCGAAATGTTAGCATTTGATTACGATTGAGTTATATTTTGATTAGGACGGTAGATCTCCGCACACCGAAATTTCACCCTGGGCCAGCGCGGCCCTCGGCTCGATAGCGGTTCACGTTCGGGAAAAAATTGAAAAAAGATAGACTTCCCCGCACTGTATTCTTATCTTGAAATGATAATCGATCAGAATTGCAATCGGAAAACTTACCTTTCCCACACACAAGGAGGTTCCCATGAAAGTACTCGTCGTCTATTATTCCATGTACGGCCACACCTACCGGATGGCTCAGGCGGCAGGGGAAGGCGTTCAGTCGGTGGACGGTGCCGAACTGGTGCTGCGCCGGGTTCAGGAGTTGGAGATCGTGGACAAGATCATCGACAACAATGAAGCGGCCAGAAAAGTTCGGGATCAGCAGAAGGATGTTCCTGTCTGTTCATTGGATGACCTGCGGGAAGCGGACGGCCTCATATTCGGTTCTCCGACCCGGTACGGCAACATGACCGCCCAGATGAAGCAGTTGATCGATTCCACCGCCGATCTCTGGATGAACGGTCAATTGGAAGGCAAACCTGCCGGAGTCTTCACCTCGACCGCCTCCACCCACGGCGGCCAGGAAACCACCCTGCTCACCATGATGGCGCCGCTCATTCATCTCGGCATGATCATCGTGGGAGTCCCCTATTCGATTCCCGGGATGATTCACACGGAAGCCCGGGGCGGGACGCCATACGGGCCGAGCACCATCGCCGGCCCTCAGGGAGAGCTTCAGCCGACCGCGGAAGATCTGGCCATCGCCAAGGCCCACGGCAAGCGGGTGGCGGAGATCACGATGAAGCTTCGGGGCTGAATTCCCGCATCAGAAATGTGACTTCGAACGGGAGGTGGGGATACAATGCAAGCTCTACTTTATAGTTTTGGAAAAACGGACATCAAAAATTCAGATAAAGAAAATCACCGGATTTCGCTTCACACAGGAGAATAGGAAAAATCCCAATGAACATGACCAGAGACGTCTACCAGAAACTGTCCGACTACCTCAACACCCTGCCCGGGGGATTTCCGCCCACCGAATCCGGAGTTGAAATCCGTATTCTGAAAAGGCTGTTCACCCCGGAAGAGGCCGAATTGGCCGCTAATCTGACCCTTTTCCAGGAAACCCCGGCCCAGGTCGCGGCCCGGCTCAACCGGGACGAGGCGGAGACCGAAGCCCTGCTTCAGGAAATGTCGAAAAAAGGTCTTATCATTCGAGTGACCAAGAAGGGGGAGACCAAATACATGTCGGCCCAGTTCGTAATCGGCATCTGGGAGTTTCATGTCCATGACCTCGACGAGGGGCTGATCAGAGACTTCAATGAGTATGTTCCTTACCTTTTCAAGGACCAGCTCAAGAACAAAACCCAGCAGCTTCGGGTGATTCCCATCTCCGAATCGATTTCCGCCGAAATGGAAATCATGCCCTATGATACAGCCGAAAACATTATCAAATCTCAGAAAACGCTTCTGGTCGCCCCCTGCATCTGTCGGCGGGAACACACAATGGTAGGGGAGGGATGCAAGAGGACCGAAGAATCCTGCCTGGTCTTCGGGACTTCGGCCCGATACTACGAAGAAAACGGTTTGGGCCGGTATATCGACACCGAAGAGGCCCTTGCCATTCTCCACAAGGGCCTGGAAGAAGGATTGGTGCTGCAGCCGGGCAACTCCCAGCGGCCCTCCAACATCTGCATGTGCTGCGGGTGCTGCTGCCAGGTATTGACCAATCTCAAGACGGTGGATGCACCGGCCAAAGTGGTCAACAGCAGCTTCTACGCCTCCGTGGAACCGGACAACTGCACCGCCTGCGGGGTCTGTGAGGAGCGCTGCCCCATGGACGCCATCGCCGTCGGGGACCATGCCGCCGTCGACCTGGACCGCTGCATCGGCTGCGGGGTCTGCGTGGGCGGCTGCGATTTCGACGCCATCCATCTCAACGAAAAAGAAGACAAAGAGAAGTGGGTGCCGCCGTCCAATCTGGTGGAAACCTACATGAACATCGCCAAAGAACGCGGCCTCTTATAGACGGCAGGGGCGCCGCAGGTTCTGCCTTTTCTCGGCGCCCCGCAACTTATTCTTTTGAAATCATGATCAGAGAAAGGTCAAATACCTTTCCACCTCCCACGGGGTCACATGGCGCATGAATTCGCCCCATTCGGCTTTTTTGAGCTTGATGTATTCATCCGCGATCGGACCCAATCCGGATTTGACCACTTCATCTTCCTCCAGGGCCTCGATCGCTTCCATCAGGTTTTGGGGCAGGAGGATCATTCCCCGCTCCCGGCGCTCGTCATAAGACAAATTCCAGACATTTTCGCCGACGATCGCATCTCCGGGATCGATATTGTGTTTGATCCCGTCCAGCCCCGCCGCGATATGCACAGAGAGGAGGAGGAAGGGATTGACCATCGCGGAGGGAGAACGGTCTTCAAACCGGTTGGCATCCGGACTTCGAAAGAGCTGGGTCCGGTTGTTGTCGCCGAAGGAGGCAAAGGCCGGGGTCCAGGTGTAGCCCGACCGGGATGAATACACGAATTCGCCGCTCTGAATGCGGCGGTAGCAGTTGATATTGGGGGAGGCCACGGCGGTGATGGCGCGAATATGTTTCAGCAGGCCGCCCAGGTAGTGAATTGCGGTCTGAGACATTCCCAGTCCCTTGCAGTCGTCCCCTTGACAACCCGGAAACAGGTTGTCCCCGGTCGCCGGATCGGCCACATGAAAATGGAGATGGGCACCGGAACCGGTCTTGTCGTCAAAAGGTTTGGCCATGAAGGTGGCCACAGCCCGGTATTTGGAAGCCACCTGCCCGGCCATCATTCGAAACCGAACCAGCCGGTCGGAGGCATGCAGCGCATTGGTCCATCCGAAATTGATCTCGTACTGGCCGTTTGCGTCTTCATGGTCGCTCTGATAGATCTCAAACCCCATCTGATTGCCGTAGCGGATAACGTCCTGGAGATAGTCCATGGTCTGGCACATGCCCCGAAAATCATAACAGGGTTTGGAGAGCGTATCGATACCCAGCGGATCCCAGGGTCTAAGCGTCCCGTCCACCCCCCGCTCCACCAGAAAGTGCTCCGGTTCGAACCCGCCGTTGAGCGCATACCCCTTTGAAGCGAACAGATCCATCATCCGCTTCAAATTGGTCCGGGCGCAATAGGGCCAGGGCGCATCATCCACAAAAATGTCGCAACTGGCCACGGCCACATTGGATTTCCAGGGAAGCTGACAAAAGGTATCCAGGTCGGCCCGGGCCATCATGTCATGGCTCTCCGGCCCCTGACCCAACCCCCAGACCGCTCCCCCGGCAAATCCGGCACCGCCGTCCACCAGATCATCGAAATATTCCACCGGCACCTGCTTAACCTTCGGGCATCCATGGATATCCACAAATTTGGCCAGAAGAAATTCCACTTTCTGCTTTTTTAGTGTCTCTCGAACCCGTTCCCGCTTATCGCCGTCCACCGCCTTGGCTTTCGTTGCCGTGATGACCTGGTTCATGACGCTCCCCTATTCAGGTTTTTTTTGTTGATAATTAGTTTTCCTCAATTCTATTCCAGAGCATTTGATTTGCAGATCATGTGCCAAGACGAAGGCTGGCTCTTCATTCTAAAATTTTAATCTAATTTACAGAAGGTTAAAAGATACGTGACAGATATTCGCAAAAGGAAATGAATGAGATTAAATACTTTTTTGTAGTTTGTTTCTGAAAAATTACGTAAATGTAAAGTAGAGACGCTTATTATGAAGTGCCTGAACTCAACTCAGAACCCCTCCCGCCGAACCTGCCCTGACGCCAGCGGTATCCCGAAGGCCCGGGAGGTGGCCAGGGTGATGCTGCGCATGTCTTCGGGTTCCAGGTTGTGGACATTGGTCTTTCCCGTGCACCGAGCGATGATGGCGGTCTCCTGGACGGTGCCCTTGATCCAGTTGATCGCCGCTTTTTCCAGCTCCTCCACGGAACGGCCCCGGGCAAAGGCCACCGAGCCTTTTTGAATATCGCCGCCCATGGCCAGGGCAATGGCGACGCCGAAGATCGCAGCCCGGCAGTTGATGGCCAAGGCCTTGGCCACATCGGTGCCGGAGCGCATGCCGCCGAATTGGATCAGGGCGATATCTTCTTCCCGGTTCATCTCCCGCAGAATCCGAATGGCGTCCCGCATGACGGTGAGATCCGGAGGGATGGACAGTTCGCTTGAGGAAGATAGGATTCCGGCGGTGCCGTCCAGAATCAGAAAATCGAGCTCCCGCTCCAGGGCATAAGGAATCGCTTCCGGCAGCACGGGTCCGGAAACGGCCAGACCGACCAGCTGATCGGAATGGAGCCGCTCGGCCTTGACCGGATGAAAGGTGTTTCCGATCGGATAGACCAAACCGTCTGCATCCGGGCGCGGCAGATCTTTCTCCCCGACCAGCTGAAGCCATACCGGATGATTCGCGTCGGAAAGCGGCTTTCGTCCCACATAGCCGCATCCGGTGGCGGTCAGGGCCCGGGACAAGGCTTGCCGGGCCCCGACCGGCGCATCATCGAATCCGGTCGCCAGAAAGGGGTGTTCCAGATCCAGTAAAGGGCCGTTTTGATCCGATCCGCCCATTCCGATATATCGGCTGATGCGGGTCTTTGTGGAACAGGCTTCCCGGTAAGGATCGATCACCAGCCGGGTCAACGCCGCGGACAAGAATACCACATCATCCAGGTGGGCGGGTCGAGTTTCGGGGAAGGGGTTTTCCCGGGGCACCAGAAAACCCGAGAGGATCTCCCGTTGGGCCGGGAACTCCTCAGGGTCGGCTTTGGCCATGGCCTGAATCAGCCTTCGATCCCGTTTGGAAAAATTGGCGGTGCCGGTTTCGGTTCGGGACCGGATGTCGGATGCGGCCCGGCTTCGAAGCCGATTCCGGTACTCGGGCGCATAGGGTAGACGGGTCATTTCGGCGGCTTCGGGCGTCAAAGCCACCAGCTCATCCCGGGATAAACCATGAATATCTCCATGCCCCAATGCACCAACGACGGCGGATAATTGCCACCGGATCGACTCCAGATATCGGTGCATCATCAGAGCCCGCTCCGGGGTGTTGAAGCGCCCCACAAGCTCGGGGTCCTGGGTGGCGATCCCCAGGGGGCAGGTCCCGGCGCTGCACTGCATGCACCCGGTGCATCCCCCGGCGATCAGCATGGAGGTCCCGATCCCCACCGCGGACGCGCCCAGGGCCAGGGCCTTGGCAATATCCACACCGCTGTGAACCCCGCCCATGAGCACGATCGGCATCCGCCCCTCGGCTTCGATCTCGGACAATCCGTCCAGCGCTTCCATCAGGGCCGAAATGGTGGGAATCCCCACATACTCGAGGATCTCGTTTCCGGCCGCGCCGGTGCCGCCCTGAAGCCCGTCCAATTCGATGAAGTCGAGACCGTCTTTCAAGGCGATTTTGATGTCGTCCCGGGTGCGGCCTCCGCCCAGTTTGAGGCCCACCGGCAGACGCCAGCCCACCGCTTCACGGAACTCCAGCACCTTCATGATCAGGTCGTCGCCGCCCAGAATATCGGGATGCCGGGAAGGCGAGCGGAGGTCCATGCCTGCCGGAATGCCGCGCATATCGGCGATTTCCCGGGTGAGCTTGGAGGCCATGAGCTGCCCCCCCAATCCCGGCTTGGCGCCCTGGGATATATAAATCTCCAGCCCGTCGGAGCGCTTCATGTCATGGATGTTCCACCCCAGCCGGCCGGACAGGCACTGGGCGATCAGCTGCCGGGCCTCCGCCCGTTCCACCGAGTACATCCCGCCCTCGCCTGTGTTTTCGGAAATCCCCGACAGCCGCGAGGCGATCCCCAGGGCCTCCTTCATGCGGGGGCTCACCGCGCCGAAGCTCATGGGTGCGATCATCACCGGCATGCTCAGATCCAAAGCTCTTGCGCCATTCCTGCCGCCGATGAAAGTCCGCAGGTTGACCCGGGCCGCGGCTTCGGGGTCGCGCCCTACCCTGGACAGATCGGCTTTAAAGGCGATGTCTCCGAAATGGGGCACGTGTCGGGATGCGCCGTACCCGCGAATCCGGTACCGCCCGATGGCACTCTTGACCTGAATATCCTGCCGCACCTTTTCATTCCAGTAGCCGGATTTCCCGCCGGAAAACCGGGTAAAAGCCACCGGTTTGGCTTTGGGTTCCGGAGTGGCGAACTTGAGTTCTTTTTCCGCACTGACCACCTTCTGAAAGGGGCCGGTGAAGGGAATTTCGAAACGATCCAGAAAAGCCATGATCGATTCGATCTCATCCGGATCCGGGTCAATCATCCGAGCGTCATTGCCCAGGGATTCCACCCGGCCGCCCACGAATATGGCGCCCCCGGCCATGTCCTCCCCCACCCGGGAGCCCGAATCTCCGAGGATGATCAACCGGCCCCCGTACATCATGCAGCCGGCCATGAAGCTGGCATTTCCGCAGCAGCAGAGGGTTCCCTTTTTCATCACCTGCCCGGCCCGGGAACCGGTATTGCCCCGAATCACGATATCACCGCCGCGCAGGGCCTCCCCGGCGATGGCGCTGGCGTTGCCGCCCACCACGATGGACCCGGAGAGCATGTTGTCCCCCACCCCCCAGCTCACGTTCTTCTCCACCTCGATGCGGGGGCCGTCGCTCAGACCGCCGCAGAAATAACCGGCGGACCCGCGAATCGACAACCGAATGGGATTGGTGAGGCCCACCCCGATGTAATGGCGGGCGTCCGGGTTTACGATTTCCACATCCCGGTGGGTGGCCCCGTATCCCTTGATCACCTCGTTGGCGGTCTTGATGTTCATTTGAGACAGGTCGATGATCGGCATGTTCGAAATTCCTTTCTCGCGAAACCTATGGGTTGACATCAGGGGACCGGGACCAGAGCCCGCAGCTCAGGGGTGTCGGCTCGGTGGTTTCCAGGGCCCGGCCCGGAAACAACCGATTCAACCCCACCTCCTCCGAAGAGATGGCGATCATGTCTTCGTCTTCATACTTGACCATCGGCTTGGCCGCCAGCTTGTCTTTGGCATAGCCGATGGCGTCTTTTGTGGCCACCAGATAGGAAAAGGTGCCGTCCAGATCCTCCAGGGAGGTCTGAAGCGCCGCTTCCAGAGATCCGCCGGTGCTCATCCGGTAGGCCAGATAGACGGCGATCAACTCGGTGTCGTTTTCGGTCTGAAAGGCCATACCGCGCCGTTCCAAGCGCCGCCGCATAATCCAGTAGTTGGTGATCTGCCCGTTGTGAACGGTGGCCACATCCGCGAATCCGCAGGCCCAGAAGGGATGGGAGGTATCGGGATGAACCCCCGACTCGGTGGCCAGGCGGATATGGGCGATGCCGTGATCGCCGTTGAAGTCGGGGATGTTGTACCTGGGTGCCAGTTCTCTGGGCTGCCCCACGTCCTTGATGATGTCGAGACGGCTTCCCATGGAAACAGGCCTAATCCGGCGTTCCACCGCATGGGTCAGGTCCAGGAGGTCTCCCGCAAACCTTACCTCGACACCCAGGGTGCAGCCGAGCACTTCTTCAGAGAGGATTTCGGCTTTTTCATCCGCCAGGATTCGATGGATCGTATCGATTTCCGATTGGGCCTGCTCGCCCGGGGAGATGAAAAACCGCATGCGAAGCCGCCCCTTCGGCAGCGGGTCCCGATACAGGGCCCACCCGGCGGAATCGGGCCCCCGGTGCAGGGTGGCATCCAGAATTTCGGTCAGGGCCTCCCCGGTGGTCATGGGAAAACCGGGCCGTTTGCCGCTTTTAAACAGAATCCCCGCAATGGCGCACATCTGGCAACCTCCTTTGATCATCCATGCGATTATCGGCGCACGGAGGGTGGTGATGCATTCGCGTACCCCGACATGAAACGGGAGCCACGAACATCTGTCTACATGATTTCTTCTTAATCCCAAAATCTCGGAGAGACCGACCCATAAGCTCCCGGGTGGTGATCAATTCAGGACGGATACCCCTAAGCCATACTGTGGGGGTCCACGGCCAACCCCGAATAGGCTTCGTTGCCGTGTTCCTGAATATCCAGACCCAGCTCCTCTTCTTCCGGAGAAACCCGAAGACCGACCGTGTGCTTGATGGCCAAAAACAGGACCAGACCGGTGCCGAAGGCCCATGCAAATCCGACCCCGATTCCGATCAGCTGGGCCAGCAGAACGGTGGCGCTGAAGCTTTTCACGCCGAAGAAGGCATAGGCCAGAGAGCCCCAGGCCCCGCAGACGCCGTGAACACTGATGCAGCCGACCGGATCATCGACTTTCAGTACCCGCTCGATAAACAGCACGCTGAAGACCACAAGCACACCCGCCACCAGTCCGATGATGAGAGCACCGAAAACATTTACCACGTCCACCGCAGTGCAGATGGCCACCATACCGGCCAGGAACCCGTTGACGGTCATTCCCACATCCGGTTTTTTCGCATACGACCAGATGGCGATGATGGCACCGATGCCTCCGGCGGCGCCGGCAATATTGGTCATGACCGCGATTCGGGCCAGGTTGCCGTCGAAGGTGGTGGTACTGCCCGGGTTGAACCCGAACCAGCCCAGCCAGAGAATAAACCCGCCGATGACCGCAAACGGAAGGTTGTGGCCGGGAATCGCCCTGGGCTTGCCGTCGGCCCCGAATTTGCCTGCCCGGGGACCGATCACGATCGCGCCGGCCAGGGCGATCCATCCGCCGATTGAGTGGACCACGGTGGAGCCGGCAAAGTCATAGAACCCCACCCCGAGAACTCCTTCCAGCCAGCCGTTGCCGTCCAGAAGGCTGCCCCAGGCCCAGCCGCCGAACATCGGATAGATGAATGCGCAGATCACCACGCTGTATATCAGATAACTGGTAAATTTGGTTCGTTCGGCCATGCCCCCTGAGACGATGGTGGCGGTAGTGGCCGCAAAGACGCACTGAAACAACCAGAAAGCAAACCCCCACTGGGTGGCCGAGGTATCGCCCAGAAAAAAGAGTGATTCGTCCGGCCCCGCGAACATAATGTGGAACCCGATGATCAGAAAGGCCAATGTCCCAATGCAGAAATCCATGATGTTCTTCATCATTATATTGACTGCGTTTTTGGCCCGGGTGAAGCCGGCTTCCAGCATGGCGAAACCGGCCTGCATAATGAAGACCAGAAAGGCGGCGATGCAGGTCCAGAGGACATCTCCCCGGTATTGCAGAATCTCCAGCCCGTTCAGGTACCGAAAGACGGAGACGGTTTCGGGTTTTCCACCCACCTCCACCGTAACCGTCTCCTCGACGGGTGTGGTTTCGTCCCGATAGGCGCCTGAGATCGGCAGTTCCTGTTGAATCTCTTCCTGGCTCTTTCCCTGAAACAGCTCCGCCGGAAAGGCGGCGATCGCTTTTTCAACAGCCTCCGGATCGGCGGCCCGGGCCGGTGTATCGATATGAATTCCCAGGCCGATCAGCAGCAACGCCATACACAATACATTCACGATAGTCTTACAGGTGGTTTTCATCCGCCTTTTCCTTCCTCAACAGTTAGGTGAAAAATTCCAAATGATACTCAGGTGTGGATTACAGCGCCTGCTTGCCTGATTCACCGGTCCGTATCCGATACGCATTCTCAATGGGCCAGACAAATACCTTCCCGTCTCCGACGCTGCCGGTGTTCGCGGCTTTTATAATGGCTTGGACCACCTGCTCTTCCATGGATGCCTCCACGATGATGTCGAGCTTGAGCTTGGGAATGAACTCCACCTGGTACTCGGCGCCTCGGTACACCTCTTTGTGCCCCCGCTGACGGCCGAATCCTCGCACCTCGCTGACGGTCATTCCTTTGACCCCAAGCCGGGTCAGTGCATGCTTGACGTCATCCAGTTTGAACGGTTTGATAATGGCTTCGATCTTTTTCATTGCTTTCTCCTGGTTACTGAAATGGTTGAATAAGCCACAGATTTATTGACCGGAACATTTCTTAACGGGAAAATAGCAAAGCGCATACCAATGCAACACGACCGATCGCCTCATTCGTCCTAATCGATTCTAATTCAATGAAATATTTTTTAATATAAGGAAATTCGGGAAGGAAAGCTCAGACAAAAAGGACACGGAAAAGATACAAATTTGTATTTTTAAAAGATTTAAAATCCAAATCCGTCTTTTATGGAATCAATTTCGGCCCTTCAATCAAAGAAACGCGGAACAGCGCCTGAATCAGATCACCGCTCCGCGTGAGGGGAGGAGTTGGATGCAGAGAAGGGAACGGAAAAGACATTCACGGGCATTCTTCATACCGACAATCGCGGGGGCCGACAGGATTCATCAGTTCCCGCTTCTGCTTCGCAGACACCGGTTTTCGGGAAAGATAGAGCATCATCGCTTCATGAGCCGCTTCCCGCAGCTTCGGATGATCGATGGCCAGAATCGCCTTTTTGCGCGCTCGAATCAATGCCCACATCAGAAGTATGACGGAAGTTCCCCCGATGCCCAGTCCCCCCAGCGCAACCGGTTTGCTGAGGATTCCGAACAGATGCAGCGCGACGATAACAGCCGCCGCAGCGTATATATAAAATTTGAAGTGGAAGGAAATTCGATCCTGATGAAGAATCGTCCAGATACAAAACCGGGCTGTTTTGGGGCCGGTGACCCTTTTTGATTTTTTCACCATGCCTTCTCACCTCCTTTCCGTCAGGATACAACAAAAATAAACATTAAGCGAGAGAATGTCAAAAAGAGGCACATCGCTTCCCTGCACGGCACGGCAGCTGTCAAAGCGAGAGCGACTTGACAAATTCCCGTGATGTATAAGGGTAACATTCATGGACGCTTCCATAGATACCATCGTATTCGATTTCGACGGCACCCTGGTGGACAGCACCCGGGCGGTGAAACAGGCCTTTGAGGCAACCCTGGTGGAGATAGGCGAAAGGATACCCGGCCGAAGCGGGGAGGAAAATTTGGATACCCTGTCCTGCCGCACCTTATCTGAGATGTTCCATGCCGCCGGCATCACCAACTCTGACCGCATCGACCGGGCCGTCGGCACCTATAACCGCCGGTATCTGGAGATCAGCCCCATCCGGTCGGCGCCGTTTCCCGAGATCCCGCAAGTCCTTCAAAACCTCCGCAGCCAGGATATCACCCTGGCGGTCGCCACCAACGAACGGCGGGAAAATTTGGATGCCCTGTTGCCTGCATTCGGCCTCGACCGCTATTTTGAGGCCACCGTCTGTGAAAACGAGGTCTCCCGATCCAAACCCGAACCGGAGATGCTGCACGCCCTCCTGAAAGCGATGAATGCCGATCCCCTGAAAACCCTCATGGTGGGGGATTCGAACCTGGATATGGAAATGGGCAGGCGGGCGGGATGCCGAACATGCGCAGCGGGATACGGCACCCATTCGGCTGGACAATTGAATGCCGCCGCACCGGATCATATCATCCATCATCCGGAGGAGTTGATAGATCTGGTGGCGGGCTATTTTTTCAAGCGAACCTGAATGGAACTGGCGTGCGCCCCCAGCCCCTCGATCTCGGCCAGGCGAATGACATCGTCGGCCTCCCGCCTTAAAGCCGATTCCGAATAGTGGAGGATACTGGTCTTTTTAATGAAATTGTCCACCGACAGGGCTGAAGAAAACCGGGCCGTACCGGCCGTGGGCAGCACATGGTTGGGTCCGGCGATATAATCGCCCACCGGCTCCGGAGTATAACTCCCCATAAAGACCGCCCCGGCGTTCCGGATTTTCCCAATGTGCTCGAACGGTTCTCGAATATGCAGCTCCAGGTGCTCGGGAGCAATGGCATTGGAAAGCGCAATGGCCGCATCGATGTCCTCGACCACCAGAATCGCTCCGTAATTTTCCAATGACTTCCGGGCGATATCGCTTCGATCAAGATGTTCCAGCTGAGATTTCACTTTCTTTCGAACCGCTTCGGCAATCTCCCCTGAATCGGTCACCAGGACGGCCGAGGCGAGAGTATCGTGTTCGGCCTGGGAGAGCAGGTCGGCGGCGATGAATTCGGGCTCTGCCGCATCATCCGCGATGACCAGCACTTCGCTGGGGCCGGCGATCATGTCGATACCCACCGTTCCGGAGACAATTTTTTTGGCGATGGTAACGTAAATATTGCCCGGGCCCACGATTACATCACATTTGGGTACCGTTTCGGTCCCGTAGGTCAGGGCCGCCACGGCCCAGGCGCTGCCCATTTTGTAGACCGCATCCACCCCGGCCCTTTTGGCCGCCGACAGCAGATGGGGGTTGACCTTTCCATCGGGTGTCGGCGGAGTCGCCATAACCACCCGCCCCACACCGGCGATTCGGGCCGGAACCGCACCCATCAACACCGAGGAAACCAGCGGGGTGTCCCCGCCT
>JBEPWQ010000008.1:0-35075 GCA_041642315.1 Desulfobacteraceae bacterium | reverse complement strand
CAGAGCAGGTAGTGGAACTGGCCGAGGATGTGGTGAACGTGAAATCGGTGGTGTCCAGGCTTCGTGTGCGGTAACTTGAGGAAATAAAGAAAATGATCGACTTCTTTTCGAGTCTATGGAGCGATGCTACCAATCTGATTGAAGCCTGGTCCGATTTTTATTGGTTCACCTTTTTGAAATACCTGTTCAAGATCACCGCCGCTTTTCTGGTTACTTTGCCTCTGGCCCTGGAGCGGGAATATTATTCCCGCAGCCTGGGCCTGCGCACCTTTCCGCTGGTGGCGGTTGCCAGCTGCGGGTATGTGCTGATCGCCGAATCCTTTTTGAGCGGAGACACCCCGGACGCCCGGGCGCGCATCATGCAAGGGCTCATGACCGGCATCGGCTTTATCGGCGGCGGAGCGATTCTCAAGAAGGGCAAGGATGAAATCATCGGCACCGCTACGGCCGTGAGCCTCTGGTCCACCGGCACGGTGGGCGCCGCCATCGCTTTCGATCGATTCGAAATCGGTATTCTGGTGGCCGGGCTCAATTTCCTTGCGCTTCGAATCTTGTCTCCCATCAAAGAAGAGATCGATGAAGATTCTTATACGGACGATTCCGATAATGCCAAAAAAAATAACTACAAAGACGGTGATTCCTGATTATCGAGTCCCTCGTCCTGGAGCTGAATGGGATCGGTTCGTGGCGAGGCGATACTTCGGCAGAAAGCGGCCGTCTTCCAGTTTCTGCCAGAATGCCTAAGACGGCAAAAACCGGTAAATAGAAAGGAAATTTCATAATCCGCTTTCAAGAAAAAGGAAAGGCACCATAGGATCGGTTTCTGAAAATGCCTTATGGTGCCTGTGGGTGAAATTCAAAGGGAACTACATGTTCTTACTCGTCCTTTCCTTCTTCGTATCCCTCTTCAAAGGCTTCGGCCCCTTCTTCCACTTTCTCGGCGGCTTCTCCAGTGACTTGGCCGGTCTGATAACATCCGGCCAGGGTTCCGAAGCTCAAAAACAGGGCCATCAACAGAATCATCACTTTTTTCATCATCTTTTTTCCTCCTTTTTCTCGTTTCATGTTGTGGTGATACATCAATCTTAAGTTGATGAGACTGAACTGAGATTCCTTTTCCGAATACCGATATCCGCGGTTTAAGCCGATTTGCGATCTTCATTGGTTTGCCGTCGGAACCGGATGACCCCGACAGGGCCTTATCGACCCAGTTTTCGTTTGATTTTGCCATAGATGTTTCGAGAAACCGATTCGAGTTTGTCCAGAAAAAGGGCCACGAATTTCACTCGAGCCGCGATCAGACCCAAGGCCGGAATCCACAGAAGAAAACCGGGTGATCCGGGGGGGATGGACAAAAGAAAGCCGATAATACCCAGTGCCACGCCGGCTCCGATGAAGACATACGATTCCCAGGGTTTCGCCTCTTTCAGTGCTTCCTGGCGCCGGCGGTAATGGTTGATAAACCGCTCCCCCGGCCGGTCTTGGGACAATTGGTGGAAGGTTCGTTTCAATCGCTGAATCATAGGTCTTTTTCTCTCGCTCGAATATCTTTTTCCGATACCGGACAAGGATTATTTTTTTGCCTTGGCGAACATATCCATCAGGGTTTTCACGATTTCCGTCACGATGACCGAATAGGTGGTGATGCTGTCGGCGGCTTTGTTGACGGTGGTGACCGCATCGGTAACATTGTCGGTGAGCACGTCGATGGCCGCTTCGGTTTGACAGACGCTCTTTCGAATTCCGATGCTGGATTCCCGAAGGTTTTCGGAAATTTCCGGAAGGTGAGACAGGGTAAGATCGATGCTGGGCCGGTTCGCTTCCACCACCTGGCTAATTTCCCGGGCGAGGGAATTGATGTTGCGAAGGGCGATGATCAGATAAACCCCCACCCCGACCGCCAAAAAAAAGAGTATGAAAACAGCGATTTCCTGTAAAGTAAACACGGCATTCATCGGGTATCCTCAATCATTCATGGCTGTGAATTCACATTCAGGACATCATTCGCCGAAAGGATCAGGATGCCTTCTTTTTGCTCTTGCCGGCTTCTTTTTTGTCCTCTTCGGATTCCGGCGCCATATCTTTCACCGCTTCAATGTATTGGCTCGTGACTTCACCGATTCGTTCTTTCTGATCGGCGATCACTTTTTTGGTCTCCTCAAGGTTTTCCTTCAATACCTCGATGGTTTCATTGGCCCGGTCGGTCAACTGTTCCCGGGTTTCCCTTCCCGGTCTCGGTGCGAACAAAACCCCGGCGACCGTTCCGATGGCGGTGCCGATCGTGGCCCCCACCAACAGGTTCTTGGCCCGGTTTTTTTTCTCGGCTTTTTCACGACTCTTGGCGAGTTTTTCAATGACGTCTTTTAACATCCATCCACCTCCTGCGATTCCGATGGGATAATAAAATTTTTTCATTTTTCCTGTGCTCCGTTTACGATTTCAGTTTACCAAAAAGGATATAAGAAGAAGAAGGATCGGTAAATGGGTAAAACTATGCAAAAATATTGGAATAACGCATTATCTTTGCGCTTCCTGGGTATCCTTCGATCCTGCGATCGACTCCCGGTATATGCCATTTACATCTTTATAGTTGAGGTCCGCCCGAATTGGTGAACAGACTTTCGCGCCCCCAGAATGGAACACCGATAAGATCATCGTCACAAAGGGAAAAAGGGGAGGTTGCCCCTCCCCTTTTTCTCATCTGTGCCGCTTCTATTTAGAAGCAATCCGAAAAAAACGGAAATTAAACACCGGTTTTGCTGCCGGGGGTTTCCGCATCGGATTCTTTCGGCTTTTCATACTCTTCCGGTTCTTTAACGTCCTTCTTTTCCATTTCTTTCTGTTGTTCCTCATGGGCCTTCTTGACTCTGTCTTCGCCGCCTTTTTTGTCGTCTTTCATTTCTGTAGGCATAATTTTGAAACCTCCTTAATAAAGAATGATGGTAGGGTTAACGAAGCCTGACTGCCAACTTTCAATTGGAGAATAACATACCGGGATCAAATGAAAATGGGGAAATCCCTGTACTTTCGGAGGTAAAATTGATTATTTGGATTTTTTTCCACCAGATTTATGAAGAGATAAGAATCTTAATTAAATTCCGGAATATATGGTTTTTGAAGCCTTCAGAATCGCTTGATTAAAGCGGTTTCCGAGTATCTGAACCTTGGGGCGATAAGGTTCATCCTCTGTCCGGATACATAGTTTCACTTATTTATTTTATTCCTCTAAAATGGAGAAAATGGATGCGATTGGAATTGAAATGAAAACCAGCAGTATTCCGCACAAAGGAGGAAGCATGCACCTGAATTCGCGCACATCCAACCTGCCCATTCAGATGGAATCGGAGACCGCCCTGCGAATGGCGGAGGCCGCCTCGGCATTCGAGGCGTCTTTATCCGGTGAGCAGAAAGAGCAGGTGGTTTATCCGGTGAAAAACGAGGAGCGCCTCAAATGGGATTACCGGCCTCGCGAAAGAAACGGCATTTCGCTCAAGGAAATGGACGGCGGTCAGCAAAAACAGGCCTTTGCCCTGTTGTCCACCGGGCTCAGTCGGCGGGGTGCCGCCAAAGCGTTCCATATTATGGGATTGGATAAGGTGCTGGCGGATCTGAAGGGGCAGGAAACAGACCATCCTTTTCATCCCGATCATTATTATCTCACCCTCTTCGGTTCGCCCTCGGATAAACTGCCCTGGGGATGGCGGTTCGAAGGCCACCACCTATCCCTCAATTACCTGATCGCGGAGGGACGGCATATCGCCTGCACCCCCAATTTTTTCGGGGCCAATCCGGCGACGGTTCCGGAAGGCCCCCTGCTCGGGTTTCGCACCCTGCCGGAGGAAGAGGACCATGCCCGGCAGCTGCTGGCCTCCCTGGGGGAATCCCAGCGGAAACAGGTGTGGGTCAGCGATCAGGCCCCGACCGATATCGTCACCCGATGGTATCAACGGGTCAATCTGGAGGATCCGGTGGGACTGCCCCTGAGTGAGATGTCCGAATCCCAGGAGGAACTGATGATGAAGCTGCTCGGGGTCTATACCGGACGGGTGCCCCGGAAAGCGGCGGACGCCCGCCTGAATGCCATCCAGAAAGAGGGCTTTCGGTACATCCATTTCGGCTGGGCCGGCTCGGAAGAGACCGGCAAGCCTCATTATTACCGGCTTCACGGGCCCAGTTTCGTCGTGGAGTACGACAACACCCAGAACAATGCCAATCATATCCATACCGTCTGGCGGGATATTCAGGATGATTGGGGAGAAGATCTGCTCAAAAGACACTACTCCCAGTCCCATGAATAGCCGAGGTTAATCCGAAAGCACCCGGTCGAGGTACTGTGGAAGGTGAAGAACCCGCCTGGGAAACGGTGGCTTCTCCGAAAGGGACCTATAATCTTCTTGAGTTGATCAACGTGAAGGGAACCGCTGGGTCTGGCCGATTCATTTTTGCCCACCGTTTTACCCTGACCGAATTCATCCATATTATCAGGGGGCAATTATCAGGGGGCGAAACATTTTTCTCTTTGCACGATGCCTGCTATTGTAATACAGTTACTCAAAAACAATAATTGGATTACAATAACAGGAGACCCCATGTCGAATCCTTTTTCCCTGAAGGTCATCACCGATAGAAAAAATTTCTGCAACCGGTCGGAAGAAATTTCCGACTTGCTCGCATATGCGGAAAATAAAACCAATCTGGTCCTTTTTTCACCGCGGAAGTACGGCAAAACATCGCTGGTGAAAATCGTCCAGTCGCAATTGTCGCAGAAAGGATGGATATCGATTTATGCGGACATGTTCGGCCTGGCTTCGGTCGACAATCTTGCGGAAAGAATCGCCAAAGGCGTCTACCAGGGTCTTTACAGCCGAAAAACGGCCGTTCAGAAAATTGCCTCCGCGATCAAATCGTTCCGTCCGGTCATGAGGCCCATGGAAAACGGGGTGTCCATCTCGGTGGAAAGTGCCGGCACGCATGTTTTCGGAGCGGACCTTCTGTCGAAAACGTTGGAGGATCTCGGGGATTTTATCCGGGAGAGCGGAAAAAAGATTCAGATTGCATTTGATGAATTCCAGGATATTACCGAACTCGGCGATCCCAATGTTGAAGGCATTCTCAGGTCTCACATTCAGCAGCAGGAAGTTTCCTATTTTTTCGTGGGAAGCCGCCGCCGCATTTTGCTCGAAATGTTTACGGACAAACGCCGTCCCTTCTTTCAGAGCGCAGTCAATTATCCTTTAAAACCGCTCCCCGATACCGAGCTTGCGGAATTTATCATTCAAAAGTTTAATTCCGGCGGGAAAAAATGTCCGCGAAAGTTTGCGTCAAAAATCGTCCGGGCGGTTTCCGGACACCCCTATTATTCCCAGAAGCTTTCCCTGTTCATTTTTAATATTGCGGAAGAAAAAGTAGAAGAGAAAAATGTGGAAGAGGGACTGCAGCTTCTGTTTGAAAACGAATCGTATGTATTCGATGCAATTCTTCAAGGGCTGTCTCCGAGACAGATTTCTCTTGTAAAAGCGATTGCAAGAGAGCCGTCGGCATCGATATTGTCTTCAAATTACATCTCAAAACACGGCCTGAAATCGGTGGGCGGGGTACAGGCGGCATTGAAAAAGCTGTTCGCATTGGATTACATCGAAAAAACGAAGGAGGGTATGTACCGGATTGTAGATCCGGTTTTTGACCAGTGGCTCAGCAGGGATTGGAGATGAGTAAATGAGGCGACCAAGTCGCTCCACCGGATTCGGTGAGCGTATCGTTCCCGCACCAGGCGAAGATCGGTCCGTCTTGCCGGTTGAAAGACCCGGTCGGGTAGGGGTTTAACGCCACAACAATTCCAGCAGCCCCTCCGGATACAGCGGGGCCTCCCCGCGCTTGAAAAAATCGAGGTCTTTCCACATCACCTTCAATTGCGCAGGGCCTTCATGAGCGGTGAGCGCTTCCGCCTCGTACAGGGCGGGGTCGCCGAACCGGGCATCGTAGACCATGACGATTTCATGGCCCGGTTCGCCCCGGTAGGTGAAGATGTTTTCGATGCACCCGAGGAAGGTGAGTCCATGAATGCGTTCGCCCAACTCCTCTTCCATTTCCCGGACCAGGGCTTCAGCGCTGTGTTCTCCGAATTCGATTTTGCCGCCCAGGGGGCGGTAGAAGGTTTCGTCCTTGACCGTGTCGTGTCCTTCAAAAACCAATATCCGATCCTGATGTAAAAAAACGCACATTGCAAGTGGGCGTATGGTTTGCGCTTCCATTTCGTAGCTCCTTTTCCCTGGGGCCGGGTGCTCCATTCGGCCGTCTTGATTCTCATCTGAGAATGCTTTACCATAAGAGCCGATAGGGAGAAAGGAGGATATTGAGGAGGTGCACCATGGCCAAAAAATATCTTTACGAAAACTTCAACGCAGCCACCGCCGAATTCGAAGAGCGGTTTTCCGAATATTTGAATCAGAAGCGTCAGGACAACTGGGAAATTCTGACCTGCACCTACTGCCATGACAAGGAAAACGAACAGACCTGGTCCGGCTGTATTTTCAAGCAGGTTCCCATCTGACCATTTTCACCTCGCGATTTCTCAATTTTCTGACGGCCCGGGTCTTCGACTCGGGCCGTCTGGTTTTCAGCGGCGACGTTTTTCTTTTCCCCTAATCATTTTCTAACCTGACTCTAACACTCCGCTAATCGAACCCCGGTATACTCTCTTCATTTGAATGGATTTACCGAATACCACCCCCACATCCAGAGAAAGGATCCCTCATGAAAACCCATCACTACCCCCTGATTCAGCTTCTGTATCTCTCCATCGCCGTCTGCTGGCTGTCTGTCACCGCCGGTCTGGGATCGGCCGAGGAACTCCTGGTCTACACCGCACTGGAAGACGATGAAATCCCCCGGTACCTGGCCCTGTTCGAAAAGGCGCATCCCGATATCACGGTCAAGATCGTTCGGGATTCCACCGGCATCGTCACCGCCAAGCTCCTGGCGGAAAAAGACAATCCCCAGGCGGACGTGGTCTGGGGGACGGCGGCCACCAGCCTTCTGGTCTGCGATCAAAAAGGGATGCTGGAAGGCTACGCCCCCAAAGGTCTGGACCGGGTCCGGCCCAAGTTCAAAGACACCCAGGGCCCGCCCCACTGGGTCGGGATCAAGGCGTGGATGACCGGATTCTGCGTCAACACCATCGAATCCGAAGCCCTCAAGCTGCCGACCCCCGCCTCCTTCGCCGATTTGACCCGACCGGTCTACCAGGGGCAGGTGATCATGCCCAATCCGGCCTCTTCCGGCACCGGTTTTCTGACCATTTCCGCCATTCTTCAAATGAAAGGGGAGGAAGCCGGCTGGCAATACTTGGACGCCCTGGACGAGAACATCGCCCGGTACACCCATTCCGGTTCAAAACCCTGCAAACTGGCCGGCACCGGCGAAATCCCCATCGGCATCTCCTTCGGCTACCGCGGCTTCATCCAGAAACAGAAGGGCGAACCGGTGGTGACGGTGTTTCCGTCCGAAGGCTCCGGATGGGATGTGGAGGCCAACGCCCTGATCAAAAAACCGACCATCAAGGAATCGGCAAAAACCTTCCTCGACTGGGCCATCAGCGAACCGGTGATGAAGGAGTATGCCAAGGTCTTCCCCATTACCGCCTATGATGTGGGCGTGCCGGTTCCCGAGGGGTTTCCCAAGGACCCCGAGGCCCAGCTGATCGACAATGATTTTCAATGGGCCGCCAAGAACCGGGCGCGAATCCTGGAAGAATGGTCCAGACGCTATGACGCCAAAAGTGAACCCAAATAGGGTCCGAGGAAACCATCCAATGGCTCATGAACAGAAAGATAGGGATGCTTATCTGAAGGTGCGGTCCATCACCAAAAACTTCGGCGGAATCACCGCCCTTCAGGAGGTCTCCTTTGAGGCCGGGTACGGGGAGTTCATCTCCGTGCTCGGCCCCAGCGGATGCGGTAAAACCACCCTCCTGCGGGTGATCGCCGGCCTGGAGATCCAGAACGCGGGGCGAATCTTTGTGGAAGACCAGGACATGTCGCTGTTCCCCGTGTCCCGGCGAAGCGTGGGCATCGTGTTTCAATCCTACGCCCTGTTTCCCAACCTGAATGTGGTGCAGAACATCGCCTATGGCTTGAAGGGAAAAATGAAGGGCTCCGATATTCAGAAACGGGTGTCGGAACTGCTCCACCTGGTGGGCCTGGACGGATATGGGAGCCAATTCCCGGCCCAGCTCTCGGGCGGCCAGCAGCAGCGGGTGGCCTTGGCCCGGGCCATCGCCCCGTCCCCGAAGCTGCTTTTGCTGGATGAACCGCTCTCCGCCCTTGACGCCAAGGTTCGGACCAGACTCCGAAGCGAAATTCGGCGGCTTCAGCGCCGCCTGGGAGTGACCACGGTCATGGTCACCCATGATCAGGAAGAGGCCCTCACCATGGCCGACCGGATTCTGGTAATGGACCGCGGATTCCTGGTTCAGGACGGCACCCCCCATGACATCTATGACCGGCCCGCCACCCCGTTTGTGGCTTCTTTCATCGGATCCATGAACTTTATCGAAAACGCGGTTCGGGCCGATGCCGGATTTTACCGGGTCGGAGATCATCGATTACAGGTTCATGGGGACAACGGCGCTTCCGGTCTCGGGGAAGGATCCCGGGTGGTGCTCGCCATCCGGCCCGAGGATGTGATGATCGGCCCCAACGGCGGCACCGACCCCAACACCCTGAACGGCCGGGTAGAAGGAATGGAGTACCGGGGCCCGGTGTTCAGAGTCGGATTTCGACTGGCATTGGGCGACGGCCGGGACATTCGCATCGAGTCGGAGGTGCCCACGGAAAAAATTCGACGGCTGGCGGTGCGGGAAGCCATGGAGGTTCCGGTCCGGTTTCCCACCGACCGGCTTCGGGTCTACGCCGCTTGAGCATGTCCGAGATGCTGTTCACCCCCGGGGGCCAATGCCGCCCGAACTCCATTCCGGCGACCCTCGATACCGACCTCTGGATCCGCCGGGGTCTGATTCTCCTGGTCTGCCTCTGGCTTTCCGTGGCGGTGGTGCTGCCGCTGTTTCAGCTCCTCTCCATGAGCCTCACCGATGATGCCGGAAATTTCGTGGGGCTCGCCAATTTCATATATTATTTTAACACCCCGGCCCTCTCCGGGTCCCTGGGCAACAGCCTCTTTGTCTCAGTGGTGACCATGTCCGTCTCGGTGGTCCTGGGGTTTTTGTATGCCTATGGGCTGACCCGAACGGCGATTCCGGCCAAAACCTTTTTCCGGGGGGCGGCCATGATGCCGCTGTTCGCCCCGACCCTTTTAAACGGCATCGCCCTGGTCTACCTCTTCGGCCGGCAGGGGCTGATCACCCGGGGGTTCTTCGGCACCCTGCCGGGATGGGACATCGGCCTCTACGGTCCGGTGGGCATCATCATCGCCGAGGTGATCTTCACCTTCCCCCAGGCGGTGCTGATCCTCTCCATCGCCCTTCGACTGAGCGACGCCCGGTTGTATGAGGCATCCGACTCTTTAGGGGCCTCCAAGATCCGCACCTTCTTTCGGGTGACCCTTCCCGGCGTCAAATACGGCCTGATCAGCGCGGTCTTCATCTGTTTTATTCTGGCATTCACCGATTTCGGGGCCCCCAAGGTGGTGGGCGGAGATTACAATATCCTGGCCACCGACATCTACAAGCAGGTGATCGGCCAGCAGAATTTCGTCATGGGGGCGGTGGTGAGCGTGGTCCTGCTGGTGCCCACCGTGATCGCTTTTCTGGTGGACCGGCTCGCCCAGCGGCGGCAGGTGGCCCTGATCGCCGCCAAATCGACTCCGCTCCATCCGACTCCCACCCCGGTTCGGGACCGCTTGTTTCTGGCCTATTGTTTGCTGGTGGTCTTTCTGATCCTCGGGTTTTTCGCCACCGCGGTCTTCGCCTCTCTGGTCAAGGTCTGGCCCTATGACCTCTCTTTGAGCCTGACCCACTATGATTTCGAGCGGATGGGCGGGGGCGGCTACGCCGCCTTTTTCAACTCCATTCGAATGAGCTTCTACTCCGCAGTGGCGGGCACCGCTCTGGCCTTCGGCAGCGCCTATCTTGTGGAAAAGAGCCGGGGCATGCGGGGGCTCCGTCAGGGGGCCTATTTTCTGTCCATGCTGCCCCTGGCCCTGCCGGGTCTGGTGATCGGGCTGGCCTATATCTTCTTTTTCAATGCCACCGGCTGGGAGATGTTCGGGGTGCGGATTCCCAATCCCTTCAATTTCATTTACGCCACCATGGGGATTCTGGTGCTGTCCAATGTTGTTCATTTCTACACGGTCGGGTTTCTCACCGCCACCACGGCGCTCAAACAGCTCGACCGGGAGTTCGAAACGGTCTCCGAGTCGATGGCGGTGCCCTTTTACCGGACCTTTTTTCGGGTGACGGCGCCGGTCTGCCTGCCGGCCATTCTGGAAATCGGCATGTATTACTTCGTCAATTCCATGGCCACGGTATCAGCGGTTATTTTTCTCTATTCGGCGGATATTCCCCTGGCCTCGGTGGCCATCGCCAATATGGATGATGCCGGGGACATCGCGCCGGCCTGCGCCATGTCGGTGCTGATCGTCCTGACCAATATCGGGGTCCGCATCCTCTACGGTATTCTGACCCGGTCCGTTAAAGCAAAAACCGAGCGCTGGATGGCTCGGTAAACACATTCAGAAGAAAGGCAACATCGATGACATTTGTTCAAAACAGACCCTATACCGGCCCGGTGCAGGCGGTGGTGCTGGATTGGTCCGGAACCGCCGTGGATTACGGTTCCAGAGGACCGGCGGCGGTGTTTCAGGAAATCTTCAAGAAGTACGGGGTGACGGTGACCCTCGGAGAAGTCCGCAAATTCATGGGCTTGATGAAAAAGGACCATATTCGCGGGATGTGCAGACTTCCGTCGGTGATCGAAAAATGGACCGCGGTTCACCACCGCCCGCCCGATGAAGAATACATCGAGATGATGTTCCGGGATACGGAAGTCCTCATGCCCGAGGTCATTCCCCGGTACGCGGACCCGATTCCCGGATTGCTGAATGCGATTGCCGACTTCCGGAGTTGGGGCATTCGAATCGGGTCCACCACCGGCTATACCGGTCCCATGGTGGAGGTTCTGGTCCCCCAGGCCCGTGAAAAAGGCTACGAACCCGATTCGGTGGTCTGTTCCACCGATGTGCCGGCCGGTCGGCCCTATCCCTGGATGTGCTACCGGAACGCCATTCAGCTGGGGGTCTATCCCATGTCGGCCATGGTCAAGATCGGAGACACCCTGTCGGACATCGAAGAGGGGCTCAACGCCGGCATGTGGACGGTGGGGCTCACCCAGACCGGAAATGAACTCGGCCTGACGGAGGAGGGGGTACGGGAACTGCCGCCGGCGGAACTGAAAACCCGGCTGGCCGACATTGAACAGCGGTTTCGAGATGCCGGGGCCCACTATGTGGTGTCCGGCATCTGGGACTGTCCGGCGGTGATCGATCAGATAAACGAGCGACTGGCCCGAGGGGAAAATCCGCTGCCGGGAAATGGCGGCCAATGACCGGAAAATCCGCGGATCTCTCGGAAGGGGATATCAACCTCGGCGCCGGCCACCGGGCCTGGCGCCGGGACCATGTCGATGCCGACACCCGGAACCGGCTCGCCGAGGATGACCGGTATTTCCTGCATCAGTCCCTGTCCACCCCCTGCCTGGATGTCTTGGCTGAATGCAAAGGGACTCGGCTGACCAATTTGCAGGGCCGGGAATACCTCGATTTCCACGGAAACAGCCTTCACCAGGTGGGATACGCCCATTCCCGGGTACTGGCGGCGGTGCGCCGTCAGCTCGACACCCTCTCCTTCTGCCCCCGGCGGTATACCAATCTTCCCGCCATTCAACTGGCCGAAAAACTGGCCGCGATCACCCCGGGGGACCTCAGCCGGGTGCTGTTTGCGCCGGGCGGCACCACCGCCGTCTCCATGGCCCTGAAGCTGGCCCGGGTGGTCACCGGCCGGTTCAAGACGATTTCCATGTGGGAGTCCTTTCACGGGGCCTCCCTGGACGCCATCTCGGTGGGCGGGGAAGCTTTGTTTCGAAAAGGGATAGGCCCGTTGCTTCCCGGCTCCGAGCACGTGCCCCCGGCCGACCCCTACCGCTGCCTGTGGGACCCCGAGGGCCGATGCGACAGCTGCGGGCTCAAATGCGCCGCCTACCTCGAATACGTGCTCGAGAGGGAAGGGGATGTGGCCGCCGTCATTGCCGAGCCGATCCGGTGTACCCGAATCAATCCCCCGCCGCCCGGCTACTGGGCCCGTATTCGAAAGGCCTGCGACCGTCACGGGGCCTTGCTGGTTTTTGATGAAACCGCGGTCTGCCTGGGCCGGACCGGGAAAATGTTCGCCTGCGAACACGAGAATGTCGTTCCGGACATCCTGATTCTGGGTAAAGGGCTCGGCGGCGGAGTATTTCCCCTGGCGGCGATTGTGGCCCGGGAGGATTTCAACCGGGCCGGAGACCAGGCCCTGGGCCACTATACCCATGAAAAAAACCCGGTGGCCTGCGCCGCCGGCCTGGCCGCGATTCGAACCATCGAAACCGAAAAATTGGTACAGCGGTCCGAAACCCTGGGCCGGTATGGACGCCACCGGCTCAAAGGCATGGCCGCGAATTACCCGTTGATCGGGGATGTTCGGGGCCGGGGCCTGCTATTCGGGGCCGAACTGGTCACCGATCCGGCCACCCGGGAGCCGGCTTCTGCCGCGGCGGAGGCGGTGATGTACGCCTGCCTCTCCCGGGGGCTCAGCTTCAAGGTCTCGGGCGGCAATTTTCTTACCCTGACTCCGCCTTTGGTCATTTCCCAGGCGGATCTGAGTCAGGCCCTCGGGATTCTGGAAGCGGGCATGGAAGAAACCACCCATCAGATTAACGCGCCAAAGGACGACACCAGTGGACATCGACATACTACCGAATAATCCCTATCTGCTGCTGACCCCGGGGCCCCTCAGCACCACAAAGAGCGTCAAGGCGACCATGCTTCGGGACTGGTGCACCTGGGATGACGACTACAATCACATCGTGGAGGACATTCGCGGCCGGCTGGTGCGTCTGGCCACCGATCAGGCCGGGTATACCGCGGTGCTGATGCAGGGCAGCGGCACCTTCAGCGTGGAATCGGTGATCTCCAGCGCCGTTCCGGAAAACGGTAAGCTTCTGGTGCTGACCAACGGGGCCTACGGCGACCGCATCGTCAAAATCGCCCGATACCATCGCATTCCGGTGGCGGTCAACGACAGCGGCGAACTGGAACAGCCGGATCTGGATCTTCTGTTTCATACCCTTCAGACCGACCCGGCGATCACCCATGTCGCCGCGGTCCATTGCGAAACCACCACCGGCATGCTCAATCCGGTGGACCGGATCGGCGAAATCGTCAAGGCCTGCAAAAAGGTGTATATCGTCGACGCCATGAGCAGCTTCGGGGGCATTCCCATGGACATGGCCCGGACTCAGGCCGACTTTCTGATCAGCAGCGCCAACAAGTGTATTCAGGGGGTGCCCGGATTCGGCTTCACCATCGCCCGGCAGGAGGCCCTGGAATTATGCCGGGGCCTGGCCCGGTCCCTCAGCCTTGATCTCTATGACCAATGGAAAACCATGGAGGAAAAGGGCGGCAAATGGCGGTTCACCTCGCCCACCCATACCGTTCGGGCGTTTGGTCGGGCACTGGATGAACTGGATGAAGAAGGGGGCGTGGCCGCGCGGCATGCGCGATACCGGGAGAACCACCGGATTCTGGTGGAAGGGATGCATCGGCTTCGGTTTCGTCCCCTGCTGCCGGGCCGGTATCAGGGTCCGATCATCACCGCCTTTCTCAACCCGACCCATCCCGATTACGGGTTCAAACGGTTTTACGAATCCCTGAAGGACCAGGGTTTTGTTATCTATCCTGGAAAAGTCACGGCCCTGGATACCTTCCGCATCGGCAATATCGGGGCCGTGGGTCCGGAGGATATGCGCGCTCTGATCCAAGCCGTTTCTGCATCGGTGTATTGGGGAATGAACTGATCAGTAGATGCCGAAATCCCTCAGAATGCCGATGATGCCCATCTTTCGGGCCCGCAGGATGAGAAACTCCGATATGGTCGGCTGGCAGGGCTGGGAAGAGAGCGCCATTCCCGCTTCCCGCGGGGTTTTGGAACCTTTCTTGTTGTTGCACCGTCGGCAGCTGGCCACGCAGTTCTCAAAGGTGTCCTTACCGCCCCGGGACCGGGGAATGATGTGGTCGATGGTCAGTTTCCCCTCCTTGCTGCCGCAGTAGAGGCATTTGAAACCGTCCCGAATGAGCACGTTTCGTTTGTTGAACGGCACTTTGGAGCGATAGAGGGTGCGGATCAGCTTCATCAGCTTCATCACCGCCGGAATCTTGAAGATCATGCCTTCGGCGGTGACCACCGTCTTTTCCGAATAGGCGAGTACCTGGACCTTTCCCTTGGCCACCAGGCACATGGCCCGCTTCCAGTTAATGACATTCAAAAAGGAATAATCTTGGTTCAGCAAAATACAAGACGTCATCCCAACCTCATCCGTAAAGGGTTTTCGACAACGATTGCGGATCAGTAAACGGAAAAAAACACAATTCATGCATCGGTGTCAATAGCAAAAGCACGTTAAAAATAGATTAGCGGCAGGGGAAAAAGGAGGAAATTTGATACCAATTTCACTGGAAACATTAAACCAAATTTTCATATAATTTTAATATTTTCCTAACATTTCGCCATTAATGTACCACTCGATGAAAGGGACGGAAAAACAGGCACATTGGAAAGGACTGGATCGAATATTCACTCCCCTGTAAATTGACGGATTCGAGCAGAGGCATGCACCTGATGAAACCCTATATTCACAATGTCCCCGGAAGATTGCGTGTGAAGATTCCCGGCCTGAAGGGTGATCCTGAACGCGGGCGACGGGCGGCCGACCTGATTGCGCCAATGGACGGGATTGATACCGTGAAGGTGACCCCCCTCACCGGAAGCGTGATTGTCCACTATGATCCTGAGACGGCGGTTCCGTCGCGGATTCTGGACGCCCTGGAGGCGAACGGCTACTTTCAGCAAATTGAAAAAAGTACCTCCTGGGTGCGGACCGCCTTCGAGCGGAAGGTCTCGTCGGAAGCGGTTTTCAAACACGTGCTTCAGTGGTTGGTGGAAAAGGCGCTTGAACGAAGCGGGCAGGCCTTGCTGGCCGTGCTGATATAGCCCTTTCCGGTCCTGTACTCAGCCCCAAAATCCTTTGTTCAACCCCCTGTGAACCCGTCTACAGATTCGACTGTCGGCGGGTTTGCTGTTTTTCCCCTCGTTTGGTTTTCTGATGTTTTCTGCTTTGGATGGCCTCTCGCATGAACTACAGGTCTTTTCGCCACGAATTAACTGTTTTCTAATGGAATGCTTACGGGTTTTTAATATCGAGTTGTTAAGGTGCGAATAGCTGATGTCCCATGCACACAGCCAACGCATCGGAATTTCGAGCGATCGTCACCTATTGCAAAAGGAGATTTCAACTATGGCATTCTTCGAACTCAATTACCGGCCGACCGATAGTGAACCCTACATGAATCCGAGACAACTCAACTATTTTCGAGAAAAACTACTGAGGCGACAGATGCATCTGGCTCAAAAACTGAAAGCGACCCTGCACGAAATCCGCGACCAGGATTTTCGGGAGGCGGATCTGTGCGACCGTTCGGATGACAGCGCTTTCAGAGACAGGAAACTGCGAGACTGTGAACGCTATCGGAACCTGATCAATCAGAATGAGTTGGCTCTGGGCCGAATCGAAGACGGCACCTTCGGCTATTGTCGGATCACCGGCGAAGAGATCGGGTTGCAGCGGCTCGAAACCCTTCCCCACGCGCTGCTGTCGGTGGATGCCCAGGAAATGCTCGAAAACGGGGTTCCCCAGGTGGCCTGAAGGTTCAATAGAAGAAGCATTTTTCATCTTATATCTTGCCTGAAATAGCTTGGGATTTAAGTAGCAACCGTTATTTCTGAGCTGGAAAGGAGTGAGGTGATATTCCCTAAATAGAAGTTTCGACAAGTTCATATTGAAATATTGGAGAAGATAAAAGGTAAGGAGGAGAACAAATGAAGGTTGCAACAAATCGTAAATTAAATATAGGTTTGATTTTTTGCATGGTTATCCAGTTTATGGTGCTTTTTCTTTTGGGAATTCCGGCATTCGCCCAGAATGAAAAGACCACTACCGAAGAAATTCTCGACATTTTGAAAGAGCAAGGTCAAATTTCCGACACTCAATATCGGGAGCTGATGGACAAAGCCGAGGAGGAAGAGGTTTCTGGCGCGAGATTAGTTCCGTATTGGGATGAAGGGTTGGGGTTCGCGAGCCCGGACGGTCGATTCGAGATAGAAATCGGCGGCCGGATCATGGTCGATTGGGCCACTATCGGCGCGGACGACGAGTTTGAAGCCGAAATCGAGGAAGCCGAAGGGGATCCACTGGAAGGAGATGGCGTTGAGTTTCGCCGCGCCCGCCTGTTTGTGGAGGGAACCATTTACGATGCGGTCATTTTCAAGGCCCAGTATGATTTCGCCGGCGGCGATCCCGAATTCAAGGATGTCTATATGGGACTGAAGAAGGTGCCCGGCGTTGGGCACATAAAAGTCGGCCACTTTAAGGAACCCTACTCCATCGAGGAGCAGACCAGCAGCAAATACATCACCTTCATGGAGCGTTCCCTGCCGGTCAACGCCTTTTCTCCGGGCAGAAACACCGGCCTTATGTTCTATAATTCCGCACTGGACAATCGAATGAGTTGGGCCGTGGGAACCTTTTACGATGCAGATGATTTCGGGAATAATTTCAATGATTTTACGGATATCAACCTATCGGCTCGTGTCACCGGGGCTCCCTTCTTTGCGAATGACGGAAAACAAGCCGTCCACCTGGGGGTTTCCTACAGTCACCAGTTTCGGGATGCGGATGAAGAGACCGAGCTTAGATATCGTGTTCGGCCCTCGACCCATATAACGGATGCCCGATTGGCGAATACCGGTAACATTCTGGCCGATGATGCCGACATCGTCGGTCTCGAAGCCGCCGCCGTTTTTGGACCCTTTTCAGCCCAGGCGGAATACATTACGAGTATAGTCAATTCTGATGCGGACGATGACCCCGTTTTCAGCGGGTATTATGTCTATGGAAGCTACTTTCTGACCGGAGAAAGCAGAGACTATAAACCCGGTTCCGGCTCTTTCAGCCGAATTACGCCCAAATCCAATTTTCATCCCACCGAAGGCGGACCGGGCGCCTGGGAGCTTGCATTGCGGTACGCCAGAGTCGATCTGACCGATGAAGACATCGAGGGCGGGGAACTGAGCGACATCACCCTCGGCATCAACTGGCATCTCAATCCCAATGTGCGGATGATGTTCAATTATGTCTATGCCGATCTGGAGGATCGCGGCGAGATCAGCGACGATAATGCCAATATTTTTCAGGCGCGGTTTCAGATCGATTGGTAAGCCACGCTAAGCAGTCCCCTTAAGAAAGAGAAGGCCCGGTTTTGCCGGGCCTTCTGTCTGAACCGCAGATAATCATGAGGGAAATAATGACGCAGATGCGCGGTAAAGTCCAACCGCCGGAAATGACGGAGCGAGGATGCGATTCAACTGGTTTCCCTGGAAGTTTATCATTCGGCGCATCGCCCGAAGCCATGGTCTTCTGGATCCGGTGCTCCTGCTCTCCCAATTCAACAAATTCGCCCAGCCTTCGGAAGTGGCGGCTCCGGTGGAACTGCTTCGGGCCAGCCTGGTGCTCCATGCCCGGGGGCTCCTCAATGCCCGCACCATTCAAACCAATCTGGACTGGATTTGGCCTTTTTGGGTGCAGCGGCAGTTTGACCCGATGGATGCAGCTTTTGTTCCCCGATCCTATACGCTCACCCATGTGAATCTCAGTCATCGAAACTGGACGGCTGTCGGATTTCCGGATTGCGATGCTTTCCCCATCGTCGACCCGCGGGGCATGGTGACGCCGTTTTTGGATGGATGGTCTCTGGACGGCTGGATATTGAGTGAGGACGGTTCTGAACTCCTGCCGGGCCGGGTCGATGAGGTGAATCAGCAAGTGGTTTATGATCCGGACCGGTGGGTGGTGGAGACCGAGGTGTCGCAAAGCGGGCTGAGGCTGAAGACGGCCGCCCAGGTCCTCCTTCGGGCCGGGGATGATCGGTACCTTCCCATTATCGAGCGGGCGGTGGAAATGGCTTCACCGACGGGACAATGGCCGGAAGCGATCCATCCCCGCACACTGGGCGGGTGTCAGGGAGACGGGCAGCATATCTGGGCTGCCGCCGAATGGGTGATGATGCTGCGGAACATGATGGTTCGGGAGGAGGAAGATCGATTGGTTCTGCTTCAGGGAATCCCGAAAGAATGGCTCTGTTCAGGTGGAGAAATCATTTTCGGACCGGTCCATACCGCTTTCGGCACACTTCGTATCCGCCTTTTCCCGGTAGAAGGGGAATTCGCCCTGCACTGGGATGCGGAATGGCGGGAAGACCCGCCCATTTTGGAAATTTGTCTGCCGGGGTATGAAAAGCGGGCGGTGAACGGTGGCCGGACCCGGACAGTCTCTCTCATTCGATCGACCCCACATCACTGACATTGAGGCGGCGCATGAAAATCTGCGATGTCGTCCAGTCCTACAGCCCCACAAGCGGCGGGGTAAAGCGGTATTTGAGCAACAAGATGCGGTGTTTTGCCGAACGATCCGACATCGGCCATGTGATGATTGTTCCCTGGAAGGAAAACCGGGTCGATGTGGCGCACCAAACCCGTGTCTATCGGCTTCGGTCCCCTCGTATTCCCGGCTCCGTCGATTACCGTCTTTTGATGAATCGAAAGCGGATTTACGATATTGTCGAATCCGAGCGGCCGAATATCCTTGAGGTGGACAGCGCCTGTCTCTCCTCCTGGATGGCCATCGGAGCCGCCCGGCAGACGCCCATTCCGGTGGTGGCCTATTATCACTCCGATTTTCCGCGGCGGTTGAGCGACAAACTTCGACCCTGTTCGTCCCTCCTCGCCGAGGTCTCGGCAGGTATTATCAATCGGTATCTGATCCACTTTTATCGCCGAATGGATGCCACGGTCACGGCGACCCGGGCGTTTCAAAAAACTCTTCAGAAAATGGGGGTTAACCCGGTGATTCGAATTCCTCTCGGGGTGAACATCGAAACATTTTATCCCCGGAATTCCCGTAAAGCCATTTTCCAGGAACTCGGCCTTTCCGAGGATACTTTTTTGCTGTTATACGCCGGTCGACTGGCCGGAATGAAAAATCTGGATCACCTCTTCGCCATGATGGATTTCATTTCGAGCGAGAAGGATCGGTACCACCTTGCTTTGGTGGGAGACGGCGAGCTTCGGGAGAAGGTGGTCCGGGCTGCGCGGGAGCGGAAGGATCTTTCATGGATCCCCTATCGAAGCAGCCGGGATGAACTGGCCCAATGGTACTCCGCGGCCGATCTCTTCGTCCATGCCGGTACCCAGGAGACTTTCGGGCTGGTTTCTCTGGAGGCCCAAGCCTGCGGAGCCCGGGTGATCGGGGTCAAGGGCGGCGGCATGGAAGAGACCCTGCATGGAGAATCTCCGTTGATCATGGCCGAGAATGAGAGTCCCGAAGCATTGGCCTGGGCGGTTCAACAGGCCCGAAAACTGGAGGAGACCGAAACCGATCGGCAGCGGCGACGGAATCGGATCTTAAATAATTTTTCCTGGGAAAACACCTTTCGACGGATGGCTGCGCTGTATTCGCATCTGTGCAATAGTTTTTCTGCGGATACCTTTACTTACGGGTCGGATGATGTTGTTTAATCCCAAATCTATTTTCACCCGAACCGCCCGGTAATATACTCCTCGGTCTGCTTCTTATCCGGATTCACGAAAAGATCCGCGGTGCGGTTGAATTCGATCATTTCCCCTTCGAAGAGAAACAGGGTATAGTCGGAAACCCTCGCCGCCTGCTGCATGTTGTGGGTGACGATGAGGACCGTATACTGCCCCCGGATCTGTCCGAGCAGGGTTTCGATGTGGGAGGTCGATTTCGGGTCCAGGGCCGAGGTCGGCTCATCCAGCAGCACCATATGCGGGTTGATGGCCAGGGCCCGGGCGATGCACAGCCGCTGCTGCTGCCCGCCCGACAGGCTCATGGCGTTGGCCTTGAGCCGGTCTTTGACCTCTTCCCAGAGGGCCGCTTCCTTCAGACTCCGTTCTACGATTTCATCGAGATCATCCCCGTTCCGCTTTCCGTGTAGTTTGGGACCGTAGGCCACGTTGTCGTAGATGCTTTTGGGAAACGGATTCGGCTTCTGAAAGACCATGCCGACCCGGCGCCGCAGCCAGATCACGTCCATGCCGGTGGCGAACACATCCTCCTTGTTCAGCTCCATTTTTCCTTTGATATGGCATCCCGGTATTAAATCGGTCATCCGGTTGACGGCATTGAGCAGAGTGCTCTTGCCGCACCCGCTGGGGCCGATGATGGAGGTTACCTCCCCCCGGGGGATGTGTACCGTCAGTTTCTTGATGGCTTCGAAATCGTCGTAAAAAATTGAAAAATCCTCGAATCTGAGAATCGGCGAATCGTCTTCGATGCCGTCGGGCTTAGGCCGGTCCTGAACCTGGGATCCGAATTGGGACGTCGCCGCGTCCATTTCCTGCTGTTTCCGATCGGATTCGGTATTCCGCTGTTCTGATTTCGGTTGGCTTTTTTGCTGTTTCTGGTTCGCTTCGGACATAAATGAATGTGCTCCTTTTTTCTTACCAACTGCGCTCCGATTTGGCGCGAATGAATACCGCCAGACCGTTCAGAAAAAAAAGAACGGCCAGCAGCACGAGAATCCCCAAAGCTGCCCGCTCTTGAAACCCGCGCAGGGACATGGACCACCACGAGAAGATCTGGGCCGGCATGACGCTGGTGGGGTCGGTGGGTGTGACCGGGGCGTCCGGCACGAACGATACCAGGCCCACAATAATCAGGGGTGCGGTTTCCCCGATGGCCTTGGCGATGCCGATGATGCTGCCGGTCATGATGCCTGAGATCGACACCGGCAGCACGTGGTGAAGCACCACCTGCCAGCGGGTGGCGCCCATGGCGAATCCGGCCCGGCGGATCGAATCGGGCACCGCCCGCAGGGCGGCCCGGGTGGCGATGATAATGATGGGCAGGGTCATCAGGGCGAGGGTGGCCGCGCCCACCAGCACCGAAGAGCGCGGCATGCCGAAGAGATTGATGAAAGCCGCCAGCCCCAGCACACCGAAAAGGATGGAGGGAATCGCCGCCAGGTTGTTGATGTTGACCTCGATGGTCTGGGTGAGCAGGTTGTCCGGGGCGAATTCCTCCAGGTAGATGGAGGTGAGCACCCCGATGGGCAGACAGATCAGAAACACCAGGCCGACCACATAGACCGATCCGATAATGGCCGCCCGCATTCCCGCCACTTCGGGAATTTTGGAATCGCCGTTTAAAAAGAAATAATCGTTGAAATGGAGGGCGATCTTTCCTTCCTCGTGCAGACGGTCGATTCGCGCCGCCTTTTCCTTGGAAATGGGGGCGTTGGCCGGGTTGTCGTAAGCCGACGGCTTCATGAAGTCGTAGCCCTTCAGGTACTGATCCACATGGCTGTCGGCCAGGACCCACTCCTCGACCGTTTTTCCTTCGGTTCCGTACTTTCCGGTGTCGAACCCCATTTGAAGGTGGTCCGCATCGTCCAGAAGAACGGCGGTTTCCATCATCTCTTTCTTCAGATCGGTGGCTCCGTGCATGAACCCCTGCAGTAGATCCGACCCGGGCAGCCATTCCTCACGGACGCTGCCGGCCAGGGACGGATCCGCTTTCATATTTTGTTGAATCCGATTGAACCCCCGCTCTCCGATCAGCTCGATCAGCTGCTTTTTGGGGATCTCCTGGGCTTCAAAGTCCTGCTTCCATGGCGGCATGTCCGCCTTGGTGATTTGAATGGGGTGAATCGCCGATTCAGGATTCTTGGCTGTATTTTCATCATAATGAACCGGTATGCGAATTTCGGCGACCTTGGCTTCCCGGGTGAGGCGCCGTTTGGCGGCCCGGCTGACCAGGTCGCGCACTTGTTCCGGAAAGGCCTGATCGATGTTGTCGATGGTCTCCGGAGAATAGGTGATGTCGGTACGGATTTCAGCCTGCTTCAGGGCCGGATAGCCCTTGATGATCAAATCCACCAGAAAGAAGACCAGAAATGCGGCCGCAATAAAGATGGCCCCCAGAGTGTATGCCTTAAACCGCTTTTCCCGCCGGCGTCGTTTTTCCAGGTGGTGGAGTTCGTGTTCTTTTTGGGCTTCCCAGGAATCGGCGGGTGGCGATTTTTTTTCATGGGAAGGGTCCTCTTTCCGGTTTTTTTTTAGATTTGCCTTGTCCTGCATGGCCGTTAATCTCCTTCATACCGCATGCGGAATTTTCGGATCACGATCGTGGAGACCACATTGAGGATCAGGGTCATGAACAGAAGGGTGAGTCCGAGCCCGAAGGCGGAAAGGGTTTGGGGATTGTCGTAGGCCTGATCTCCGGTCAGGTTGTCGACGATGTGGACGGTGACGGTGGTCATCTCCGCCAGCGGATTGGCGGTGAGATTGGCGGTGAGACCCGCTGCCATGACCACGATCATGGTTTCCCCGACGGCCACCGATATCGCCAGCAGAAAGGCGGAAATGATGCCGGGAAAGGCCGCCGGCAACACCACCTGTTTGATGGTTTCGGAGCTGGTCGCTCCCATGGCGTAGGAGGCCCGTCGAATATTCTGGGGCACCGAACTCATGACATCGTCGCAGAGGGAGGACATGAACGGGATAATCATGATGCCCATGATCAGACCAGGCGCCAGGGCGTTCTGATAGCTGGCTTCCAGACCGGCCCATCCGGCCGCCTTGACGATCAGCGGGGCCACGGTGATCGCGGCGAAGAACCCGTAGACCACCGTCGGGATGCCGGCCAGAATTTCGATCAGAGGCTTGCCCACCCGCCGCACATATTTGGAGGCGTATTCAGAAAGATAAATGGCCGAAAGCACCCCGATGGGCACCGCCACCAGCATGGCGATGCCGGTGATGATCAGGGTTCCGGCGAACAGCGGAACCGCCCCGAAGTCGGCGTCGGTGCCCTGCTCGGTTCCGCGGCCCGCTGATTCCAGAAAAGCGCCGCCGGGGGACCATTCGGTTCCGAAGAGAAATTCGGTGACGGATACGCTGGGATGCTGAAAAAACTGGATCGATTCGAACAGCACCGACAGCATGATGCCGATGGTGGTAAAGATCGACACCATGGCGGCCGACAGCAGAACGCCGTAAATGACCCGTTCCACCAGTATTCTGGCATTCAGGTCGGAGCGAATGGATCGGATCACCGGCATCAGGATCAGAGCCGGCAGGGCGATCCAGGCGGCGGCGACCCAGAGTCCCGGTACACTCATGACACCGGTCAATTCAAGGGCCGCAACCAGGATCGTGATCACCAGAAGGGGCAAAAACATCCAGACCAGGGCATACCAGCCGTAATAGTCCGGCGTGGAGCGAAGCTCTTCTCCGCCGTCGGCGATCTCGGCGGTTCGGTTCCGTGTCATGCGGTACCCGACCCGGCCCACCAGAACGACGACCAGTCCGGTCACCAATAACAGAATGGTCGGATTAATGTCTTGTATGGACATGCTGCAGTGTGTTCCTGTTTTGTATCTGTTGCTATTTGAATGGTGCGCGGTCTCGGATACCGAATAGGAGCCTGGACACTCCGCTGCCGGCTTAGCGTCTGGAACTCGGAATGAAAACGGGCCGCTTTTGGCGATATTTCACCGGAGCGCGCGATGATAATAGCAAAAAAGACCGGCAGGCCCGCAGAAACCGGGCCCGCCGTATCCTTTAGAAACGATTCAAAAACTTGACCTCAGACTGAAAATCAACCCTTCTTGTTTTTGGCATACTCTTGAAGGGTGGTCAGCTTGCCGCCGTTCATTTCGAGCGGAACCAGGTTCAGGACGCGATCCTGAGAGGCTTTTCGAAGCTCTTCGGGCAGGGGCACCAGCCCGATACGTTTCAGGGCGCCGTCGGGGCCGATCATTTTATCGCTCATGAACAGGGAGACGTAGTCCATCAGCCCCGGTACTTCGCCGACATGGCCGTTTTTGATGTAAAAAAAGAGGCTCCTGGACAAGGGGTATTCACCCGAGGAGATCGTATCCGGTGTCGGTTTCACGCCGGAGATCCGGGCGCCCTGGATCTTGTCCCGGTTTTCATCCAGAAAGCTGAAGCCGAAAATGCCGAAAGCGCCTTTGTCTTTGGAGAGTTTCTGGACGATCAGGTTGTCGTTTTCGCCGGCGTCGATCCAGGCGCCGTCCTGGCGGACTTTGGCGTATTTCCCGTTGTATCCTTCCATCTTTTTGGTGGCCGCTTCCATGGCCAGCTCTTCAAAGGCGTCCCGGGTGCCGGAGGTGGTGGGCGGCCCGTAAATTTTGATCTCCCGTTTCGGCAGCCGATCGGCGATGTCGTTCCAGTACTTATAGGGATTTTTCACCAGTTTTCCGCTTCCCTTGGGATCGGGCACCTCCTGGGCCACGGCCAGGGTGATCTCTTCGAGGGTGAAATCGATGGGATCATTGTCTGTGTTCTGGGCGATGGCGATGCCGTCGTAGCCGATCACCGCCTCGGTGATCTTTTGAACGCCGTTCTCTTGGGCCCGCTTGAACTCGCTGGTTTTCATCTTGCGCGAGGAGTTGGTCAGGTCCGGGGTGTCCGGCGCCACACCGGCGCCGAAGAGCTTGTGTCCGCCGCCCGATCCGGTGGATTCCACCACCGGCGTCTGAAACCGGGTGGTCTTGCCGAATTCCTCCGCCACATAGCTGCTGAAGGGGTAGACGGTGCTGGAGCCGACGATGCGGATCTGATCCGCCGCGTTTGCGAGGCCGGCGCCGAGAGTCATGGTGATGAGTAATGCAAGGATGATTTTCAGGGATTTCTTCATTGTCCTTTCTCCTTTCCGGTTTTCCGTCCATCTCAAAAGGCGATTCGACTGGAAAACCATGGTTTGAATTAATAAATTTCCTCCCTGTATTTTTACACTCTAAGGATGCCATGTTAGGAAATTGTTAGAATTTCATTAATTCCGCATTAAATATTGAGGAGGCGAAGGAGTAAGATGCGCAAAACCGCTACTTCCCGCGGCGCCATATCTTCTTTTGTAGAAATCTATTTGACAGAATCCGATGGAAGGATTTAATTTCTTTTTATCGCATTCAAAAAAACTTTTTAAGAAAGGGACCCGTCATGAAAATGGAAGATGTCATTCAAACCGGTGGAAACGTCGTGATCGGGGCGGCGGCGGTTTTATTGGCGCCGCTGGTTATCTCCGGTCTGGCCCGGTTCACCCGCCCGCTGGCCAAAACAACCCTGAAAGGGGGCTTGATCGCGTGGGAGAGAATCAAAGAACTGTCCGCTGAAACCAAGGAGGATTTTGAGGATTTGTCGGCGGAAGTCCAGGCTGAAATCAGCGGAGCCGCTGCAGCTTCGGGTTCTAAAGAAAAGCAGGCCCCCAAAGCGGCGGCGAAGACGAGTTCCGGTTCTGAAAAGGGAGCCGCCGCAAAAAAGACCGCCGCCACTCAAAAAACCGCTGCCAAAAGGAGCCCGTCCAAGAAAACCCAAGCCAAGACAGCATCGGCTGAATCCGCTCCTGAAAAATCCGCCGAGAAAGAGGAGCCGGAAACAAAAAAAGCGAGCCTGCCCAAACAAAAGGCGGAATCGGACAAAGCCGCCGAAAAAAAGGCGACGGCCGATGAGAAACAGCCGGAGGCGAACGCCGCCAAAGAAGCTTCATCCGATGCGACAGCCGGAAACGCCCCTGAGGATTCCCAGGAAAATCAAATGACCGGAGATTCGACGCCACCTGCCGACAGCTCGAAAAAGGAAGGAAACTAATCATGGACACACCGAAAGCCAAAATCGTTCATCAGACCCCGGGCCGATTGCGAATTAAAATCCCTTCCAGAAGAGGAGATGAATCCTATTTTTCAGAAGTCTATAACGGGTTTTCCCGAACCAAGCGGGTGGATCAGGTGGAGATCAACCCGGTGAGCGCCAGCATCCTGTGTCTCGGAGAGGATCTCGACCCGAATTCCATTCAGGAGTATGCGGAATCCAAGGGATTTTTTACCTTTGGAAAAACGGAGGAGGAGCTCGATTTTCTGCCCCGCAAGGTGGTTCGGCCCATGGGCGCGCTGAGTTCCCAAATGATGAAGGAGACCGGCGGCCGAATGAATCTGCTCGGCATCGCCTTCATGTCGGCGGTGAGCATCGGGCTTTATCAGGTTCTCAGAGGCAACCTGAAGCTTCCCACCTGGCACACTGCGCTCTGGTATGCCTTCGGTCTGGCATTACAGATAGTGCCCAAACCCAATTTCGATTTTAATAAAAAGGATCGGTAATTCGCGAAGGCAAACGGCGCAATCCCGAACTTTTTCATCCAAAAAAAACTTGAATTTAACATTTTCTGAACATTAGATGGGTAGAAGTGTGCCGAATGCAGGCATACCATCCGATGGAAAGTTCGACACCGCTGATTTACCCGCTCCGGATCTTTCCCTGGAAATGTTGTCGTTCCGATTCAACCGTTTTTAAAACCCATTCCGATGCGTGCTTGCGGCCCAAATCCAGTTTCATTTTCACCAACTTTTTTAAAGGAGCCTCAGAATGAAAAAGGAGACCCAAAACAACGCCGGCACGGGTATTTTCAATTGCGTTTTTCCGGAATGGTATTGGAAAAGCATACCCTCTTTTGAAAACATCACCAGATCCTTTATAAAATACGACCAGATCAGTGATTATTCTGAGCTGGTATCTACCGCTATGACCGGGTGGGGAGATATGCTGAACATCACTCTGGACAGCTGGATGCGGGTTTCACAAAAAGGACTGGACATCGGAAAGGCATCCCTGAAACAGGACGAGGTCGATCCGGAGCCCTTTTTTGATGCCATCGACCTGGCTACCCGAGAGATTGCCGAATCCTTCGAGGCATTCCTCAAAAAATCTCCCCTTGCCCCGGTCCAGGAGGTGGTCGAGGCGATGAAGTCGGCCATGAGAATTTTGGAACCGGAAAAGAGAGGGTTTCGGAATAATTTGAAGAAGATGGCGGTTTTTCATTTGAAAACCGCGAAAACCATCAAAGAATGGGCCGAGCGGAGTATGAATAATGGATGGGAGTTCAATCAGAACCATCACGCCTGGGAAACAGCGGTTCAAGAGATGATCACCGCTCAATCGGAACTGATCAGAGGAATGCTGGACGATATTCGAATGCCGGAAGAAGTCCAATCCAAATCCATGGCGACCGTGGAAGATCACGCTGAAATGATGGAAAAAGGCTTGGCGGTTTTAGTGACCGGATCAAATCTGATCACTCAGACCTTGCGGGCGGCTGCAGAATCATGGGGCGAGCTCATTATGCCCCAGAACGGGAAAGGCGACCTCCAAAAGGACGGGTTCAGTGCCTTTCAGGAACGATATGAACAGATGGTGCGTAAAACCGTTCAGGAATCCCGGCTCGTTGAAATGCTGCCCCAGTGGGCCCATACCGGGCATGAACTGAATGCCGCCGCCGGTCAACTGCGAAACACGCTGATGTCCTGGCCCTTGGCGGCCGAAACCCATTTGAAAACCCCCGCTCCTGTTGGCAGGAAAACAAAAGGCGGCTCGGCCAACAACCCTGCCCCTGCGGAAGCCGTCGTCGAATAAGAGCGTGTGAAGTAAGGATGTGAAGATCGAAGCCACCTCTGCGAAATCCGGTCGGGCAATTGAAGGATTTCGCAGAGTAACCTTCTGCCTAATCATCGCGAGCGAATCCTTTCCCCCATCCGATTTCCAGAACCGAGTTGGCAACCGTGCAGGTCACCGCCCGAATCCGGAGGCTTTCTTTTGACTCTATCTTGATTAGAACACAAGTAGTGCTCGTCCAAAATGAAAATTGATTGCTTGGCTCGGCATCTTCTGAATTCTCGAACAAATTCGGATAGCGGTAATCTCCTCGAAAAAATGTGCGCGTCGATCGGGATATTCTTTATCGACAATCACTATGCTTTTACTATTTCACTATCCATAATAACTATCAGAATAGGGGGTTGACAAGCCCTGAGCAAATCGTTAAGCTCACTATAATTCCTGTTAGAATTTTGTTAGAACCACTTCACCCCAATCTGGAGAAAGGAGAAAGATTATGGGTATGGGAATCGATGATGTTTTTGAAACCGGTGGAAATGTGATGATCGGTGCGGCCGTGGTATTGGCGGCCCCGCTGGTAGTATCCGGCCTGTCCTATGTGGCCAAACCGCTGACCAAGGCGACCCTTCGCGGCGGCATGCTGGCCTGGGGCAAGATGAAAGAGATTAGCGCTGAGACGCGGGAAGGGCTGTCGGATCTCACCGCCGAGGTTCGGGCCGAAATGGCCGAGGCTGAAAAAGACAAGAAGAAACAGGTCACCGAGAAGAAGGCGGCGGCCAAATCCTAAAAGAGGAACCTGCCGTGGAAACACCCAAAGCGGACATTGTGCATCGGACCTCGCAGCGGATGCGGGTCCGGGTGCCGTCAAAAAAAGGGGATGCCGATTACTTCGCCTTGGTGGAAAAGGAGATTTCCGCCAAGGTAAAGGAGGTCCGCACCAACCCCGACACCGGCAGTATCCTGCTCATCGACAAAGAGCTGGACCCGCACGCCGTTTGTCAATTTGCGGCGGATCACCAGCTCTTTCAGGTGCCGACGGAGATTATGTCCAAGTTTTTCCCGATGACGGTAATTCAACCCATTCGGGTCGTCAACCACCGGCTTGAACAAGTCACCGGCGGACGGATCAACCTGCTCGGCGTGGCCTTTATGGCCGCCGTGGGCATCGGGGGGTATCAGCTTTTCAGGGGAAAAGTCAAACTTCCCACCTGGCATTCGGCTCTCTGGTACGCCTTTGGGCTCAGCCTGCCGATGTTTCAGAACATGAGCGCTTCAAAACCGAACATTCAGTAAAAAATCATCCAGTAAAAAATCATCCGTCGTAAAGGGGGAGAGGGGGCTTTGTACCTCCTCCGGCACAAGCGGCCTTGATTGAAGGCCGATTCGGGTTAAAAAAAATTGTACCCGCGATTGCACGGCTTCTACACCTGCTACAATACCTAAAAAATCGTTTTCATCCGAACCCGCAGTCTGCAGGTGCACCGACACCTCTTTGGCCTCCATTTCAATAGGTTTCCGCCATCGCGGATTATCGAAGAAGGAATCATCATTTAGTGATACGCCCCGTTCACACGGCAGTCCCCGGCCGAGGCCGATATCGGGTGCCGGGTCTTCACCGGTCTCCGCCCATGAAGCAATATTTGGAAGACCGCATTACCCATGCTCCGGACGTCCAATCGGTCTCGGCCAGTACTTTGACCGGCAACCTTCTGGTCTGCTTCAATTCCAACACCACCCACCAGGACATCGCCGATCTGATCGGGCGGATGCTCGTGGTAGCCGATTCTGAAGAAACGGAATCACAGACCGCCGCCGAGGATGACCCTCCTCCGGCGCTTGCCCGACATTTACCCGATGCGGCCTTCGAACGGCTGACCACGCGGGCCAGGGAGGGACAGTTTCCGGCCGACGACCTTCGGCCGGTTCCCTGGCATGTTTATGATCCGGAAAACGTCCTGACCCGGCTGCGCAGCCGGAAAGATCTCGGCCTCAGTAGGCGGACCGCCGGGCTTCGGCTCAAAAAATACGGACCCAACCGGCTGCCCAAAGCCAAACCCCGCTCCGGAGTGGAGATCTTTGTGGGTCAGTTCACCTCTTTGCCGGTGGCCCTGCTGGGGGCCGCAGCCACCCTTTCGGCGCTGACCGGCGGGCTTCTGGACGCCGCCATCATCGCCGGGGTGGTCACCGCCAATGCGGCCATCGGCTATTTCATGGAAAGCCGGGCCGAGCGGACCATTCACGCCCTCAAGGTCTCCACCCAGCCCTTGGCCGATATCATTCGGGGCGGGGTGGGGCGGCAGATTCAGGCGGAGGGGCTGGTTCCCGGCGACATCCTGGTGCTTAAACCCGGCACCCAGGTCCCCGCCGACTGCCGGATCGTGGAGGGCTCCCAGCTTTCCATCGACGAATCGGCCCTCACCGGCGAAAGCCTGCCGGTCCTCAAAGGGCCCGGCGCCCTGGCCTGGAAAGAGACCCCCCTGGCCGACCGGAACAACATGGCCTACATGGGGACACTGGTCACCGGCGGCGCCGGCATCGGGGTGGTGACCGCCACCGGATGCCGCACCGAAATGGGGCGGCTTCAGATCCTGCTGGAGTCGAGCTCGGCGCCGGATACCCCCATCGAACGCCAGCTGCGGCGGATCGGCAACCATCTGGTCTATCTCGGGGCCGCCGTGGGGGGGCTGGTATTTGCCATCGGTTTACTGCGGGGCTTCGGCCTCTACCGGATGACCGAAACCGCCATTTCAGTGGCCGCCGCCGCCGTGCCCGAGGGGCTGCCAACCACCGCCACCGTCACCTTCGCCCTGGGGATCTCCAACATGAAACGGCGTCATGTCATTATCCGCCAGCTTCAGGCGGTGGAGACCCTCGGCACCCTTCAGACCGTCTGCCTCGACAAGACCGGCACCATCACTGAAAACCGGATGACCGTACTGTCGGCCTATGCCGGTAAACAACCCATCGAGGTTCGAGAGGGTCGGTGTCTGATCGACGGCAAACCGGTGGCGCCCGGGGAAATTCCTGAACTGGAAAAACTTCTGGAGATCTGTGTTCTGTGCAACGAATCCCGAATCACCGGCACCCTGGATGACGGCGCCCTCGCTTTGCAGGGCTCTTCCACTGAAAACGCCCTGGTCCGGGTGGCTCTGGAATCGGGCATCGACGTGAAAAAAATCCGCAAGGCCCACCCCCTGCTGGACGTCAAGCACCGGGCTGAAAAACGGCTTTTTATGGCCACCGTTCACCAAACCGATACCGCGGCCGAGGGGCTTTTGGCGGTCAAGGGCAGTCCGGTCTCGGTGCTCGACATGTGCGACCGGATCCTGGTGGACGGCCGCAGTCAGGTATTGGAAGACGACCTGCGCATGGATCTGGAGGTCACCAACAGCCGCATGGCCGGCCGGGCCCTGCGGGTGCTCGGGGTGGCCTGCAAGCCGCTTGAAAACGGGGGGCGCAACGCCGAAGACGCCGAACCCGAACGGGGGCTCACCTTTGTCGGCTTTATCGGCATGGCCGATCCGGTGCGCGACGGGGTTCGGGACCTGATTCGGGTGCTCCACCGGGCCGGCATCAACACCGTCATGATCACCGGAGACCAGTCGCCCACCGCCCACGCCGTGGCCCAACACCTGAACCTGAGCCAAACCGACCACCTGGAGATTCTCGATTCCACCCAGCTCATGGATTTGGACCCGGCCGTGATGGAGGCCCTGGCCGGCAAGGTCCACGTCTACTCCCGGGTCACCCCGGCCCACAAGCTTCAGATCGTGCGGGCCCTTCAGGCCGACGGCCGGGTGGTGGCCATGACCGGCGACGGCATCAATGACGGGCCGGCCCTCAAGGCCGCCGATATCGGCATCGCCATGGGCAGAAGCGGCACCGACATCGCCCGGGAGGTGGCCGACGTGGTTCTGGAGCGAGACAATCTGGAGACCCTGATCGTGGCGATTCGCGACGGTCGCACCATTCACCGAAACATCAAAAAATCGGTCCATTTTTTTCTGTCCACCAACCTGACCGAAATCCTGATGATCTTTTCGGCCATGTCCACCGGCCTGGGCATCCCCTTGACCACCATGCAGCTGCTCTGGATCAACCTCATCTCCGACATCTTTCCGGGAATCGCCCTGTCTCTCGAAGCTCCCGAATTGGACGTCATGAAGGAGCCGCCCCGGGACCCCGAAGCCCCTTTGTTTTCCAAGGACGACTACCGGCGTATCGGCGGGGAGGCCGCCGCCATCACCGGCGGAGCTCTGGCCAGCTTTCTTTACGGTCGGCTGCGCTACGGCGCCGGGGCCCGTGCCGGATCCCTGGCGTTTCAGAGCCTCACCGTGGGCCAACTCCTGCACGCCCTCAGCTGCCGATCCGAAAGCCGATCCGTCTTTCATACCGGAACCCGCATCCCGAACCGCTACCTGGACGCAGCCCTGGGCGGGTCCCTTCTGCTTCAGCTCGGCACCCTGATCATTCCCGGGCTTCGAAAACTTCTGGGGCTCTCTCCGTTGGGCCTGGTCGATCTGGCCGTGGCCGGCGGCGGTGCCCTGGCGCCCCTTCTGATCAATGAAATGACCAAACCGTCGCCGGCCCTATCCGATGCCGAATCCACCGAGTCCGACGATACCGACACCGCACAATAGGGAGACACGATGAAAAAAAACTATATGGTCACCTCCGAATCGGTCACCGAAGGACACCCCGACAAGCTCTGCGACAAAATCAGCGACGCCGTCGTGGACTGCTACCTGATGCAGGATCCCTATGCCCGGGTTCGGGTCCAGTGCGCCGTCTCCAGCGCCATCGTTTTCATTGCGGCCCGGTCTTATTCCGACGCCACCGTGGATTTGTCCTACATCGCCCGCAAAGTGATCCGCAGGATCGGATATGACCAGGCCGAATTCAACGCCAACACCAGCTCCATTCTGACCTCCACCCAGGCCTACCCGGCTGAAAATCAGCCCGCTTTTCGAGAGGCGGAATTGACCGACGCAGAAATCGACCTGATTCCGGCCAAAAACCAGGTGACCGTTTTCGGGTTCGCCTGCGACGAAACCCCGTCTCTGATGCCCCTGCCCATCGACCTGGCCCACCGACTGGCTCGACGCCTGGATGGAGTGCGGCGGGACGGGACACTGGCCTATCTGGAGCCCGACGGAAAGGTGCAGGTGGGGATTGAATACCGGGAGCAGGTTCCCTACCGGCTCCATTCGGTGGCGGTGATGGCCAGCCAGAAACAGACCGCCGGCGGGGTTCAGGACTCCCGGCTTCAGGGGGATATCCGCCAGGCGGTGATCGAACCGGTCTTCCAGGAAGAGCCGATTCGTCCGGACAACGACACCCGAATATTCGTCAACCCCGAAGGCCCCTATTTCGGCGGTCCGACCTACCATTCGGGCCTGGCCGGCCGCAAAAACGCCATCGACACCTACGGCGAATACTGCCGCAACAGCGGCAAGGCCCTCAGCGGCAAAGACCCGGTGCGCATCGACCGGGTCGGGGCCTATGCGGTGCGCCATGCCGCCAAAAACCTGGTGGCTGCGGGGCTGGCCGCCAAATGCGAAATCATGGCCAGCTATTCCATCGGTCTCACCCGGCCGGTCAGTCTCGAGGTGGAGACCTTCGGCACCGGCAAACGGCCCGACGAGGAGCTGACCGAGATGGTCCAAAAACAGTTCGAATTCCGTTTGGCCGGCATTATACGAAATTTCAACCTGCGGCATCTGCCCAAGCAGAACAAAGGAAAGTTCTACCAGCACCTGGCCGCTTACGGCCATTTCGGCCGCACCGACATGGATCTGCCCTGGGAGAAAACCGACCGGGCCGATGCGTTGCATTAATCGGAGAATATGAGAATGAAAGGAGTGTTGCTTTTTTTAAGAGAAGGCCTATTTTGTTTTCGTCGATTTCGATTTGAAAAGACCGATCCAATCTTCCGGGGGGAGATGGCATCAATAGGGGGGGATGCTGTACCTTTACCGATCAAAAAAAGGCATCATGCGAATGATGACAAGTAAGGAAAGGAGCATGCCATGAAGAGAATCGGATTTGAGGAATTGAGTGAAGACGACCTGTTCTGGATGGGGCAGACCGACAACCCGCGGGGGCCTCATGAATTCTGGGGACCTTACAAGAAAAAAGTCTATCAGGAGATGCGCGGGGATGTACCGCCAAACGTATACGTCAAAACGGAATCGGAATGGTGGGGCCGGTTGAGGGGGTTGCATTCAAATTTGGAAATTATTTGATTGCAAAAAGAATCCATATTTTGAATTTCATTTTACCCGGCTTCGGCCGGGATTTTGTTATAAACTCCAAAACTTCCTCACCGGAAACTCCCGGCAGAGAAATACCGGCAATGGTGCCGGTAAATCCGTGCAGAGCCGACATCACCCTCCTGTTTCGATAGCGTCAACCGGATCAAGCGTTGTTTGCAGGCTGCTGCACGGATCAGGCGCACAAGCAAAAATTCAACTGTGCATCAGTAGAAGGGAATTGAAGATAACCGGATCGCCGTCGAATCCTTTCATAGACGATGTTTACCAATAACTTTGCGGCGATTGACAGAATGCTCGTCAAGAAAAATTTGACCATGTGTTTCATTCCTACCCCCTTTGTGGTTTTAGAATTGTATATATAAAAATGGCACCGTCTGAAATTGAAGGCCATAAAGTATTCCTGGTATATAAGACCTCTAAATGAGGTATCCTGTTTGTCACGAGGGCGCCGTCTGACGAGTGAAGGCGCCCCTTTGAGAACCGGATCGGTTAATTCAATCCCATACAATTGGCATAAAAGCTGACAGTGGCGGGCCAGTCGGAAAATATGCCCAGGATTCCCACGTCTTTGGTCAGGACATGGAGGACTTCGTACATGTCCCCATCATTGTCGATCACCTCCGGAACGGTCTGATAGTACCACCCGCCCCCGCCTTCCAAGGGGCCGGAGCGCTCAAGCGTCCAGGTGATGATATCGAGACCGGCGGCTTTGGCGTACTCGGCATAAACGGACGGCAGGATTTCCCCGCCGTTGTCGACTTTCAGGAGCATCCATATGGGCGGCGCGATGATAGTGACCCCTTGGTCGGCCAGTTCCTTCATGGTGGGCGACCAGGTTTCGGGATCTGTATGGTCAAAGCCTGAATCGGCGTACCGGCCATCCAAATACACCGCACGATTGCCGTACCAGGGGGTATTGGCAATCCAGTAAAGCACGTCGTCGAGATTGAACGACTGGGCGAACACTTTCCAGGGCGGCACGCGGGCGTCTA